>CAKSOB010000060.1 GCA_934476545.1 uncultured Eubacteriales bacterium | reverse complement strand
CATAAGATTATTCTTGTGATGTAGATTTACCTCTTGCCATTTTCATTCTAGTAGCTTTATTCAGTTTTGAGTGTGTCTATTATAGACTAAGAGCCATCGGTAAAAATTGCCGATGGCTCTTGCTTTTTGCCGAAAAACTTGCTATACTAAAAACGAAAAAACGCAAAACAACAGAGAAGGTGAAGTGCATGAACACACTAACGGCAAAGTTACAACGGCGAAAGAACGGCAAGAAAGGCTTTACCCTGGTAGAGTTAATCGTAGTGATTGTTATCATCTTAATTTTGGCAGCGGTAATGGTGCCACTGTTGATGAACTATATTGGGCAAGCCAAAGAGGCAAAGCGTTTGAATGACCTTAAAACTTTTCAAACAGTGGTGTCTGCAAAAACAGCAGAGTTTATGGTAGATCCAGGTGGAACACCATCTAGTTGGAAAAAGTTAGCAAATAATACTACAGGCAAAGTAGATCATAGTGCATATGTGTACCAAGTAGGAAGTTCATGTCAATTTGATAGTAATTATGCTACAATTATTATTTTTGGAGATCCAACCGATAAACGGAAAGAATATGAAATTGAGAAAATAGGATTTATATTCTTTGATGACAACTTCGCATCTTCTGATGGTACTTATATCTATACACCAGAAACAGGTTGGAAAAGAGATGACAATGAATTCAATTCTATAATGACGTTACTTTATGGAATCGGATCGCAGTATGATAATCGCTCTTTAACTTTGTATAGTTCATGGATATAACTAGTGGCTGAATTATTTGCTTAAGATAGAGCAAAATGAAACACCCCCGACTCAAGCGAGTCGAGGGTGTTTTTTGTGTTATGAAATTATTTCATTGCTTTTACAGCGTCAAACTCATCCAGTACATCCTGTGACGGTTTCTTAGTCAACAGGCTTACCACAATGTTCACGATGATGGCTGCAAGGAATGCAGGCAGCAGTTCATAAATGCCCAGAACGCCGCCCAACGGGGCAATCAGGTACTTCCAGATGAATACCATTGCGCCGCCCACAACCATGCCGGAGAGGGCGCCCCACATGGTGCTGCGCTTCCAGAACAGTGCCAACAGCACAACGGGACCGAAGGTGGCGCCAAAACCTGCCCAAGCAAAGGACACAATTTGGAAGACCGAGCTGTTCTTGTCCCAAGCCAGAACCACCGCAACCGCAGCAATCAGCACCAAGGTTACTTTCGCAATAATCATGGAAGCACGCTTGGAGGTTTTGATGCGGAACAGACCGCTGATGATGTTCTCCGATACACTGGAGGAGGCTGCCAAAAGCTGAGAGTCTGCGGTAGACATGGTGGAGGCCAGAATACCTGCCAGAATCAAACCGCCCACCAGCGCTGCCAGCCAACCGTTTTTGCTCAGCAGGTCGGCAATGACCACGATAATGGTTTCCGGGTCGCTGAGCGGCTGCATAGCGCCGTTATTCACCATCGCCAAACCGATGATACCGATGGAAATGGCAACCGCCAGAGAAATGACAACCCAGATGGTTGCCACACGGCGAGAGGTTTTCAGCTTTTTGCTGTCGTCAATCGCCATAAAGCGCAGGAGAACGTGCGGCATACCGAAGTAGCCCAGTCCCCAAGCCAGTGTGGAGGCAATCTTCAGGATGGAGTATGGCTCGGCGCTGTTGGTTTCTGCATTGAAAACCTGCGTCAAGTCCAAATAGCCCGGGAGAGCGGTGGCGTTGTCCACCACTGCGTTGGGACCGCCGGCAACAGCAATGCCAAAGCCAAACACAATAAACAGGGCAATGGTCATAACAATGCCTTGAATAAAGTCGGTGGTACTTGCTGCCGAGAAGCCGCCAAAGGAGGTGTAAAACACGATGACGACGGCGCTAATAATCATAGCCAAGTGATAATCAATGCCAAACAGAGAGGAGAACAGCTTGCCGCAAGCAGCAAAGCCGGACGCTGTGTAAGGCACAAAGAAGATAATGATAATCACCGCCGCAATCGCCATCAGAATCTTGTACTTATCTCGATAGCGGTTCGAGAAGAAGTCCGGAATGGTAATCGAGTTGTTGCACACATGAGAGTAATTCCGGAGTCGTTTGGAGACGATCAGCCAGTTTAGATAGGTTCCGATCGCCAGTCCAATGGCTGTCCAAGTGGCATCTGCCAAGCCGGTAGCGTAGGCTACGCCTGGCAAACCCATCAACAGCCAGCTGCTCATATCAGAGGCTTCTGCGCTCATGGCTGTGACGAACGGACCCAGCTTTCTGCCGCCGAGATAGAAATCATCGACGGAGTTGTTGCGCCGGGAGAACCATACGCCAATCAGCAGCATGATAACCAGATACCCTCCAATAGTGACCAGCATGAGGATTTGTTCAGTTGTCATGGTACTTCTCCATTCTATGTAGTATATCTACAAATGCAGATGATAGCATCATTTGTAAGTATACCATAGTTCTACGAAAAAAGACAGGGAGATTTACAATTTATGAAAAAATTGTAAAAAGAAAACGCACCACTCAAAAGAGCAGTGCGTGGAACTTGTAAAATTAGAATGCTTGGCGACCGTTGTTGATAAATAGGTTGTCACCCTGAACCAATTCAAAGCTGGCGTCATCGCTGTGGAAGATGTACAACTCCTTGTTGGAGGAGGTTTGGTATTCCGGTGGAGCGTCTGCCTTGTCGTCGGTGGTCACTGCCAGATAAATATCTGCCTGACCGTTTTCGTAAGCGGAGGCACCTGCAACGGTAAACTGGGTTACTTCACGGTATTGATGTGCGGTATTGCTATCCCGATAGTAGCTCTCAAAAGCGGAGCGGATGGCGCTTTCGGTTTTGCCGGTCATGCGCTCTACATCAGCGGTGCTGACTATGGTTTCGTTCCCCATGTCATAAGTAAAGGAAGCCAAGTTGCCCTGATTGCCATAGGTTGGGTATACATTATACAGCATGACAATGTTCAGGTATTTGCTGTCCTTATCGACGTAGGTTTGGTACTCCGCCCAAGAGCCGTCCCCCTTGGTGGACTCTGTTTGGTACTGCGCCATCAGGCTCTCAATTTCGCTGTTGATTGTCTGAACAGCGCTGTTGTCTGCGCCTACAATCTTAACGAACTGACCGATGTTATCGCCTCTTATTTCATCCAAAATCATTTCTACGCTGGCATCGTCACCGGTGGACGGTGTTGGGTCGGTGGATTCCTCTGTGGAGGAATCTGGTGTGGAGGATGCTTCTGTACTGGAAGTATCTGTTGCAGAGGATACTTCGGAAGAAACGGTAGAAGCGCTGTCGGAAGAAACGTTGCTCTCTGTGTCGGTAGCGCCGCAACCGACCAACAGACCGGCACACAGCGCACCCATAATGAGCAGAATGCTTAACTTTTTCATATCAAAACCCCCTTAAATATCAGTAGATTGTATCGTAATGGTACTCCGTTTTTTTCGGGAAGTCAAGTATTTTTTGTGAATAATCATGGATAAAAGGGGAAAGGCGACGGTGTTTGAGTTTCTTTTCTAAAAATACAATTTGTTATAAAATGATAAATAATACAAATCGGAATATGAAACCCCGCAGCGGGAACAGAATTCTCACTGCGGGGTTAGATTAAGAAAGAAGAAATTGTACGGTGGTGTAGCCAATGGGGAAGTATACCGAGATGTGGAACAGAAACTCCCAAACGCCTTCGTAACCAATGATGGTATCTCGGCACTCCAACCGGTCGGACATATTGTAAATCATGTAGAGGAAAATGGTAACCAAGCACAGGATGGAGAAAATCGCACCCCGCATGAAATCCCCTTGCTCAAAGGCAATACCGGTCATGCACAGAGCGGCAATTTGCAGACAAATGTGACCGAACATATAAAAGAGATTGTGTACCTTTGCAATGCGGGACTCTACGTATTTAATGTCCGTCAAACTGAACACAGCCGGCAGGATACACCCGAAGATGCCGTAGCCTAGCATGGCGTATAATGCAAATTGATTGATAAACAATCCGCTGTGGATGTTGTGGAACAGCATAATGCCGCCCAAGATAGAGATGATGCCCAAGATTAGCCGCCATACTCGTTGGAACCAGCGCACTGGGCTGTCCGGATCACTGAGGAGGATGGTGTCTTTTCGCAGCAGACTGTGCCCTCGCCATGTTTTTCCCCAACAATACGGAAAGATCAAGTTGCCGACCATGCCAAACAGAAACAGACAATATAGAAACGGTGAATGCCAAAAATCCATAATTACGCCTCAAATTCTAAAAAGTAAAGTATGTTTATTGTATCATAAGTTGGCAGGAAATGCACTACAAAAACAGAAAAGGTATATTTTTCGGAATCGCTTGCCATAAATATGCTTGTTTTTTTGAGAAAAACAGGATAATTTTAAGCATTATGCGTAAAATGTAAGAAAAATGAAAAAATCTTTAAAAAAGTGTTGCATTTTCTAAAAAGGTATGATAAGATATAAAAGTCGTTGGGAACGACACACAAATGAATAGTTGGTGTTGATTACGATGAGGGTCCACCTGTTCCCATTCCGAACACAGAAGTTAAGCTCATTAGTGCCGAAAATACTTGGTTGGAGACGACCCGGGAAAATAGGTAGATGCCAACACTAGAAAAGCAGCCATCCAGTAGGGTGGTTGTTTTTTTGTGTTTTCACAAGAAAATAAGCAAAATTGATTCTACACGGAGAATCTTATTTTTTATCTGTAAAAAATGAAAAAAAGTGTTGCATTTTCTAAAAAGATATGATAGAATATAAAAGTCGTCAAAAGCGACACAACAAATGAATAGTTGGTGTTGATTACGATGAGGGTCCACCTGTTCCCATTCCGAACACAGAAGTTAAGCTCATTAGTGCCGAAAATACTTGGTTGGAGACGACCCGGGAAAATAGGTAGATGCCAACACTAGAAAAGCGGCCACCCAATAGGGTGGTCGTTTTTATATTCTTAGAACAAAACAAAAGCCGCTCCAAAGGAAGAGCGGCTTTTCTATATTTATAAAAGATAAAAAAGAAACGGCAGGTCACTCTCCTGCCGTTTTTCGATATGTGTTTTATTATGACATTACAAGCCACGACGATGGGGGTATCGTGGGTGGAAGGGAACCTCTCGTCTGCCTCCGAGTGCTTCCCTTCACTGTCTTTATTATAACCGATTCTTTTCGCCGATATTCAAACAAATTGTGGTGATTTTGTAAATAGTTTATGTACAAAATCAAAGATTTGTCTTGTTTTGGAAGAGGATGAAAAAAGAGCCTCTCCCGAAGCTTCATAGCGGAGTTTCAAGAGAGGCTCTTTCTATATGTAGGTTTCAGAAAAATGACTGGGATTATTGCTCTAGCAGGGAAGGAGCCTGCTCTGCCATCTTTGCGATGATTGCTTCGCCGTCTGCCCTGGTTTTGCCCTTGCCGGACAGATAAACCTTGATTTTGGGTTCGGTGCCGCTTGGACGGACAATCAGCTTGTTGCCCTCTGCCAAACGGAACTCCAGTACGTTGGATTTTGGCAGGTGGATTTCACTTTCGGTAGTGCCGTCTACACGCTTGGAGGTCAAGTAGTCACTGGTGCCGATCACATCATAGCCGGCAAAGGATTTTGGATTGTTGTTGCGCAGGTGATCCATAATATTCCGCATCTTGATCATGCCGGACTCGCCCTCAAAGGTAAAGGTCAGCACCTTATTAAGGAAGTAGCCGTGCTGCTGATACAAAGCTTCCAGAGCGTCTACCAGGGTCATGCCCTTGCGCTTGTAGTATACCGCCATTTGGCAAATGAGCATACTGCCGTCTACGGCATCCTTATCCCGAACATAGCCGCCGGACAGATAGCCATAGCTTTCTTCAAAACCGAAGATGTAGCGGTCCTCTTGTCCCTTTGCTTCCAGAATTGCGATTTGATCGCCGATATACTTAAAGCCGGTGAGAACACTGATGAGCTGTACACCGTAATGCTTTGCCACTTCATCGGTTAAGTCGGTGGAAACGATGGTCTTAACAGCAACCGGATCTTTTGGCATTTTGCCTTCTTCCATGCGGCTCTTAGCAATAAAGTCTAACAGCAAAACGCCTACTTCGTTACCGCTGAGCAGTTTGAATTCGCCGGTCTTGGTATCCTTTACAGCAATGCCCACACGGTCGCAGTCCGGGTCGGTAGCCAACAGCAAGTCCGGTTGTACGGTTTCGCACAGTTCCAAGCCCTTTTGCAGCGCTTCTCGAATTTCCGGGTTCGGATAAGGACAGGTAGTGAAGTTGCCGTCCGGCATTTCCTGCTCTTTTACAATAGTTACATTCTTAATGCCGATGCGATCCAGAATTGTGGTAACGCAGCGACGACCTGCGCCGTTGAGCGGTGTGTAAACAACGCTGAAATCGGTTCCGGTGCAATCAATGATGCTTTCTTCCTGGACTCTCTGCAGGAAGGCTTCGGTTACCTCTTCCGGAATGGTAACGATCATGCCGTCTGCCACAGCTTTGTCATAGTCGGTGTGCTTTACGTCAGAGAAGATGTCCAGCTTGTTGATTTCAGCCAAGATGCCGTCTGCCATCTCCGAAGTTACCTGACAGCCGTCGCTGCCGTAAGCTTTGTAACCGTTGTATTTAGCAGGGTTATGGCTGGCAGTAATGTTGATACCTGCATTGCATTTCAGGTATCGTACTGCAAAGGACAGTGCCGGAGTCGGCATCAGTTCCGGATAAATATAGGCCTTGATGTTGTTGGCAGCCAGAGTAGCAGCAGCCTCTTTGGCAAATACATCGGATTTGATGCGGCTGTCATAGGCAATGGCAACAGAAGCGCCGGGACCGATGTTGTTCAGATAATTGGAAAGACCCTGTGTTGCCTTTCTTATGGTATAGATGTTAATTCGGTTGGTACCTGCGCCGATTACGCCACGCAGACCGGCGGTGCCGAATGCTAAATTTTGATAGAAGCGGTCGTTGATTTCCTCGTCGTTTCCTTGAATGGAAGCCAATTCCTCGTTTAGGTCTTGATCCTCTAAATCCTGTGCCAGCCAGCGTTCATATTCTGTCATAGCTATCTCGCCTTTCTTGTGTTTAATTTTGACACGGTATGATGTACCGATTCAACGGAGCAGTTAGAACAGAAACGGTTCCGTTTTTCATGTCGAACTGGATAAGCATACCAATCTACTTTTAGAATATCATGCAAAGTATCCTGTGTCAATGGGACAATGTGTAGAATTTTTGTGCAGATTCCTATTTCTAATGATAAAAGAAAAAGAAGCGGCTGTCCGCTCCTTTTCTATCCCGGTTATCTTGTGTGCAGTTCCATCAGATTTGTGACAATCCTCTGTTCGGTAATGTCGATGATCCCGTAACGGTTATCCTTCAGCGCGCCGGGATTCATCCAGTAGAGTCCGTCATGATACCCGGTTTCCGGTCTGTGGGTATGCCCAAACAGCACAATGTCTGCGCCGATTGCTTGAGCGTGGTCAAAGAGCGGCTCCGAGGTATATTTTACCCGAAATTCATGTCCGTGGGTCAATAGAATCGTTTTGCCGTTGACTGTGACCGTTGCTTCAACGGGGAGATCGCTGTATCGGTCACAGTTGCCTCGTACCCGCACAATGGTTTTTTCAGGATACAGATAGGTCAAATCCTCGCTGTCCTCTACACCGTCGCCCAGATGCAGAATTACTTCGGCTTCGGGCTGCTCTGCGGCGGCAGCTTCTACTTTTCGTCGGCTTCCGTGGCTGTCGGATAACACTAAAATACGCATAATCGCACTCCCTTTCCAAGTTGCTTCCGTTCTATTTTACAGGATTTTGCCATAGATATAAATAGATTTTCTGGAAAATATGAACCGGGAGGCTTATTTATGGAACAGAATGAATTGGAGAAGCTGTTGAAAATTGCATCGGAACGATTGGGAACATCACCGGAACAACTCAAACAAGGCGCACAGCAAGGGGAATTAAGTCAGCTTATCAGTAATTTAGATCCGGTAGATGCACAAAGTTTACAGCGTGTTTTGAATGATCGGGATGCTGCCCAGAAATTATTGGATTCTCCGGAGGCAAAGGAGCTGATGCGCCGATTGAAATTACAATAGCAAGGGGATGAACGCATGGATGATTTAACAGGTAAACTGAGTGAGCTGTTAAACGATCCAAAAGCGATGGAGCAGGTCAGCGCCTTGGCAGGAATGTTGGGGAAAAAGCAGGAGCCGGAACCGCCACAGCAGCCAACCGGAGGGAACAACGGCATTCAGGCATTAGCGAATTTGTTTGGGGAACGAAAAGAACCTGCTGTGCAAAATCCGGAGCTGATGGAAACGATGCTGCGGATTTTACCCATGATGAATGCTGTCCACCAAGAGGATGACATGACACGATTGCTGCATAGCCTGCGTCCAATGCTTAGTCCCATGCGGCAAAAAAAGTTGGATGAGGTGACACGGTTGATGCAGGTGTTCCGGTTACTGCCGTTGCTCAAGTCAAAGGGGATCTTGTGAGGTGATTGCGATGGATAACGAGATGCGGAAAATGCAGCAGGAAGCCATCCATCGAGTGAATGAGATGCAAAATCGGGCAAAGCAGCACTTGCGGGAAGAACCGGAGCCTGCGCCTGCGGAAAAACCACCATCGCCGGCAGAAGAATCCTCCTCCGTGCCTGCTTCGCCACAACCGACGTTAATGGAAGCCATGATGCAGGACGGGGAGCGAACCTTGATTTTGCTGTTGATGCTGTTGTTGGTGAACGAAGACTC
>CAKSOB010000059.1 GCA_934476545.1 uncultured Eubacteriales bacterium | reverse complement strand
GTGTCTTCACATCGCCCACGACGATTGAAATGTCCAGATTTTTCAGGTGATCCCACTTCTCGATCTCAGCCGGCCATGTGTCCCTTGCAACACGCAGTGGCGCGATGATGAGGACCTTGTTGACCTCGAATGTGTTCAACATGAGATCTTGGATTGCGGACAGGGTGATGACTGTTTTGCCTCAGCCGTGACGGTTAGTTTTGGCTAATTTCGTGACAAAAAGAAAGAGCAGCCGCATAGCACACACTACACGACTGCTCTAAAATCCGTATTCTATTCTACCAACCGGGAACTTTGTGTTCCCTAATGGGCTTTACAAGCCCATTATAACATATGTGTCAAGGGGTTGCAAGTATGAAAAACACCGGCATCTTCATTATCCAGTGTCTTAATCTAAGATGCGTGTTTTAATGCTGGCTGTCAGCCTCGATGTCCTTCCGAACACCAGTAGTCGTCAGAAATTCAAGCCCCAAACGCGGACTCACCATATATCCCAGGTGTGGGCTCGATGCCCTTCCGAGCATCACAAAGTGTTAGTAATTTACCTCCCCAACCGGAGTACAGCTTTAATGTGCCGCCGCACGGAACCTTCTAAGTTCGTTTTTATTATAACACATTCCTACAAAAATTTTCAAGTTATTGCGTATGTGTTCATCTTTTATTTTGCAACACTTTATGTGCCAAGGTAGTTATATCTTACTGCAATTTATCTTCTGGGAACCCTTTTGCAATAAGAAAAGATTTAACAAATGCAGAATACTCTTTATCCGGTGTACATTCTCTTTTTAGCTCCTCAGTTAAAACGTCCTTCATTGCCTTATCATTAGTTTGCTCCCATGATCGCAATAGCTTATTAACAGATTGCAATCTTTCATTTCTTCTAACAACTAGGTCGCTGCGATTTAAATCTAAGATGCTTTCAGTAATTGCCCCACGTTTATTGTCTTTTCTTGCCGTAATAATCGTTCCAAGGAAGATAAAGAATTCTTTTGGATTATCCTCATAAGGATTAACTAACGGTACATTCGGGTTATAGTAATCCCTTTTATTTACTCGATTACACACCTCACAAGCCAATGTTAAATTACTCCATTCGACATATAAGTCTGGACGAGCATCTTTACATTTAGGTAATATATGTTCAATGTCTCCAAATTCAACGTGCTTAATTTTGCTCTCGCAATAAGCACATTTCCCAAATGTTTCTTTTTCAAGTGTGTCCTTTATCGCTTTATTATTATACCTATGCGCTATAGTCTCACTTGGCTTTTCATCTCTCTGAAGGCAATCCAAATATTCATTTGTCCACTGCTCAGTAAAATCTACCAGAACTTGTGGTTTTTCCACTTTGATAACTTTATCATTGAATTTTTCCCTCAGCAATTTGAGCAATAGTATCAGGAATAAAATCGGACAATCCAATTTCCTTCATTTCGCCTCTTAAGTTATTCAGATTTTCCTGAGTAAAATCCAAGGATAGATACTTCTTGATTATGCTTTCAAGTTGCTCCTCCGCCCAAAACGGAATGGATGTATCAATCCCCAATACTTCTCGAAGGATAGCATTTGATGTTCCAGCCCTATTAACATAGTCCAGTTTCGTTGAATAAACTTTATGAGATTCGTTGTAATCTAAGACATACACATTAGAATCTTTCACTGCGCTTATCATAAACGGATTATGTGTAGCCACAATAAATTGCACATGAGGAAATGCCTTAATAAGATTACCCAAAAAACTTTTTGGCAACTCTGGATGCAAATGATTTTCAGGTTCGTCAATCAACGCAACAAAAGAGTCCGAAACATCTGAAAACATATAAAGTTGCCATGTGATATCAATTATAGATGATATTCCACCTGAAACAGCATCTATCGGGAAAGTTCCCGTCTTTGTACACAGCATCACTTCTGGAATATCCACAACGATTTTCTCAAACCCGAGTTTAGGAGGCAATACTATTTTAAGAATATTTATATATCCCTCAAACAGCTCACGTGCCGTTTCGTTTCGCGAAACTGATTGGTTTCCATACCCAAAAATCGCAAGAGATGCCAATGTTTCCTTAATCAAAGATGTAGCTGAAACTTCATTTGCATTACGATATGTATCAAACACAAACGATTTATTGAACTCATTATATTTATTATATATTTGCTGACGCGTTGCGACTGTTGTTGGAACTGATTTTACTTCCTTATATGGAAAATTTGGCCTATGCGAGCTCACATAGACGCCCTTCTCCATTTTTCCTTTTCTAATCTCAATTTCATACGTTCCATTTTTCACACTATTCGGCAATACTAGATCTCCAATTGTGCCGTTATCAAACTCTAATTCGCCCAATTTATTCTCGACACTTTGGTCTAGAGTTTCCTTTCTAATAAAGAATCTTCGCCCCAATTTTTTCAGACTATTAAAATATTTAGTGATGCCCCTTTCATCCTTTTCATATGAACTAACAAATTGCGGATTCCACCCTGTGCTTTTTGAAAGCAAATTCAGAATTGTTGTTTTTCCAGCGCCATTTGCTCCCGTCAAAACTGTTAGATGTTCATGGAAAAAAATATCAACATCCGAAAATTGACGCCATTCCTTTATATTCAATCTTTTGAACATATAGCCTCCCTCGTTAATATGTCCCATTTTCAAATTGTTCACATATATTTATAGGTTCCCTGCGCTCTTTTCACCACCTAGTCTGTGGCACCCATTTATGAAGCACTCGGAGCACTGTACCTTTTTCCAAACTCGTAAAAGCCTCAATCGCTTCATCAAGTTCTTTATTCTCCTTGCCTTTTTCGCCTTCCGGCGTTCTCCAATATTGGATAGTCTTTCTCTGTAGTGTGCTCATTTTTCCATCCGGATACATCTGTTTCATGGCTTCTATCATTAGTGAATTATCGCAAATAAGTTTGTGCAACACTTTTAACGCCTCGTCCATTTGAGGAAGCGTAAAACAAGCTATTGCAGCCATTAATTCGTCGTCATCCTTTGCCCCAAGATAGAGAGACATCTTTTGACTAAACAGTATTCCTTTACTTCCTTCAGAAAGTATTTTCTTATATTCAGTATATATCTTGTACGCAGGTTTGCCCTCTAGATATTTACCAAAATCATTTACGGAATCATTTTCCTTATTCATCCGATTGTCTCCTCCGTCAAAAAATTTTGCACACTAATTAAAGTCCACTTAAATCCACTTCGTAAGTCAATCCTTCGGAGAGTTGCTCCTGCTTAAAGAAAATTGCCATATACCATGGAAGATATAGAATTCTATCTTCCACCTGAACATTATCTTTGCAGAAAACAATTGCCTGCTTTGCTTTCCATTCTTCTACTGCCAAAACCTTATCAAGTGCAGCATGCTTCTTGTAGTCATTGCCAGACTTGATTTCCACCAAATCGATAGCAGTACCTTCCTGCATCACAAAATCCAACTCACCATATCTCTTTGTGTCAAAATAATGTAAGGAGAAACCATTTGCAACAAACATCTGGGACATTACATTTTCCAAAATGCTACCCATATTTACACTTAAATCGCCTTGTAAAATGCTGAATTGGATATTGTCCATTGAAAGAGCGCAAAGCAACCCTGTATCACCCGCATATAACTTGAAATAGCTGCGTTTTTCATTTAATTTCAAAGCAGCCTTAGGTTCTTCAATGTTGTAGCAAGGATTTGCAACTCCTGCATCAACCAGCCAGTTAAAGCTGTCTTCATATCGATCAAGGCGTGCGCTCGCTTTCAAACTGCTCACTGTAAAGCGCCGATTCTTTTCATTCAGCTGAGAAGGAATCGAATCGAAAATTGCTCTGATTTTGGGCCTATCATTTTCTGCTGCGTATTTGGAAATATCTTGTCTATACAAATCAAGAATTTCATTTTGGTCTCGAAGTACTCGTCCTATATCATGTGTTTGGACATAGGTCTGAACTACTTTCGGCATTCCACCAACAATAATATAGGAATAGAACAGCTTTCTCAGTGTCGTATGAATGACATCAGAAACAGGCATCCTTGCATTGTATGCCTCTCTCATTGTATCAATTGTTGTCCGCTGAACGCCGTTTGCAAGAATAAACTCTTCAAAGTCCATCGGGTACATTGTATACAATTCTTCAAATCCAACCGGTAATGAACGAACCACTTTATTCTTCACACCCAAAAGTGAACCAGTCTCAATGTAATCAAACCGTCCATCCTCAACCAAAAACTTGATTGCAGTTCTGGCATTGGGGCATTCCTGTATCTCATCAAATAAAATCAGCGTATTGCCCGGAATCAATGGTTTGCGCACCAGTGCTGACAATCCTTCAATAATCGTATTTGCATCGAGATTTCCATCGAACACTCGTCTTGCATCCGTATCGGAGACGAAGTTGAATTCAATAAAGCATTTATACTCATTTTTTCCAAATTCACGCACTACTGTGGTCTTTCCGATTTGTCGTGCACCTTGAATGCAAAGGGCGGTCCGACTCTTTTGCTGTTTCCACATTTTTAGTTTGTCATAGGCCTTTCGATACAGCATATACGCTCCTCCTTATTCGTGCTCTCACCAGTATCTTACCATATCGCGGCCTAATTATCAACGGCTCCGCAACAAAATTCTTGCGTTTTTTGATAGTGCTTGCGACAATTTTCTCAGCTATTATTATGTTGTCTGCGACAAAATTCTTGCTTTTTAAGGTGCAGTTTGCGACAAAATTCCGTCTTTCCCATCATTGGCAGCGTCCATTGCTCATGAAATCCGGCGAAAATCTGTCTAATGCACGGAGCAATGTCTCTTGCCTGTCCGCTTTGTCGCGCCGCCTTTGATCACACTCCACCCACTCTTCCAGCGTCTGCGGCGTGTAATCCGAATACATGCAGAAGCAGTTGATCATCTGACACGGCACCGGCAGAGCTTCTTCCTGATGGGCGCTTTTCCGCAGTGTGGCTCTGGTCTCTTTGCAAAACCTGTCCACCAGCTCCTGATCCGCCGATTTATGAATATGCCCATGCAACATGTAGGTCAATGGTGTACCGTCCGCCTCACGTCTGAACTGACCGTTATAGCAAAAAATCGGATAGTGCATTAATACAATTTTTCGCTTACTGTCATGAATTTCTGCATAGTCATTGACCCACTCAAACCGGGAAGCGTCAAAATCCTTGTCCCTTAAGTACTTTTCATCGTGATTTCCACGGATCAAGCAGAGCCGTCCCTTCAGCCGACATAGTATTTCGTTGGTTTCCTTTCCGTTGCCAAGAGACAGGTCGCCAAGGATTACGACCTCATCACGGGCGTGGACCTTTTTATTCCACTTTTCTATCATCACTTCGTTCATCTGCTCAACAGACTCAAACCCACGGTTGTCCATTTCCGTCAGCAAATTTTTATGATAAAAATGGCAGTCTGCTATATAGTATCTCATACCTGCCTCCTGTCAATTCCTCAATAATAGATTTCGCAAAGTTCGAGGATGTCCATGAGCAAGACGTACTGCTTTTGGGCTTTTTCGCTCATCCGATAGTCTTTTGGCACGCTCTCTCTGCACACGGTGTCTGTCGATTTATGCTTTGGCACAAAACAGGCCCAGTCATCTTCTGAAATATTTAAAGCATCCAAAGCCCTTGAAACGCAATCATCGAACACACGTTCATTATCAATATTTCCCTCCAAGAGTTCATCCAGCATGGGTCTTGAAATACCAGCTTTCCTTGCAAAGGACGCCTTTGTAAAGCCATGCTCTCGAATGCAGCCTTTCAGCTTCACCGCTACAAGACCGCGCTGATCAAATAAATCGTTTATTTTCATTATTTTCTCAATAATTATGTTATAATATACGGAGACCGGCGCACCTCAAGGTACGCCGCATCTCCTGGCTTTTACGCAGCTTTCCCCTGCACTCGTGCAGGTTTAAGGTCTCCGCACCGACCGCTAAGTTGGAGAACGGCGCGCTCCAAGGCACGCCGCATCTTCTGGTTTTTTCACAGTTTTCCCCTGCGCTCGTGTGTGTTTTAAGTCTCCGCACCGACCATGGCAGCGGCTTACAGACCGCTAAGAATTTGCTGGAATACTCGATAGTTCGTGTCATACTGCGTTCCGCAGTACACAGCAAACTCAATTGTTTCAAAGTTTTTCCGGTATTCCTGCACTGCCGTTTTCATAGCCTGCGCCACAACCGCCGGCGGGTTACGAAACGCACCGCAGCCAAATGCGCCAAGAATCACAACCTCATTTCCTTTTCTCCATGCAATTTCCAGCACCCGACGCATCCGTTTTTCATGCAAGGCTTGCAGGTCTTCCCGGCTGATATGCACGGCGGCATCGCCATCACCAGCGTTCATTTCGTTGCTGGGACGCTCCCGCAAGTTGGGTGCAGCGCAAGTCAGGACATTTACAGAATACCATTTATCTTCTGGCAACAGCTGCGGATAATCCGTGTCCGACTTAAAAACCATCACACCCGGTGTATAAATGCAGTCATCATTGTGCAACGGGTCATGTGCGCGGCGGTGTGGAGCATAAAAAGCATTCCATGCGTACTGCTCCTTCAGGTTTGCATAGAGTGTAGAGCAGCGGCAGATGGCTTCTTCTTGTGCAGATGAACCTTTGGTCACACCTCCACCCGGATTGGTTGCAGATGCAAAATTCAAAATACAAACTTTCTTTCCTGCATAGGCATACGGTGCCGCTGCTTCCAGCGTCCGCTTTGGACTTACAATGATTTTGGCCGGTTTCTGATAGATTCGATACCCCGGGCCGTACCATTGCAGTCCCCTCCCCGCAAAGCACTCTTGCGCCGCGCTGGAATGCTTAACTACGGAAATCAGGCGTTCGTTGTTGCTGTACAACCGCTGCGTATCCTCAAAAATCTCTAGATTATCTTTGCGTCCCATATCTACACCTTCTTCTGCTCATCTTCACCTTGCAGCCAACGTACTGCGGCTTCTTTATCCCAGACGATCCAGCGGAAGAACTCCTGAAGCAAACCTTCTACCTTTATTTTACTGGATTTACAGATTTCTGCAAGCGCATTTTTGTCCTTTTCCGGCATAGAAATTGTATAAATCCACTGGTTATTTTCTGAGTCAAAATCACACTGCACCGGGTATGGTTCCGGTTCAGACTCAGCGTTATCTTCGTCCGCATTGCTCGCGCTGATCAAATTCACCTGCGGTTTCCCGTCCTTAACGGTAATGCGGATTTCTATGATGGGCTTGCCGTCAATAAAAAGCTGTGTATTATTCCGGCCTGCCAGACCGCTGGTTGCCTGCACCAGCTGCAACAAACTAATCGTTTCCATGTTGTTTCCTTTCATTCATCATCTTTTAGTGGGTCAAACGGGCAATCCAAACACCTCCATACTTGTTCGCCATTCTCATCTGTATAAAAGTCATCCCCATTATCACTGCATTCGCAACACCAGTCAAAATCATCCCAGCTGTCATCTGCTTGTGGAAATTCATCAAAATTATCGAACATAAACTCGATTCTGTCGATTTTCTTAATGGTATGATAATGCCCGCAGTACCATTTCCAATAATTCAGCCGCTCCTCGATGCTGTCCAGCCATTGTTCGGTCGATTTGTCCACCATGCTTTGGTTTATTCCCGGAAGGAAAACCTCTCTGGGTTCGTACTTTAATGGTGCTGTATGTGTCAGAACTACGTCTACTTCCCAGCCAGCCTCACCCAGATTCTCTTCCACCCTGCGCTTGATTTCTTCCGATGGCTGCTCATCCGGCCACCAACCAAGTCCGTGCAGCAGCCGATATGACTTGTCCACGCTGTACGCGCCGCCGATTACAACCGTGCGCTGACCGCCAATATCGTACAGTTCGCCATCCTTGGCAAACAGGATGTGCGGATATTCATCCTCTATATACACGGTGCCGCCGTTCCATTCGACCTCATGGTAACTCGGAATCGTCTGTGGCCGCATCTCGTGATTTCCGTGAATTGCAAAGATAGTAATAGGCAGCGATTCCAGATATTTTTTCCTTTTAGCATCCTGTTCTCCGCCATGATAATTGATGCCAGCATCACCAAGGATGATCAGAATATCTGTTTTTTCTGTCTGGATTCGCTCACAAAATCGCGCCACATTTCTAAAGTCTCCGTGGGTATCCCCTGTGATATAAATCATACGCTTACCACCTTGCAATTTCACATATTTCCATGTATAATATTTGTGACAGGACTCCCCGCACCTCTCATTTTTGATGTGTCCCATGGGGAGACATTTTTATTTTAGGGCTGTGTGTCCTTATCTTTCTAATCTATCACAGCCTGCAAATAATTCGGAATCGCTTCTTCCAAAGTAGCTCCATAATCTTGCAGACGTTTTTCTAAATCGAGTTTTTTCTGTTCTGACATCCGGAAACTGTAAATATAATTATTTTGCTCTGGATTATACTGGATGTCCAATAAGATACCGTTCATTGCTGCTCCCCTTTACAAGAGTTTGCATTCTATTTCCGATTTCCAGATCGCTTTTTCTGCTACCTGTTCTGGTTTATCGCCATCATATAGATGCACTGCATCCAGAAAATCATATCCCATGATCGAATAAATGTACCGTGTCGTTCTGCCTTCCGGCACAATGCCGATCATGTCCGTTTCTTCCAGCCGCGCTTGCATCTTGTTTCCCTCGTGCAATCTCACAGGCAAACCGGCTGCACGCAGGGTCAGAAAACACCGGATGGTATCTTTGCTGCGGCTCTTTGAACTTCCAGACAGTGAAAAATAATAGCCATCCGATACCTTTCCAACGTACAGTTG
>CAKSOB010000058.1 GCA_934476545.1 uncultured Eubacteriales bacterium | reverse complement strand
ATGCTTCTTGAATATCTGCTTCGCTGTATGTTTTGACGAGATCATCGTGCATTTGTTGCGGCATTGTTTCCGGCACAGAATCAGTAAGATAGTCCAGCATGATATAAGGGATTTCATCAAATAAATGAACCGCACCACTATTGGTATCCATTACGATCCGGTAGTCATTCAGAGTGTATTTATGTATCATTGTTCTTCTCCATACCATCTAATTTTGTAAATTAAGAAAAATTTAAGGGACAGCAACCTGTCCCTTGTGCGTGTGCTGTCAATTAGCACTTGTTCTTATCGTTTTCACACTTCTGGTTTGCTACTGTGCAAGAGGTCTTGCAAGCAGATTGGCAGGAAGCCTGACACTCGCCACAACCGCCCTTTACAGCACTCTTCTTCAGGTTTGCATGGTTCAAAGTTTTGATTTGTTTCATAATAAAAACGCTCCTCTACAGATAAAATAGAATTATTTTGTTTTGCTGCGTTTGTTTACTGCCAGTAAACCACCTAACGCACCTGCAAGGATCATTACAGCAAATCGAATCACGGAGGATACCGTGAAGAACTGAAAGATCCCACAACTGACGCTGGTGATTAACAACAGAAACGATAGCAGCAGGCCGGTAATTCCGCCCAGAATCAGCCCATTTTGTTTCGCCGTTCTTCCTACAACCAATCCGGAAAATAAGGCGCTCAATGCAGAAATTACAATTACAATCCCACTGGTAACAGACGGTTGAATTTGTCCTAATTTTAGCAAGACAAATCCGGCGATTGCTAACAGTGCGGCAATCATTGCACATCCACAAAGCGTACTAAGGATTAGCGGTTTGGCTACATTCCAAAACGAACTGTGATACGCTTTTGTTTTTCCCATAAGGCAGTCCTCCCATTTTTTCAGTTATCAAAACTGTATGCATTTGGAAGGACAAATATGAAAAAGGTCGATTACTTTTCTTCGGTTTTCTCGTCCTTTTTCGCTTCGTCTTTTTCAGCCTTCTTAGAAATTTTTGCTGTGTTTGTCTCATTTGCAGATGGTGCAACCTGAGAATCAACGGTGCTGATCGCCCATCGCTTCACATTGATCTTGTTGCGATCGGTACCGGTTTCCAGAATGATGCTGTCGGTATCCTCTTTGATTGCGATGATACGACCGCTGATACCACCAATGGTAGTAACTTCATCACCAATCTGTGCGTTCTTGCGCAGTGCAGCTTCTTTTTTCTTCTTCTTGGACTGTGGACGGAACAAGAGGAAGTATGCGCCGACGATGATCGCAGCGTAGATGATCAGCATGATCCACCATTGGTTGTTACCGCCGGAGGATTCCTGAGCCTGGCTCTCTGCAGCAAATACTGTTGTTGAGAGAGTGGTTGCAGCTACCGCCATAGCTGCGACGATTGCAAAAATTTTTTTCTTCATATTTGTGGTTGCACCTCCATGTTAATAGCTATTATTATACCAATAAATTGAGAATGTTGCAAGTATCTGTTAGATTCTTCTCGCAATTTTCACAATATGTTCATGATAAAATTGCTCAAATATGCCATTCTCCAATGCAAAACGAATCTTTTCCATGAGAGAATTGTAAAAATATAGATTATGCAAAACAGAAAGCCGCATTGCCAGCATTTCTTTGCTTTTAAATAAGTGATGGATATAAGCACGACTAAAGTTGCGGCAAGCAGGGCAATCGCAGCCTTCTTCAATCGGAGATTCGTCCAGCGCGTACTTTGCATTCATCATATTGCGAATGCCGTCCATTGTAAATAACTGACCATGACGAGCATTTCGGCTAGGCATCACACAGTCAAAAATATCAATGCCCCGTCGCACAGCCTCCAAAATATTAGCAGGAGTTCCCACCCCCATCAGGTAACGTGGTTTGTCTGCTGGCATTTCAGGCATAACGGCTTCAATGATCCGATACATTTCCTCAGCGCTTTCTCCTACCGCCAAACCGCCGATGGCATATCCGGGCAGATCCAATTCTCGAATTTGCTTCATATGTTCAATCCGAAGATCTGCGTAGGTGCTGCCTTGATTGATGCCCCACAGCATTTGTTGCGGGTTAACGGCATTTTCCCGACGATTTAATTCTTCCAGAGAAGTTTTGCATCGCTGCAACCAACGATAGGTTCGGTCGCAGGACTGCTTTACATATCCGTATTCTGCGGGATTTTCAATACACTCATCGAACGCCATCGCAATATCGGAACCGAGGTGGGATTGAATTCTCATGCTTTCTTCCGGGCCCATAAAGATTTTACGTCCGTCAATATGAGAAGCGAAGGTAACGCCTTCTTCTTTGATATTCCGCAGCTTTGCCAAGGAAAACACCTGGAATCCACCGCTGTCGGTCAGAATCGGACCGTCCCAACGAGTGAATTTATGGAGTCCTCCGAGGGATTGCACCGTTTCATCACCGGGACGTAAGTGTAAGTGATAGGTATTGCAAAGCTGCACCTGACACTTGATTTCTTTTAAATCCAGTGCGGACAGAGCGCCTTTAATGGCGCCACAAGTGGCAACATTCATAAACGCCGGAGTTTGAACGGTTCCGTGAGGAGTCATCATGACACCTCGGCGTGCATTGCCTTCTGTTTTTAAAACTGTTAAGATTGTTCCCATGATTCCTCCATTGCCATGTTGGTCGCCTCTGCCAGAGAGAGTCCCTGTTCTCTGGCGATGCGAGTTAAATCATCATATTCTGCTTTTTTTCGTGTAATGCCTGCTCCGGTACTGTATTTGATTCGCACCGGTCCAGCTTTTGTTTCCACTGTTCTTTCGTATCGTTCTAAGATTTCTCGTTTACAAAAGATACTGCGAACGCCCAAGGTTGTTGTATGGCGGAACAGCAGCGCCGTCATGGCTTCCTTTTGATGCGGAAAGCAAAGACAGGTCAGCAGTGTGCCGGGACGGCATTTTTTCATCCCGATTGGGGTCGTATATACATCTAATGCGCCGTTCTCCAATAGAACCTCCATTGCAAAGCCAATGGCCTCCGGGGTCATATCATCTAAATTGCAGCGGAGCTCCACAACATCTGATTCCGTCCCGTCTGACTTCCCCAGAAAAGCACGCAGGCAGTTTGCAGCGGGAAAATCTTTTTTCCCCATACCATAACCTACTTGCGTTAATTTCATTTGCGGAAGGGAACAGAATTCGGTTACAAAGTATCGGAGTAATGCAGCGCCGGTAGGTGTACAGCATTCTCCTGGGATGGTTCCTGCATAAATAGGGATCCCTTTTAATAACTCGGTAACTGCCGGAGCGGGAACGGGCAAAACGCCATGCTGACAAGAGATTTGCCCACTGCCAACTCGAATCGGCGATGCAAGAATTTGATCAGGCGATAATTCTCGAATTAAAAAGGAAACCGCCAATACATCCATCATGGCATCCAACATTCCCACCTCATGGAAATGCACCTGTGTTACAGGAATGCCATGTACAATACTTTCTGCATCTGCCAATAATTGATACACTGCTTTTGCATCTTGAATAACTTGCTTCGGAAATTGGGAGTGTTCCAAAATTTTAAAGATTTCATCCAAGCCGGTATGGTGCGATTTTGTGGATGGAGTTTCTTCCGATTGCCCGTCAATTTTTACGGATACCGAAGTACCGGTAATCCCACACTTTTTTACTTTTGAAGCAGCAATGGAAACTCCCGGCAATTTGAGTGCATTCAGTTTCTCTAAAACTGTCTCAGGGGTTGGATGTAGCTCTAACAAAGCTGCTGTTAACATATCGCCGGAAGCACCCATAGCGCATTCTAAATAAATTGTTTTCATTGCGGTACTCCTATGTGATTGATCATACTTGCTAAATAACCGGCGCCGAATCCGTTATCAATATTCACAACACTGACACCACTGGCACAAGAGTTTAGCATGGAAAGCAACGCAGAAAGCCCTCCAAAGGAAGCGCCGTATCCTACACTGGTCGGAACAGCGATGACAGGGCAGTCAACCAGTCCGCCGATAACGCTCGCCAACGCCCCTTCCATTCCGGCAATGGTAATGACAACACGAGCAGACATTAAGACCTCAGCATGAGAGAGTAGTCTATGAATGCCGGCAACACCGACATCATAGAGCCGAACAACGTGGTTTCCCAAAACTTCTGCTGTCAAAGCGGCTTCTTCCGCTACTGGCATATCGCTGGTTCCTCCGGTAGCAACGACAATAGAGCCTACTCCATTGGGTGGTGGAATGGTACCGATCATTCCAATTTTTCCCAGTTCATGATAGGTTAAAGGAAGATGCTGTTTCACTTCTTCTGCCGCAGAAGGCTCCATCCGTGTAACAAGAACGGTTTTCTGTCCATGTGCCAGTAATGCAGCAGCGATTTCACGAATTTGCGCCGGTGTTTTTCCGGCACCGTAAATTACTTCTCCAATGCCCTGTCGCAAGGAGCGGTGATGATCTAATTTTGCGAATTCTAAATCTTCAAAGGGTGCCAGCTTTAGTTTTAACATTGCATCGTCCACAGAACAGTGTCCGTCAGAAATTTGTTGCAATAAATCCCGCAGTGCTTGCGGTTCCATAGCGGTCTCCCCTTTCTTAGTTTCATTCAAAAAATGAGCGGTGATGAGAGTTCCCAACACCGCATAACTACTTTTTATTATACGAAAGAATCTGCCAAAAGTCAACAGAGAAAGCGATACAAGTTCTAAGTGTATCCGAAAAGATTGTTTTTCTGCATAAGAAAATCCCCGGCAAAAACCGAGGATTTTTCATTAAGCAATCGCAAACATGATCTCTGCTTTGCAGACCAATTTACCATCTACTTTAGCGGTAGCATCTGCTACAAAGATAGGACCTTTTTTCTTTACGATTTCTGTACGCAGAACTAAAACATCGCCGGGTTTTACCATGCCTTTAAAGCGAGCATTATTTACACCGGTAAAGTAACCGATGCGACCGGACAGACCTTCTTCGCCTTCTTCTACATAGGAAACAGCGATACCGCCAACCTGTGCCAATGCCTCCAAAATTAAGACGCCCGGCATAACGTGCTCTTCCGGGAAATGACCCATAAAGTGCATCTCGTTGGCGCTGACACACTTAATGCCCTCTGCCCATTTACCGCCTTCTCCGTCGATGATTTTATCAACCATTTGGAACGGGTAGCGATGCGGGATAATCTTTTGAATTTCATTGCTGTTCAGCTGCATGATTTATTCTCCCTTATATTTTTTAAACAACAGGGTAGCATTATGACCGCCAAAGCCTAAGGAGTTGGACAGCGCATAATCAACGGTACGCTCTTTGCCTACGTTTGGTGTAATATCCAAATCACATTCCGGATCAGGCACTTGATAGTTAATGGTCGGTGGGATGTAATCGTTTTCAATGGCTTTCAGGCACATGATTGCTTCAACAGCACCACTTGCGCCCAACAGGTGACCCATCATAGACTTTGTGGAGCTGATGGAAACATTGTGAGCATACTCACCGAATGCAGTTTTGATTGCCATTGTTTCAAAGCGATCATTTGCAGGCGTGGAAGTACCGTGTGCATTGATATAATCAATCTGATCCGGAGTTACGTCGCCGTCCTTCATTGCCTTCAGCATAGAAGCTGCTGCACCGGAACCGTCCTCTGCCGGCAGCGTGATGTGATATGCGTCACAAGTTGCACCATAACCAAGAATTTCGCCGTAAATATGCGCGCCTCTTGCCTTTGCGTGTTCGTACTCTTCCAGCACCAAGATACCGGCACCCTCACCCATTACAAAGCCGGAACGCTCTTTATCGAATGGAATGGATGCACGGTTTGGATCATTGGAGAAGTTTACTGCCTTCATGGAAGTAAACCCACCTAGACCCAAATGAGTAATAGCCGCCTCTGCGCCACCGGTCATCATAATATCTGCATAACCGTCACGAATATGATGGAATGCATCGCCAATTGCGTTAGAACCGCCTGCACAAGCAGTTACCGGGCAGGAACATATTCCTTTTGCACCGAATTCAATGGCGATCATACCGGCACCCATGTTTGCAATCATCATGGTAACAAAGAATGGAGATACACGGTCAAAGCCTTTTTCCAGTGCTTTTTTATGCTCTACTTCGATGGTACCCAAACCACCGATACCGGAAGAAACAATAACACCGAATCGGTCATGGTTAATGGTAGCCTCTGCCAAGCCGGACATCTGATATGCCTGCTTGGCTGCAACCATTACAAACTGGCAGTATCTAGACATTTTGCGGAGTTCCCGCTTATCTAAATATGCTTCAATATCCAAATCTTTTACTTCACCGGCAATTTTTACACGATGCTCTTCTACATCAATGGATTTGATAAAATCAATGCCGCATTTCCCCGCTTTGGCAGACGCCCACATTTCATCGGGAGTATTGCCGATTGGCGTAACGGCACCCATGCCAGTTACAACAACTCTTCTACTCAAGTCCTATTCCTCCTTAACCAATCAGACCGCCGTCAACGGTGATTACTTGACCTGTTACATAGCTTGCTTCGTCGCTAGCCAAAAAGCCGATTACATTTGCTACTTCTTCCGGACGACCATACCGTGCCAGAGGAATTTGCTTTGCGACGGAATCCTTAATATCTTGCGGCAAATTTGCTGTCATATCGGTTTCAATAAGGCCTGGTGCAACAGCATTAACAGTCACACCACGGCTGCCGATTTCTTTTGCCAGTGTCTTTGTCATACCGATTACACCTGCCTTGCTGGCAGAGTAGTTGCTCTGACCGGTATTTCCCACAATGCCTGCAACGGAAGAAAGGTTGATAATTCTGCCGCTGCGCTGCTTCATCATAAGTTTAGAAGCCAGTTTCATGCAGTTCCAAGAACCTCTCAGGTTTACGTTAATGACGTCGTCAAAATCAGACTCTTTCATACGAACCATCAGTCCGTCTTTTGTGATACCGGCATTATTTACCAGAATATCTACTTTGCCAAAGACATCCTGAACGGATTGGAACATTGCTTCACAGTCCTCCATATTGGAGATATCCGCAGCAACCGTGATCGCCTTTACGCCAAATGCTTCACACGCAGCTTTTACCTGCTCTGCATCGGCAATAGAACCGGCACGATGGTTAATTGCAACATTTGCACCCATCTCTGCCAACTTCAAACAGGTCACCTTACCAATTCCTCGATTGCCACCGGTAACGATCGCTGTTTTTCCTTTTAAATCGAACATTTATAAATCTCCTTAAATTGTTTACTATTTTAAGCAATTCTGCTTGAGATCAAGAAGATAAGACTTATTCCGCAGAATTACGAAGAGATTCCACTGTTTTCTGGAGGGATTCCGGATCCTCTACCTGATAAATTGCTACATTTTTAGAAATCTTCTTTACAAATCCGCTCAATGCTTTACCGGGACCGATTTCTACAAAGGTATCCACACCCTGTTCTATCATATAGCGAATGCTGTCTTCCAAATAAACAGAGGACATGACCTGCTTGGTCAGCATACCGGCAACGGTCTCCCCTTCTGCCAATGGTTTTGCAGTGCTATTGAAGATAACAGGAATTTGAATCGGATGGAAGGTTACGGTTTTGAATCGCTCTGCCAATGCATCCGAAGCAGGCTTTAACAGCTTTGTATGGAACGGACCCGAAACATTCAGTGTAACAGCACGTTTTGCACCTTGCTCCAGTGCCATTGTTGCTGCTTTTTCCACTGCCTTTGTTTCGCCGCCGATTACCAACTGTCCCGGGCAGTTATAATTTGCAATTTGCACCAAGCCTTCGGAAGAAGCCTCCTCGCAAATGGCGGTCAGTGTTTCTCTATCCATACCCAGAATAGCAGACATCATGCTATCCATGCCTTGTACGGCCTGTTCCATGGCAAGACCACGGAATCGAACCAATTCCAATGCTGTTTGGAAATCAAACACGCCGGCAGCATACAATGCGGAATATTCACCAAGACTCAAACCGGCTACAAAATCCGGAATGATGCCTTCTTCTTTCAGCAGTTCGGTGATGACCGCTGCCGTAGCAACCATGCAGGGCTGGGTGTTGCTTGTTTGAGAAAGAGTTGCAAGGTCGCCATTGAAGCATAAATCTTTTACGTCAATATCGTCCAGATGAATGCTGTCATACATGGCTTTTGCTGTTGGATAAGTCTCATACAGCGCTTTGCCCATCTGCTCCTTCTGTGTTCCCTGTCCCGCATAAAGGAATCCGATTTTCATATATGTATCCCTCACGTTTCTGTTTTTTTAACAATCAAACCTGATTAGCGACCCAAGTTTTCATAAGCTGTTTTGCAATCCTCGAACAGCTTTTCAATAATCTCTTTTGCAGGTTTAATTTCATTACACATACCGGCAACCTGACCTGCCATAAGGGAACCGTTGGAAGTATCTCCTTCAAATACGGAGCGGCGCAGGCTGCCCAGTGTATATTCTTCCAGATCGGCAGGTGTTGCGCCGGCACGCTCTTTAGCGACGTACTCTCTTGTCATCTTATTTTTAATGCAGCGAACTGGCGCGCCACCGCTGATTTTACCGGTTACAACGGTATCGGTATCGCCTGCCTTCAGCACAGCATTTTTGTAATTTTCATGAATTGGGCATTCTTCGGATACCAGCAGGCAAGTACCTACCTGTACGCCGCAAGCACCCAAAGCAAAGGCAGCCAACACCTGTCTGCCACTGGCAATACCGCCGGCAGCAATTACAGGGATGGACAGTGCGTCTACAACCTGCGGAACCAGCGCCATAGTGGTCAAGTCACCAACGTGGCCACCGGCTTCGGTGCCTTCTACGATAACAGCATCAGCGCCGTTGCGCTCCAAACGTTTTGCCAAAGCTACGGTTGGAGCAACAGGAAGAACCTTGATACCTGCTTCTTTCCAAGTGGTAATGTATTTACCCGGGTTACCGGCGCC
>CAKSOB010000057.1 GCA_934476545.1 uncultured Eubacteriales bacterium | reverse complement strand
AAAGCGGTGTGCAGCTAATTGCTTGCCCAACCTGCGGACGGACCAAAATTGATTTGATTGGATTGGCTCAGCAGGTAGAGGAGCGGCTGCAGAAGGAATCCCGCCCGTTGAAGGTAGCGGTCATGGGGTGTGTTGTAAATGGTCCGGGAGAGGCGAGAGAGGCAGACATTGGGATTGCCGGCGGAAACGGAGAAGGCTTACTCTTTAAGAAGGGAAAAGTTATCCGAAAAGTGAAGGAAGAAGAATTGGTAGATGCGTTGATGCAGGAAATCGAGCGCATGGAATGAACGAATGAGGGAGCGATTTTGTGAATCATTTTGCAAGTTTATTTACAAATGCAAAAGCGTGTAGTTTGCCGACAACTGCACTGGAAAGTGTAATTCAAACCCTGGAAATAGACTTTCCAACCCGGCGGGTAGTTGCCAATGTGTTGTTTTCTCAGGTGGTGCTGCCGGAAATTTTGCTTGGTATGGAGCAGGCAATGGTAGATTTCGAGCGGGAAATTGCCTCCGCTCAAATCGTTCCTTCATTTCCGAACGGTGCTTTTGAAGCGGAGTTTTTCCCAACACTCATTCATCTGCTGAAGCGGCGGGATGTGAACGTAAACGGCTACTTTAATGACAGTACCGCCATATTGCAAGACGGCACCTTGACCATTACACTGTGTCATGGCGGCTATCAGGCTATAAAGGAAAAGCACGTTGACCGAGAAATCGCAGCGATTTTGTATGAACTCTTTCATCAAGAAGTACAGGTGGCGTTTGACGGCACGTTGTCCATTGCCAGTGATGACTGCGCTTATATCGAAAAGCAAAAGCAATATGAGGAGAAAATCCGGCGAGAAACCTTGGTGCAGGCAGTGGAGCAATACGAATCCACCATGGAGGACAGTGCGCCTACCAAAGTGATTGAAGTGCGGGATGAAAGCACCGCAATGCCAACTTATATTCCGGAATCTGCTCGCCCGCTGTATGGCAGAATGGGAAAGCTCAACAAGGTAACACCCATCGGAGAGGTGGTACCGGATATGGGCAGTGCTGCCGTGTGGGGAGAAATCTTCGGGCTTTCTTCCAAAACCACACGAGATGGCAGTAAGAAAATTTACAGCATTCAGATTACCGACTATACCGGCTCTATCTCTTTGAAAATTATCGAAGATATTAAGCAGTGCCGAGAGTTGGATACGCTCAAAACAGGAATGTCCGTTTTGGTGCGGGGTGATATTGATTACGATAAATACGACAGAGAAAACGTTCTGCGGGTTCGCAGTATTTGCACGGTAAAGCAAGTGCAGGTAGAGGATCGTGCCGCAACCAAGCGTGTGGAATTACACCTGCATACCACCATGTCCAGTATGGATGGCATGAATACCGCCGAGCAGTTAATTCAGCGTGCCTACCAGTGGGGACATCCTGCGGTTGCCATTACCGATCACGGTGTCGCACAGGCATTCCCGGATGCCATGAACGCAGCGGAAGCCATTGAAAAAAGCGGCGGCGAAATCAAGGTGATTTACGGTGTAGAAGCCTACTTTGTAAACGATATGATTCCGGCAGTAACCGGAGAATCGGAAAATTTGCTGACCGATGATTTTATTTGCTTCGACTTGGAAACCACCGGGTTAAGTCCGAATAAAGACAAGATTACGGAAATCGGCGCAGTGCGCATCCACAACGGAGAAATCACCGATGTCTTTAATACCTTTGTGGATCCGCAAATTCCGATTCCGGAAAAGATCACCCAGTTAACCGGTATCACCAATGAGATGGTAAAAGGCGCGCCGTTGGAGGAAGAAGCCATCCGCTCCTTTTATGAATTCTGCGGAGAAAGCGCCGTACTGGTTGCTCACAATGCGGAGTTTGATACTTCCTTTATCCGAATGGCAGCCAATCGCCACAATATGGCGTTCCCTTATGCGTACATTGACAGTGTTCCCATGTGCCGTTCCTTGCTGAAGGATATTAAAAACTGCAAACTGGATACGGTTGCAAAATACTTAAAACTGGGTGGCTTTAACCATCACCGTGCTTCGGATGATGCCGCTATGCTGGCAAAGATTTTCTTGCAGCTTTTGGCTCGCCTGCGGGATGATGCCAACGCTAAAACCGTTATGGATATTAACACAGCGTTAGCCGGCGGTGATGTAAAAAAGCTGCGCCCAAACCACCAAATTATTTTGGTGCAAAACCAAACCGGCTTGAAGAATTTGTATAAACTCATCTCCATGTCCCACTTGGAGTATTTCTATAAAACCCCCCGTATTCCCAAAAGCGTGTTAGTGAATTACCGAGAGGGCTTACTGATTGGCAGTGCTTGCGAATCCGGGGAGTTATTCCGTGCAATCTTTAACGGAAAACCTTGGGAAGCGCTGTTGGAAATCGCTCGCTTTTACGATTATTTAGAAATTCAGCCTTTGGGCAACAATGAATTTATGCTGCGCAACGGCAGTGTGCCGGATATGGAAAAGCTGATGGAGTTTAATCGCACCATCGTCAAGTTGGGCGAGGCACTGAATAAGCCGGTTGTCGCTACCGGTGACGTTCACTTCTTAGACCCAAAGGACGGGGAGTATCGAAAAATTTTAATGGCAGCGCAAAAGTTCAGCGATGCCGACCAACAGGCACCGCTTTACCTTAGAACAACAGCGGAAATGTTGGCGGAATTTTCTTATTTGGGCAGCGAAAAAGCCTATGAGGTAGTTGTAACGAACACCCAGAAAATTGCAGACAGCATTGAAAAAATCCGCCCGATTCCAAAGGGAACCTTCCCGCCGTTCATCGACGGCGCAGAGGAGGATTTGATTCGGATTACCACAGAGCGAACCAAAGCACGGTATGGGGATCCCCTGCCGGAAATCGTACAAAAGCGTTTGGATAAGGAATTGGGTTCCATTACCAAGCACGGCTTCTCGGTGCTGTATATGACGGCGCAGAAGCTGGTAGCCGATTCCGAAGCTCACGGCTATTTGGTTGGTTCCCGTGGTTCGGTTGGTTCTTCCTTTGTGGCAACCATGTCCGGTATCTCCGAGGTAAACCCTCTGGAGCCCCACTATGTTTGCCCCAACTGCTGTCACAGCGAATTTATCACCGATGGTAGCTACGGTTCCGGCTTCGACCTGCCGCCCAAGCAGTGTCCGAACTGCGGTACCGATTATGACCGTGACGGACACCATATTCCGTTTGAAACCTTCTTGGGATTTGATGGCGATAAAACACCGGATATTGACTTGAACTTTTCCGGTGAATATCAGAGTGATGCCCACCGCTACACAGAGACACTCTTTGGAAAAGACAACGTGTTTAAAGCGGGTACCATCGCCACAGTTGCAGACAAAACCGCCATCGGCTTTGTGCGAAAATATGCAGAGGAGCGAGGGATCTTAATTCCAAAGGCGGAGGAAATGCGTTTGGCAGCCGGTTGTACCGGTGTAAAGCGCACCACAGGACAACACCCCGGCGGTATGGTTGTTGTGCCAAAGGGCAATGAAATTTACGATTTCTGTCCGGTGCAGCGCCCTGCCAATGATCAAAAATCCGATAACATTACCACACACTTCGACTTCCACTCTATCCACGATACCATTTGTAAGCTGGACGAGCTGGGACATGATGTGCCGACCATTTATCGCTATCTGGAAGATTACACCGGCGTACCGATTTCCAAGGTACCTATGAGCGACCCGAAGGTAATGTCGCTGTTTACCTCCACAGAAGCCTTGGGCGTTACACCGGAGGATATTGACTCCTTAACGGGAACCTTTTCCTTGCCGGAGGTTGGTACCAACTTTGTGCGCCAGATGTTGATTGACTCTCAGCCGAAAACCTTCTCCGACCTGCTGCAGGTTTCCGGTTTGTCTCATGGTACCGACGTTTGGTTGGGCAACGCACAGGATCTTATTAAAAACGGAACCTGCACCATTTCAGAAGTAATCGGTACTCGTGACAGCATTATGACTTACTTAATGCTGAAAGGCTTGGACCCGAAAATGGCGTTTAAAATCATGGAAATTACCCGTAAGGGTAAAGCGACCAAGCTGCTGACCGAGGAACATCTGACTGCTATGCGAGAGCATAATGTACCGGAGTGGTATATTGATTCTTGTATGAAAATTAAGTATATGTTCCCGAAAGCCCACGCCGCTGCGTACATGATTGCAACGCTGCGGTTGGGTTGGTACAAGGTGCATCGCCCCACAGAGTATTATGCAGCTTATTTTACCGTGCGGGGAGAGGACTTTGACGCTGCCGTTGTTTCTCAGGGAAAAGCGGCAGTCAAAAAGAAAATGACTGAGATTAACATGAAGGGAAAAGAGGCAACCAAAAAGGAAGAGGATCAATATGCCACCTTCCAAATTGCCAATGAAATGCTGGCAAGAGGAATTGAGGTATTGCCGGTGGACTTGTATCGTTCCGATGCAAAACGCTTTTTGGTAGAGGATGGAAAAATCCGTCTGCCATTCTCTTCGTTGAACGGTGTGGGTGAAGCTGCGGCAGTCAGCTTGGCAGAGGCTCGCACCCATGGCGGAGAATACATTTCCATTGAGGATTTGCAGTCTCGTTCTAAGGTAACAAAAGCGGTCATTGAGGCGCTTTTGGAAACCGGTGCATTAAACGGCTTGCCGGAAAGCAGCCAAATGACATTATTTTAATGGTTTTTCTTGACAAATAAATTTTACTGTGTTATTATATTAGCACGCTAAAGTGATGAAATAATTCAAAACAGATAGGTGGTTCGCTTCGTGAAGAAATATAATAAAATTACCCCGGAAGGGACAAAGGATTTACTGTTTGAAGAGTGTATTACACGACGCAGTGTAGAGCAAAAGCTGGCACAGGTGTTTACTGCGCATAGCTATCACGAGGTGGTAACACCGGGTTTAGAATTTTTTGATGTGTTTCATTTTGACGCATCGGAGATCGGTCAAGAGTTGATGTATAAAATGACCGATAAACGAGGACGGCTTGTGGTAATGCGCCCGGACTCTACCGTGCCGATTGCAAGAATGACAGCAACACGGCTGCAAAATCAACCAAAACCCATCCGTTTGTACTATACACAGCAGGTGTATCGAAACACACCGGGTCTTGGCGGAAAAAGCGATGAAGAAATGCAGTCCGGCATCGAGCTGATCGGCGCCAAAGGTCTGCGTGCCGATTTGGAAGTAATCGTCACTGCCATTGAAGCGCTGAGTAAGTGTGTTTCCGATTTCCGAATCGAGTTGGGACATGCAGGCTTCTTCAAAGCCATTGCAGCGCAGCTTCCCGTAGAGGAGGATGTCATTGAAGATATTCGCCTTTCCATTGAAGCAAAGAACTATCCGCTGCTGGATACCATTTTGGATAAACTGGAGCCAAGCAAAGCGGTAGACGCTATGCGGAATCTGCCGAGATTGTTTGGCGGTCAAGAGATCTTTGCAGAGGCAGAAGCATACTGCATGGACGAGCAATCCGCAGCAACCCTTTCTTACTTAAAGGCATTGTTCGACGATTTGTGCGAGTTGAACTTGGGCGATAAAGTCATGGTGGATTTGGGTCTGGTACAGCGCAACGATTACTACACCGACATCGTGTTTAGTGCCTATGTGGAGGACTGCGGTGATGCAGTCCTGTCCGGCGGCAGATACGATAATCTTCTGGCAAGTTTCGATGCGCCAATGCCTGCAATCGGTTTTGCCATCAACGTAGATGCGTTGACACAAGTGTTGATCGAGTGCGGCAGAGGACCGAAAACACCAAACGTGGAAATTCTGGTTCATGGTGACGAAGGCTACGAGATTCGTGCACTGCGCCATATGTCCGATATGGTGGAGTTTGGAAACTGCTGTGAGAACAGTGTGTTTGAAACAAGAGAAGAAGCCATCCGTTATGCAAAGGAAAAGAAAATTCCACGGATTGATTTTGTAAACGAACAGATCGAAACAATAAAATTGGATTGAGGGGAACAACTATGAAACCATTACGCATTGCACTGACCAAGGGACGACTGGAAAAGGACACCATTGGTCTGTTGGAGAAAATCGGATATGATTGTTCCGCTGTCCGCAACAAAGGACGCAAGCTGATTTTGCCCGTAGGCGACAACGAATTTGAGGTTGTGCTGGCAAAGGCTGCCGATGTTATCACCTATGTGGAACACGGTGTTTGCGATCTGGGCGTTGTAGGAAAAGACACCATTTTAGAAAACGGTACTCGTTTTTATGAAATTTTAGATTTAGGCTTCGGCAAATGCCAATTCGCTTTGGCAGGTCCGAAGGGCAAAGATTTTTATGAAGGCTATCGGGCAAAGACCATTGCCACCAAGTACCCAAAGGTTGCAACCGCTTTCTTTGAGGGCAAAGCCATGGATGTTCGCATCATTAAGATTGAAGGCTCCGTGGAGCTGGCGCCGTTATTGGGACTGTCCGATGCGATTGTAGATATTGTAGAAACCGGTTCTACCTTGCGGGAGAACGGGTTGGAGGTCATCGAAAAGGTTTGCGATATTTCCGCGCGGTTAATTGTAAATACCGCCAGCTTAAAGCTGCGGAAGCGAGAAATTGAAGCCTTGGTAGAAAAAATTAACCGTTGTGCAGAACAAGAACAGGAGGTAACACAATGATCCAGTTGGTTGAAAAAGATGAACAAACAACAAGAGCGTTTGTAGAGCAGTTGATGGCGCGTGCCGGAGAGAAAGACCGGAAGGTGGACGCAATCGTAGCGGATATTTTGGAGAATGTCCGTCAAAACGGCGATGCAGCGGTAAAGGCTTATACAGAAAAGTTTGATGGCAAAGCACCGGAAAAATTGGAGATTTCCAGAGAAGAAATCAAAGAGCTGATGAAGCAGTGTGAGCCGAATTTTTTGGAAGCCTTAGAGCGGGCAGCCGAAAATATTCGGGACTTCCACAAGCGCCAAAAGCAACAGAGCTGGTTGGATACCAAAGCAAACGGTGTGATTCTCGGTCAGCGTGTTCGTGGCTTGGCGAGAGCCGGTATCTATGTACCGGGCGGCACCGCAGCCTATCCTTCTTCTGTTTTGATGAACGCTATTCCTGCGAAAATTGCCGAAGTAGGGGAGATCATCATGGTAACACCTCCGGGCAAGAACGGTATGCCAAACCCGGATATTATGGCGGCAGCATATGTAGCCGGTGTGGATCGTGTGTTCTTGGTAGGTGGCGCACAGGCAGTTGCGGCATTGGCTTACGGTACAGAAACCATCCCGAAGGTAGACAAAATTGTAGGACCGGGTAATATCTTTGTTGCCACAGCCAAAAAGCACCTGTACGGCACCGTGGATATTGACATGATTGCAGGTCCAAGTGAGATTTTGATTGTTGCCGATGAAACCGCTGATCCGGAATTTTTGGCAGCCGACTTGATGTCCCAAGCGGAACATGACGTGATGGCTTCCGCTATTTTGCTGACAACCTCCAAAGAGATTGCAGAGCAAACCATTCAAGCGATTTATCGTCAGGTGGAAACATTGGAGCGCAGAGAAATCATTGAGAAATCTCTGGATGATTTTGGCGCAGTTATCGTTTGCGAAACCATGGACGAAGCCGTAGAGTTTGCAAATGATTTGGCGCCGGAGCACTTAGAGCTTTGCGCAAAAAATCCACTGGAGTACATCGGTCGGTTGGATAACTGCGGTTCTCTCTTCCTCGGCAACTATGCGCCGGAACCTCTTGGAGACTACTATGCCGGTCCAAACCACGTTTTGCCGACCAGCGGCACCGCACGGTTCTTCTCACCGCTGTCTGTGGATAGCTTCGTGAAGAAGTCTAGCTTTATTTATTACACCGAAGATGCCCTGCGGGATGCGCACGACGATATTGTGAAATTGGCAGAAACAGAGGGATTGACTGCACACGCCAACGCCATTAAGGTGCGGTTCCCGGAGAAAAATTAAGAAAACGGCGGTGGAACTATGGCATATGAATTAAATCAAAAAATCCGAGATTTAAAGCCTTATGACCCTATTCAGGGAACCTATCAAATTCGCTTGGATGCCAATGAGTCGTATTTTAATCTTCCGGAATCCTTTTGGAACGAGATAGATGCACGAATCCATGCAACAGCCTTTAACCGGTATCCGGACCCAATGGCGCGAGAGGTTTGTGCCGGCTTTGCCTCTTACTATGGGGTGAATCCCGACTTGGTTACCGCATGGAACGGTTCGGACGAAAGCATTTCTGTCATCATGACTTCTTTTTTGATGCGAGGGGATAAAGTGATCACTTTGTCCGAAGATTTTTCTATGTATCGCTTCTACGCATTTTTGGCAGAAGCAGAGTTGGTAGAGGTGCAAAAGCGAGAAGACCTGACCATTGATGTGGAGAATTTGATTCGCACTGCAAAGGAAACCCGGGCTTCCATGATTATTTTCTCCAATCCTTGCAACCCAACTTCCCTCGGCTTAAAACGAGAAGAGGTGCTGCACCTGATTCAGTCGGTGGATGCGCTGGTTGTGTTGGACGAAGCCTATATGGATTTCTGGGATCAATCCTTGTTGGACAGAGTGAATGAGTTTGATAATCTGTTGATTCTCCGCACTTGCTCCAAGGCACTGGGTATGGCAGGCGTACGTCTGGGGTTCTCTGTGGCAAACAAAACCTTGACCAACGCCATGCGGGCAGTGAAATCTCCCTACAATTCCAATGTGCTGACCCAAGAAATCGGTACAGTGATCTATCAGCACCCGGAGATGATGCGGCAGAGAACAGAAGACCTCATCGTTTCTCGCAGTGTATTGCTGCAACAACTGCGAACTGCTTTGCAGTCCTGCGGCGCAGATTGCACGGTGTATGAGAGCCGTACCAATTTTGTATATGTCAAAACAGCGCAGGCAAAAGCGATTTACGAATACTTATTGGAAAACAGCATTGCCATTCGGTATTTTAAAACAGGATACCTCCGGATTACCGCAGGTGCACCGGAAGAAAATCAGGCAGTTGTTTCTGCAATTCAAGCATTTTTCACCAAGCAAGCCAAGGAGGGGAACTAAGATGCGACAAGCAACCATTGCTCGAACAACAAAAGAAACCGACATCACCCTCACCTTGAACTTGGATGGCGGCGCTGTTTCCGTAGATACGGGCATCGGATTTTTTGACCATATGCTCACAGCCTTTGCCACCCACGGTGGATTTGGACTGGAAGTGAAAGTGGTGGGGGACCTCCATGTAGATTGCCACCACACCGTAGAGGATACCGGCATTGTGCTGGGACAAGCCTTTGCCAAAGCACTGGGCGATAAAGCCGGCATTGCGCGGTTTGGCAGCTTTTATGTTCCGATGGATGAAGCACTGGCGTTCACCGCTTTGGACATCAGCGGTCGTCCGTTTGTGGTGTTCGAAGCATCCTTCTTGCAGGAGCGTGTAGGAGAGTACGATA
>CAKSOB010000056.1 GCA_934476545.1 uncultured Eubacteriales bacterium | reverse complement strand
AAAATTGCAATAGTTTTGGCACGAATTGCAATATATTGGCACGAATTGTAATTTTAGGTGAAACTGCTTTACAAAACGGTAACAAGTCAGGATTTTTGTGGGATTAAAATACAATAAATAAAAATTATAACCGGAGTGTATTATCAAAGAATCATGATTTTACCAATAAGCTCCCTCACATTCTTTTTTGTAAAATCAATAAAAATAAAGTGAAATTCTTTCATTTTATAATAATATTGTAGAAAAAATAAACTTTTTTTAAAAACTACTTGCATCTTAAATAGAAACTATGATATAATAATTAAGTCGAATGCGACAATCATTGTTATAGTTGGGGGTATAGCTCAGCTGGGAGAGCGCTTGAATGGCATTCAAGAGGTCAGCGGTTCGATCCCGCTTATCTCCACCAAAACAGTTAATAGCTCATCTGCTTAATGGCAGGTGGGCTATTATTTTTGTATTTTGTATAAAGAAAACTCGTTTCTTTCATAGAAACGAGTTTTTGCTTTCTGTAAAGATATTCTTTTTTAACTTTGTGATTTTTCTTTGCGGTTCTGTTTTACCGTGAATTTCAGTTCGGATACAAATCGTCCCGCCAATAATCTAATCGAGTGGGACGATTTATACATCTGTACGATTTCGTTGATTCCGACGATAATCTAAGTAATCCTGCAAAATAATAGTTGCAGCAACCGCATCCACTACGGCTTTTCGCTTTTTCCCACGGGTATCGGTGGTATTCAAATAGTTATGTGCGCTTACCGTCGTGCCACGCTCATCCTTCATTTCTACCGGAAGTCCCGTCACTTCTCGTAGCCGATCCGCAAATGCCAACGCATTTTGTGCGCTCTCTCCCGCGCTGCCATCCATATTCAACGGCAGCCCCACCACAAGCATTGCAGCATTTTGCGCCTTTGCCTGTTGTGCAATCTCTGTCAACAATTTTTCTATATTATAGGAGGGAATTACCGCTACCGGAGAAGCCAACAATTCGCTTTCATCGCAAATTGCCAGACCGGTGCGTGCTTTTCCCAAGTCTACTGCCATAATCTTCATCTTGTTCCCCTCCTATTCCGCAAATTGATTCTTCCCTCGATTTTCCGGTCGCCACCAAACTTGATTTGCCAAGGTGGAGGTTTCCTGATCCAAGTGAGACGCGTCGTTTTCCATGATTAAGGTAGGCTGAAAGGATTCATCAAAATCCAGATAAGTGATAGCGGTATTATCACACCAAGCAATATCGTTCAATCTATGAATATCGTCATACTTTAAGCGGCACAGCAGGTTGCGAATGGCACAGCCATGGGATACCACAAATACGGTTTTCCCTTTGTTTTCCCAAGCAATTTTGCAGATGGTTTCATAAATTCGGTCATACAAATGTGTCATAGGCTCTCCGCCCTTTGGCGTAAATGCCCAAGGCTCCTGATTCCAATAATACGCTTCTGTAAGATCCTGTTCAAACAATTCTCTCCAAGGCCGGTTTTCCCAAACGCCACCGCAAATTTCTTTTAATCCGTCCTCAAAATACATTGGAACCGGATGAAATTGATTGATGGCTTCGGCCGTTTCTTTGGCTCGTTTTAAAGGGCTGGTATAGATCACATCTCGCTTCATATTCCGACAACGAAGCGCCAACAAAGCCAATTGCTTTTTGCCCTTTTCACTGATAGCCGCATCGCTATGCCCTTGAAACAACCGTTTGGCATTTCCTTCTGCTTCTGCGTGCCGAACCAGAACAATCCGTGTGGTTACCACAGCTGCACTTTCCCGGTCAACTCTGTAACGGAGGCAATGTTGTTTTCATCCAAATATTGCTCCAATCCCTTGAGGATTTCTACCGGTGCATAAGGATTGCTGAAGAATGCAGTACCTACCTGCAAGGCGGTGGAGCCTGCCAACATCAACTCCACAGCATCCTGCCAAGTGGACACACCGCCCATACCTACAATCGGAATTTTTACACGCTGATAGGCTTGAGAAATCATGCGAACTGCCACCGGAAGCAATGCCGGACCGGACAAACCACCGGTATTATTGCGGATGATTGGGCGACGGGTACGAATGTCAATCCGCATTCCGGTGATGGTGTTGATCATAGAAATAGCGTCGGCACCGCCCTGTTCTGCTGCGGCTGCAATGTCGCCGATGTCACTGACATTCGGAGACAGTTTCACCATCAGCGGCTTTTTGCAGTGCGCCCGCACCTGCTTGGTAATCTCCTCTACACCGGTGCAGGAAGTACCGAACTGAACGCCGCCCTCTTTTACGTTTGGGCAAGAAATATTCAGCTCCAACATATCTACGTCGGTGTCCGACAATTTTTCTGCCATTGCACAGTAATCTTCGTAAGTATTTCCGGCAATGTTTGCAATAATGGTAGTACCTTGTGTTTTCAGCCAAGGCAGGTCATTCTCAATGAAATAATCTACACCGGGGTTTTGCAATCCTACAGCGTTGAGCATACCGCCGGGAGTTTCTGCAATACGGGGCGGCGGGTTGCCTGCCCGTTCATGCAGTGTGATTCCTTTGCAGGAAATGCCGCCCAATGTGCTAAGCGGATAAAACTCCATATATTCCCGACCGAATCCGAAGGTGCCGGAGGCGGCAATCAAAGGGTTGGAGAAATCAACGCCTGCTACTGTTACTTTCATATCTGCCATTGTTGTCGCCTCCTTAAAATACTACTTTTTTATAATCAAATACAGGACCATCTTTGCAAACATGACCATAGGTTTCGTTGCCGTCCGGCTTCTTTGTTTTGCAAGCGCAGCCAAGACAAGCACCGATTCCACAAGCCATCCGCTCTTCCAAAGAAATCTGACATTCGATGGAACGCTCGTCTGCTACCTTGCACAGCGCTTTCAACATTGGCATTGGGCCACAGGCAAAAATCACATCTGCCGCTACCTCATCCAAGCACTCTGTAACCAACCCATGATGCCCGAAGCTGCCGTCATCGGTGGCAATGATTACCTTACAGCCTGCTTTTTCAAAGTCCTCTTTTAAAATCATAGCGTCTTTGTTTCTGAATCCAAGAACAACGGTAGCATTCTTGCCGAACTGCTTTGCAGGATTCAGCAGTGGCGGAACACCGATTCCGCCGCCTACAAACAATGCTTTCCGATTGGTGTCACCCAAACGGAAGCCCTGTCCCAAGGGTCCAAGAATATCAAAGCTGTCACCAACTTCAAACTCGGACAGCAGCTTGGTCCCCTCTCCGCGAATTTCAAATACAAAACGGAGCGTTCTCCGCTCTTTATCTACATCACAAATGGAAATCGGACGGCGCAGTGTTTTGCCCGGTGCCAATAGGTTGGCAAACTGTCCCGGTTCTGCAATATCTGCCAGTTCGTCGGCTTTCACTACAAAACTGAAAATTCCTTTTGCAAGCTCCTGTTTTTCCAGAATCTTGCATTGCTTTACATCATATTTCATTTTCTATTCTCCTTATGGATTTCCGACTCAGCCGATTTTTCCAAGTTTTCCTACGATCTCATCCCGCATCCGCAGCGCTTCCTGTCTTGCTGCCTTTGTGTAATCCTCACCCGGTAAACCCTGCTTTTGGTATGCGCACATGATTCCTCTGGAGGAGTTGATGACTGCGCCCAAACCCTTTTCGTCAAAGGCAGGCAGAACATCATCTGCACCGCCGCCTTGTGCGCCATAGCCCGGAACTAAGAAAAATGTAGTTTTCAATGCCGCGCGCAGCTCTTCCAACTGCTGCGGATAGGTTGCGCCCACAACAGCGCCCACCGCGCTGTATCCGTATTTCCCCATGGTGCTTTCGCCCCACTGCTCACACTTTTTACCCATGGTCAGGTAAACAGAATCTCCACCTTCCAAGGTCAGATTTTGCAGTTCACCGGAGGAAGGATTGGAGGTTTTTACCAAAACGAAAATACCCTTATCTTCCTCATTGCAAATCTTCAGCAGCGGTACGATACCGTCGGAACCAAGATAGCCGTTTACCGTCAGGCTATCACCGTCAAAGGGAGTTTGCAAAGTGCCTTCTACATCCACTTTTCCCAAATGTGCGGTTGCGTAAGCTTCCATAGTTGTACCGATATCATTGCGCTTACCGTCGGTGATAACGAACATTCCCTTTTCTTTTGCATATGCAATGGTATCATGGAGCGCTTTCATGCCCTGCCATCCGTACATTTCATAATAAGCGCACTGTGGCTTTACTGCCGGAACAATGTCGCACAATGCGTCAATCAAACCTTTGTTGAACTCCAACAATGCAGCAGCGGCTCCCTCCAAGGTTTTGCCGTACTTTGCAAAACAAGCCTCTTTGATATACTCCGGAATATATGCCAGCTTTGGGTCTAATCCGGCTACGGTTGGGTTTTGTGTTTTAATGATTCCCTCAATCAATCTATCCATGGACATAGTTCGTTTCTCCTTTAGTTATTTCTCATCCTGATATACAATCCGACCCTTACAGATGGTCATCTTTACTTTACCTTGCAAGATTGCTCCCTTGAATACAGCGTTTTTGCTCTTACCGTGCAGCTTATTTTCATCTACAACCCACTGTGCATTCTCGTCAATCAGAACCAGGTCACCCAGTTCTCCCTCTTGCAGCACACCGCCGGGAATATCCAACAGCTTTGCCGGTTGATAAGACATGAGACGCAGCAGTTTTGGCAAGGATAGCAAGCCGGTTTTTACCAGTGCTGTGTAGCTGGCAGAGAAGGAAGTTTCCATACCTACCACGCCGTTTGGTGCTTTGTAGAAATCTGATTTTTCTTCCGGTGTATGCGGCGCATGGTCGGTAGCGATGGCATCAATGGTGCCATCTAAAATGCCGTCAATCATGGCAAGTCGATCTTCATCGGTACGCAACGGCGGATTCATGCGATAATTGGCATCCTTTGTTCGCAGCGCTTCATCGGTAAGAATTAAGTAGTGTGGCGCAGTTTCCGCTGTTACCTGCACACCCCTCCGTTTAGCATCTCGAATCAATGCCACAGAGGTTTTGGTGCTGACATGGCAAATGTGAATCGGCACATTATATGCCGCTGCAAGAGCGATGTCTCTGGCAGTGCCGCAATCCTCTGCTGCCGCAGGAATCCCCGGAACACCCAGTTCTCTGGATACTTCTCCTTCGTTCATGATTCCGCCCTTTGCCAAATCCAAATCTTCGCAGTGAGATACCACACGCATTCCCAGTTTTGGTGCTTCTATCATCGCATTCGCCATGAAGCGGGTGTTAGTTACCGGACGACCGTCATCACTGAGCGCAATGGCTCCGGCTTCTCTCAGTGCGCCCAAGTCATTCATTTCTCCGCTTGCCAAATCGTGAGTGATGGCTGCCGCCACATAAACACGAGAGTCGGCATCCTTTGCTTTCTCCAAAATGTACTGTACGGTTTCCGGTGTATCGGTGGTGGGGATGGTATTCGGCATTGCCAGCACGCCGGTCACGCCGCCTGCCGCTGCTGCCTTACAGCCCGTAAAAATATCCTCTTTTTGCGTCTGTCCCGGGTCCCGTAGATGAACGTGCATATCAATCAGTCCCGGTGCAACGACCAGTCCGGAAGCGTCGATGATCTGGGCATCGTCTGCGGAGAGATTCTCTCCGATTGCGGAAATCATTCCGTTTTCTACCAGAACATCGCCTTTACGCACCTGCTCTGTTTTAGGGTCGATCAGTGTTCCGGTTTTAATCAAAATCTTACACAAAAAAAACACTCCGTTCTATCAAAACTTCCCGAATCATCGGTTCCTTCTACTGCATACTTATACAAGTATCATTATATCATAATCTGACGAAAAACGCACTACATAAAACAGAAAATGCAGGAATTTTTCAATAAACTAAAAAACCGCTCACAACTGCTTTTGTGAACGGAATGATTATCCTATTAAAATTTCTTTTGTAATTGCCAATAATTCCCTGGAGTAGTTGGCAGGAAAGGTATGCCAAATATGTTTTGCACTTACAGGTGTTGTGGTCATGCCCAGTTTTTTGGCAATTCTCCCTGCCCGATATTGATGGAATTCGTCTGTCACCAAAACCACTTCTTGCTTCCATCCTGTCTTTCCCAAAATCTCTTTCGAGTAAGTCAGATTCTCTAAGGTATTCACCGAACGCTCCTCTTTTACAATTCGGTTAGGGGCGATTTCTTTGGCAACCAATCCACGATAAATGGCTTCTGCCTCCGAAATTTGCTCCCCATCTCCTTTTCCGCCGCTGGCAATACAGTTGGCTTCCGGATGGCTTTCCAGATATTCCGCCGCTGCTTCTATCCGGCGGGATAAGTGCAAGCTAGGTGTTTCTCCCTTTACCTTGCAGCCTAACACAATTACAGTATCGGAAGCATCATGTTCCTTTGGTGCCGCACCGGAAATCATCAAGACACTGATCACAGTCGCCCAAAGCAAAATCAATCCAACCAGTACCGAACCAATGATTGTAAGAACCGTTGCCGCTCTCCCCTTTCCTCGTCGTTTGAGCCATATAATTAGCAGTGTGACACCGATAACCAATAAAGAAAACACCAGCCCCAATTCGTTACCGATATTGGAAACACCGCTGTATATCGGAATGGAAAACCAAAGGAACAGCGCCGCTGCCAAGCAGCACACAATTATGGCAATTCCTTTGCCTATTGTTTTCATATAGCATTCCTCCTTTTGCTTATTATATCACACTTTTCGAAAAAAGAAAAATCCCAACGGACTCACTTGGAATCTGTCGGGATCCTGTCAAAAAGACGGTTTATTTTTTATATTTTTCACGAGCAACATAAGTGGTGTGCAGCAGATGATGTGCTTTTTCACTGCCCGGCTCACCCAGATATTCTTCATAGATTTTCTGGATCAGCGGACTCTTATGGCTCTTTCGCAGCGGCAGATTGCGATCTTCTTCATAGAGGGCTTCTGCACGCTTTTCTTTATAATCGGTAAAGCTGCGAACCACTGCCGGCTGATATGGCTGACCGCCACCGTTGATACAGCCGCCCGGACAACCCATGATTTCGATGAAGTCATAGTTTGCTTCGCCGCTCTTAATCTTATCCAAAATTTCCTTAGCATTCTGCATTCCGCTGGCTACGGCAACATGAACCGGTTTGCCGGCAATCTCATAAGTTGCTTCTTTAATCTTTGCCATACCACGAACTTCATGGTAGTCGATTGTCTTCAGATCTTCACCTGTGAGAATGTCTGCAACGGTACGCAATGCTGCTTCCATAACGCCGCCGGTTGTACCGAAGATAGCTGCTGCACCGGTGGAAATATCCATGCAAGGATCAAAGTCTTCCTCCGGCAGATTGACAAAATCAATGCCGCACTTTTTGATCATTCGGCTCAGCTCTCTTGTGGTGATGGAGTAATCGTTATCCATCAGCCCTTCGCCGACACCGTTCATATCGTCTCTCTGAATCTCGTATTTCTTTGCGGTACAAGGCATTACGGATACACTGACGATTTTCTTCGGGTCAATGCCGGCTTTTTCTGCAAACCAGCTCTTTGTCACAGCACCCTGCATGGACTGCGGCGATTTACAGCTAGACAGATGCGGCAACAACTCCGGATAAAAATGCTCTATGTACTTTACCCAACCCGGAGAACAAGAGGTAATCATCGGCAGAACGCCGCCTTCCTGTACTCTATGGATAAACTCGGTGCCTTCTTCCATGATGGTCAAATCTGCACCAAAGTCGGTGTCAAAGACACGGTCAAAACCAAGGCGGCGCAGGGCTGCAACCATCTTACCCTTTACATTGGTACCGATTGGCATATCGAAGCACTCGCCCAAGGTAGCACGGATAGAAGGTGCGGTTTGTACCACCACAAACTTCTCCGGATCGGCAATGGCTTCCATTACTTTTGCGGTATCGTCTTTTTCTACCAGTGCGCCGGTTGGGCAGCTAACAATACATTGACCGCAAGCAATACAAGCAACGTCTGCCAGCTTTTGCTCAAAGGCACAACCAATATGAGTATCAAAGCCACGACCGTTTGGACCGATTACAGCAGTGTGCTGTGCTTCGCAGGCAGCAACGCAACGCCGGCACAGAACACATTTGCTGTTGTCCCGAATCATGTGTACTGCGGAATCATCATACAGAACATCCGGCCATGCGCCGTCAAATCTGCCTTCATCCTCTACGCCTAAATCATGGCAAAGCTGTTGGAACTCACAATTACCGCTTCTCACGCAGGAAAGACATTTCCGGTCATGAACAGACAGCAGCAACTGCATGGTCATTTTTCTGGATTCGATTACTGCCGGTGTGTTGGTATAGATTTCCATGCCCTCGCCAACCGGGTGCATACAAGCAGCCACCAGAGAACGAGCTCCCTTTACTTCTACAACACAAACACGGCAAGCACCAATCTCATTGAGATCCTTGAGATAACACAGTGTCGGAATGTTAATACCGGCAAAGCGTGCGGCCTCAAGAATTGTCGATCCTTTCGGAACGGAATATGCGACATCGTTAATTTTGATATTATACATTCTTGAACCACTCCCTTCTTAACCCACTGTGATGGCATCGAATTTACATTTTGCAATACAAGCGCCGCACTTGATGCATTTTTGTGTATCAATCGTATGCGGTTCTTTTATGCTGCCGCTGATTGCGCCCACAGGACAAACTCTGGAACAGGCAGTACAGCCTCTGCACTTATCTGCCACAACACTGTATGTTGTGAGCGCCTTACAAGCGCCTGCCGGACAACGATGCTCTTCTACGTGTGCAACGTATTCATCACGGAAATAACGAAGGGTGGAAAGAACCGGGTTTGGAGCGGTTTGTCCCAATGCGCACAGGGAGTTCTGCTTGATATAAGCAGACAAACTCTCCAAACGCTCAATGTCACCATGCTCTCCTCTGCCGGAAGTGATTTTCTCCAAAATCTCCAACAGTCGTCTGGTACCGATACGACAAGCTGTACATTTACCACAGGACTCATCTACGGTGAAGCGCAGGAAAAACTCTGCAATATCCACCATACAAGTAGATTCATCCATAACAATCAAGCCACCGGAACCCATCATAGAACCGATTGCAATCAGGTTATCATAGTCGATTTTAACATCCATCTGAGAAGCAGGGATACAACCGCCGGAAGGACCACCGGTTTGGGCTGCTTTGAACTTGCCGCCGTTGGATACACCGCCACCGATGTCTTCAATTACTTCTCGCAGGGTAATGCCCATTGGAACTTCTACCAGACCGGTGTTGTTGATCTTACCGCCCAACGCAAACACCTTGGTACCATGAGAACGTTCAGTGCCGATTGGCTTAAACCAATCGGCACCCTTCAGAATAATCTGTGCGATGTTGGCATAGGTTTCTACGTTGTTCAAAATTGTTGGTTTTCCAAATAAGCCTTTTACTGCCGGATATGGTGGACGAGGTCTTGGCTCACCACGATGACCTTCGATGGAAGTCATCAGAGAGGTTTCCTCACCGCAAACGAATGCACCTGCACCCAGACGCAATTCAATATCGAAATCGAAGCCGGTTTCAAAAATATTCTTGCCCAGCAAGCCCATCTCTCTAGCTTGACC
>CAKSOB010000055.1 GCA_934476545.1 uncultured Eubacteriales bacterium | reverse complement strand
CAGCAGTTCTGCGTAACCGACTTGCTGCCGCATCTGGGCACCGAGCAAATGATGAAAACACTGGCAAAAGCTATCGAGGGTGAAAACCTGAATGTGCTGATCGGCAGCCGTCCGGTTCGTTCCGAGGAAGGCAAGGATCTGTTCAAGCTGAACATCATGCGCTTGCTCCATGAGAAGTACGGCATTATCGAAGAAGACTTTGTTTCCGGTGAAATTGAGTTTGTACCGGCACACAAGGCGGTAGATGTTGGTTTTGACCGCAGTATGGTTGGCGGCTACGGACACGACGACCGTGTTTGCGCTTATCCGGCGTTGGAGGCAATCTTCAACTGCGAAACACCGGAGCAGACCATTTTGACCGTATTGGCAGATAAAGAAGAAGTTGGCAGTGACGGCAACACCGGCATGAATTCTTCCTTCCTCCGGTACTTTATTTGTGATTTGGCAAGACAAGAAGGCTTGGAAGGCTACGAGGTTATGCGGAAATCCAAGTGCTTGTCCGCTGATGTAACCGCTGCCTATGACCCAACCTATGGCAGCGCTTATGAGCCGCTGAACTCTTGCTACCTCAACAATGGTGTTGGCGTGATGAAGTACACCGGTTCTCGTGGTAAGAGCGGCACCAGTGATGCTTCTGCAGAGTTTATGGCAGAGATTCGCAAGCTGTTCCACGACAATCAAGTTTTGTGGCAGACCGGCGAGCTGGGCAAGGTAGACGGCGGCGGCGGCGGTACTGTTGCAATGTTCATTGCCAACTTGGACATTGATGTTGTAGATGTTGGTGTACCGGTTATCTCCATGCACGCTCCGTTTGAAGTGGTAGCAAAGCTGGATGTTTATATGGCATATCGTGGCTTCAAAGCCTTTTTTGAAGCATAAGTTCCAATGCAGGTAAAGCGTACCCGGCGTTCTTCCAAGCGGCGAAGTCGAGATGGCATTCGCAGAGGGCATCGTCCTATGGAGCAGGTTCGCAAGCTGCGAATTTGGATGACGTTGTTGGCGTTGGCAGCTACGGCTGCCGCTGTGCTGTTGATGCTTTATTTTTGGCAGCAGTTTTCGCAGCCTTATCGACAGTTGGAAGAACAAAATGCAGCTTCTTCTGTTGCGCCGGTCATAGATTCCGATACGCTGCCCTTGTATGACGACAGTTTTCAACTGGTATTGGTAAACAGTACCCATAGGCTGTCCTCTTCCTTTGAACCGATGCTGACGGAATTGAACGGTGTTCAGGTAGAGCGTCGAATCGTTCCGTATCTTAAAAAGTTGTTGGCGGATGCCGAGGACGAGGGAATAGATCTACAGCTAAAAACCGGCTATGTATCCGAACAGGCGCAAACAAAGCAGTATGAAGCAGCGGTGCAGCGCTATTTGAACCAAGGGCTATCTCGCATGAAAGCGGAGGATCAAGCGCGCCGCACGGTGGGAGAAGGTGGATACAGCGAAGCGCAGACGGGATTATCGGTGCAGTTTGAAACGAAAGAATCCGGACAGTTTGAAACGACGGCTGCTTATCGTTGGTTGATGAATCACAGCATTGAATATGGATTTGTGCTGCGCTATTCCGAAAGTAAAACTTCCTTTACCCGTATGGAATCGGATGCATCCAGGTTCCGCTTTGTGGGAATGAAAAACGCCACACGAATGCGAGAATTAGAGATGTGCTTAGAAGAATATGCAAATTATATCGCAATTCAGAAAGATTCGTGAAAATAATCCTTGCATTTTCTCTTGATTTATGGTAAAATCAATTCGTTAATGTTGTATAATAGCTGAAAGAGGTGACAAAAATGAAAGAGAACATCCATCCACAGTATGAGAAAGCGACAATCAAATGCGCTTGCGGCAATGTGATTGAGACTCGCACCACAAAGGGCGATATCAACGTTGAAATTTGCTCCAAGTGTCATCCTTTCTTCACAGGTAAGCAGAAGCTGGTTGATACAAGCGGCCGTGTAGATCTGTTTAAGAAGCGCTATGGTTTAAAGGATAAATAAGAAGCGTTCATAAGAACCGAGTGTTATTTCTTTTAGTTTGTCTTTTCTGGTGAGGCGGTGCAGTTGATTGCACCGCTTTTTTCAGCATTAGAAATAGGAAAGGGGGAGGACAATGGCAGATTCTTACAAGACGGTGCAGTTGGAAACCTGTGATGAATTCACAGAAAAACGCTCTCGGTTTATCGGTTATATTAAGCCGGTTCAAACGGAAGAAGAAGCGATTGCCTTTATCCAGTCCATTAAAACAAAGCACTGGGACGCACGGCATAATGTGTATGCGTATTGTCTGAGAGAAGGGCAAATCAAGCGGTATTCCGATGACGGAGAACCCCAAGGAACTGCCGGAATTCCAACACTGGATGTGCTGCTCAAAACCGGTGTAACCGATGTGGTTGTGGTAGTCACCCGCTACTTCGGCGGAATTTTGTTAGGCGGTGGCGGTCTGGTGCGGGCGTATTCTCACGCTACACGGTTGGCGGTAGAGAAAGCACAGGTGATCACCATGGCGGTGTGTAAGCTGTGTGCCTTAACCTGCGACTATAATCAGTACGGAAAAATTGCCTCTCTGATTCCGGAGTGTAATGGATTTTTAGACGACAGTGATTTTGGAGAAACCGTCACCCTCAAATTCCATATGGCAGAGGAAGATTTGTCCGGATTTGAAAAGCAGCTGGCAGACGCTACTTGCGGAAGTGTTGCTGTGGAAGTGACAGGAGAACAATTTTTTCAAATAAATTAAAAATTTTTGCAGGGATTTTGGGTTTTCCTTCGTATATCTCTATGAAAGTATGTGAAAATAGCGAAAAAGGCTGTTTTTACAATCTCTAACACGATTTATGGCAACAGAAGTCGTGTTAGCTTTCTTGGATTGGAGGTGGTACCGTGGAAACTGTACGGGAACGAACACAGCGATTTGAAGAACTGATGTTGTCCCCTTATGCTGCTTTTTCCAATCGTACAAAAGGTCGTTGCAAAAGCGAACCGGATTGTCCGTTGCGGACACCGTATCAACGAGATCGAGATCGCATTATTCACTGTAATGCCTTTCGTCGCTTGAAACATAAAACACAGGTGTTTCTTTCTCCGGAAGGAGATCACTACCGCACACGACTGACGCACACATTAGAGGTTGCGCAGATCGCACGAACCATGGCGGTTGCCTTGCAGCTTAATGAAACGTTGACTGAAGCCATTGCCTTGGGGCATGATTTGGGACACACCCCCTTTGGTCATGCGGGAGAGCGGGTACTGCATCAACTGTCGCCTACCGGCTTTTGCCACTTTGAACAAAGTGTGCGTGTGGTAGAGGTTCTGGAGAAAGAAGGGCAGGGCTTGAATCTGACCTTTGAGGTGCGGGATGGAATTCTTCATCACACCAAAACACCGGATGCCGCTACACTGGAGGGGCAGTTGGTATTATATGCCGACAGAATCGCCTATATCAATCATGATATTGAAGACGCTGTGCGGGCAGGAGTGTTGCAGGAATCCGATATTCCAAAGGAAATCAGCGACGCCTTGGGCAGCACCAAATCGGAGCGAATTACCACGCTGATTCATTCTATTGTGAATCACAGCCAAGCAGGTGTTATCACTATGGAGGAATCGGTTCGCCAATCGTTTCAGGCATTGCACAGCTTTATGTTTGAACAGGTTTATCGAAATCCTGTCGCAAAAACAGAAGAATCCAAAGTACCGTTGTTGATTGAAACGCTGTACCATCATTTTCAGAAGTATACGGAACAGCTTCCGCCGTTGATGCAGCGCATTGCTGCGGAAGAAGGTGTCGATCGGGCGGTGACGGATTACATAGCAGGTATGACCGACCATTTTGCGGTGGATACCTTTGAGGCGTTGTTTATACCAAAATTCTGGAAGGTTTAGGGAATCGTGGGAGTATCAGAATGGCTTTACCGGATCAATTTTTACAAGAATTAAAGATACGCAGTGACATGGCGGAGGTGGCGTCTTCTTATGTAAACCTAAAGAAGCGAGGCAGAAACTATGTGGGGCTTTGTCCGTTTCATAGTGAAAAAACACCCTCCTTTCATATATATACCGACAGCAATTCTTTTTATTGTTTCGGTTGCCATGCCGGTGGCGATGTAATCACCTTTGTTCGGAATATAGAGCATTTGGATTATATGGAAGCGGTCAAGTTTTTGGCAGATCGTGCAGGCTTGCAGGTGCCGGAAACCGATTACGACAATAGTCTCTCTAAATTAAAAGGGCGAATATTAGAAATCAATCGGGAAGCCGCTCGGTTCTATCATGGCTGCTTGGTTGGAGAAGGTGGGCGAGAGGGCTTATCCTATCTTCGCAGTCGAGGGTTAACAGACCACACCATCCGCCATTTTGGATTAGGCTATGCGCCGCCTTCTCGATTTGCCTTGACTGACCATCTGACAAAATTGGGATATTCCAAAGAAGAGCAGGTACAGGCAAACGTAGCGTTTGTTTCTCGGAACGGCAGCCGGTTGGTAGACCGCTTTGCCGGACGAGTGATGTTCCCCATCATTGATTTACGAGGAAACGTAATTGCGTTCGGCGGTCGAATTTTGACTGATGAAAAGCCAAAATATCTCAACACCGCTGATACCTTGGTGTTTAAAAAAAGCAGCAATTTGTTTGCCATGAACTTTGCAAAAAATTGTAAGGATGACCGATTGCTTTTGGTAGAAGGCTATATGGATGTGATTGCGCTGCATCAAGCGGGATTTTCCAATGCGGTGGCAACACTGGGAACCGCGCTGACCCAAGAGCAGGCACAGTTGATGTCCCGTTATGTTAGTGAAGTGGTTGTATCGTATGATGCCGACGAAGCAGGACAGCGGGCGGCACAGCGAGCGATCCATTTTTTGCGGAACTGCGGTGTGAATGTAAAAGTTCTGGTGGTACCGGACGGAAAGGACCCCGATGAATATATTCGTTCTCACGGAGAGCAGGGGGCGATTCGATTCCGGCAAATGTTGGAAAACAGCGATAATGATGTGCAGTATCAGCTTTCTAAATTAAAAAGCCGATACAATTTGCGGGAGCCGGCAGGGCAAGTTGCATACTTGAACGGTGCGGCAGAAATTTTAGCGGAACTGGACAACCCCATGGAACGGGATGTTTATGCCGGTCGGTTGGCGCAAGAGATGAATATTGACCGAACGGCGGTTCAACTGCAAATCAATAAATTGCGGCGGGGCAGAGCGCAGAACCGACAGAAAAAAGAATTTCGGGAATATCAGCAGCAAGTGACCGGTGTACGAGATTCCGTGAATCCGGAAAAATTCCAAAACCTCCGTTGCGCCAATGCGGAGGAGGGGTTGATTGCATTCTTGCTGCGGAATCCCTCGGATAGAGAAGTGCAGGAGATTTGGGAAACCCTTTCTCCGGAAAACTTTTGTACTGCCTTCAATCGTCGGGTATATACGGCAATCATGGGTAAAATGAGAAATGGCGCTTCCTGCGGATTGATGGATCTTTCCGGAGAATTTACCGTGGAAGAAATTGCAGCCATTTCTCGAATGATTGCAAAATACAGTGAGATCACCCTGCGGTATGCGGATGCCGTAGAGTATCGAACGATTATTCAGCAGGAACAATTTAAATTGCGGGCAGAGCATGTCACAGATGCCAATGCGGAAGATGTGCAGTCGTATCTGCAAAGATTAAAAGAGCAGAAAAAGTAGGAGGATACGCATGAACGTACCAGATAAAAAATCAGTAATGAAAGTTTTGATTGATTCCGGTAAGAGTAAAGGACAACTGAACACCAAAGAAATTTTGGATGCTTTGGGTGAATTTGACTTTGAGCCGGAACAAATTGAAAAAATTTATGACAATCTGGAATCCGAGGGCATCGAGATTATCGAAGACTTTGACTACTTGCAGGTAGAGGATCTGGACGTCGTTGATAAAGAGGATGACGAAGATATCGAGAACGTCCTCAGCACAGAAGGCATTGCCATTGACGACCCGGTTAAGGTTTATCTGAAAGAGATCGGTCGTGTACCGCTGCTTTCTCCGGAGGATGAAATCGACTTGGCAATTCGCATTAAAGACGGCGATGAGGCAGCAAAGAAAAAACTGTCCGAAGCCAACCTGCGTTTGGTTGTCAGCATTGCAAAGCGTTACTTGGGCAGAGGAATGCAGTTCTTGGATTTGATTCAAGAAGGAAACTTGGGCTTGATTAAAGCGGTTGAAAAGTTCGATTATACCAAGGGCTTTAAGTTCTCCACCTATGCAACTTGGTGGATTCGTCAGGCAATTACAAGAGCCATTGCAGACCAAGCCAGAACCATTCGAATTCCGGTGCATATGGTAGAAACCATCAATAAGGTTAAGAAGGTATCCAGCCAGTTGCTTCACACCAACGGTCACGAGCCGTCTGCCGATGAGATTGCAGAAGAGTTGGATATGCCGGTAGATAAGGTTCGAGAAATTATGCGTGTTGCACAGGAGCCGGTTTCTCTGGAAACACCAATCGGTGAAGAAGAAGACAGCCACTTGGGCGACTTTATCCCGGACGACGATGCGCCGGCGCCGGCAGATGCTGCTTCCCACACCTTGCTGCGGGAACAGCTCTCCGAGGTACTGGATACCCTGACCCCAAGAGAAGAAAAGGTGCTTCGCCTTCGTTTTGGTTTGGAGGATGGCAGATCCAGAACATTGGAGGAAGTCGGTAAGGAGTTTAACGTTACCAGAGAGCGGATTCGTCAGATCGAAGCGAAGGCGCTGCGGAAGCTGCGTCATCCCAGTCGCAGTAAAAAGCTGAAAGATTTTCTGGATTAAGAGGTTGCATTATGAACATCACTTTGGAAGCGGATTATGCGGTGCGGATTGTGGAAATGTTGGCAAACTGTGCGCAGCGCACCGACGCCAGTCAAATTTCCGAGATCACCCATGTACCGCAGCGGTTTGCACTGAAGATTTTGCGGAAATTGGTGAGCGCAGATTTGGTCAGATCTTACCGAGGGGCTTCCGGCGGTTACGAACTGGCTCGTCCGGCGGGGGAAATTACATTGCGTCAGGTGATCGAAGCTATTGAAGGACCGTTCACAATTAGCAGGTGTCAGGATGCAGATTACTGTTGTGCAAATTCCGCCTGCAAGGTACATAAAATTTATGCCGAGATTTCGCAGTTGGTGCGAGAAAAATTAGACGGCTATACCTTTGACGGAGAAGCAATCTCCGACAAAAGCGATCAAATAAAATGATCACAATTTTGTGATAACGAAAAACTGGCAGAAGGAGAATCTGTCAGTTTTTTCTGTTTTTTTTAATGCAATATGTGAAATAGACAAATTTCCAAAAAATTGTTTATTCATATTGACAAACGGAAAAGAGTGCGATATAATAATAAACTGCACCATTATGGATAATTGCGTCTACAGAATCGTGAATTTTAACAGGAACCATGAACGAGTGAGGGATATTTTGTAAGAATTTCCCGTCGATTTATGGAGAGCCGGTCATGAAACGAGACGGCAGCCATATACGGTAAATATAGGAATGGAGTGATTGAGCGAATGGTGAATGTGAAACCGAAGCAATTAGGCAGAACAACTCGTATGAGTTTTTCCAAAATTGATGAAGTTTTGGAAATGCCAAATTTGATTGAGGTACAGAAGAACTCTTACGAATGGTTCCTGAATGATGGCCTCAAGGAGGTTTTCAAAGATGTGTCCGGCATTACCGATTATACCGGTAATTTAGTATTGGATTTCGTCAACTATCATTTGGAACGCAACAAGCCCAATTACAGTGTAGAGGAGTGTAAGGAGCGAGATGCCACTTATGCTGCGCCTCTGCGCGTCACTGCACGACTTCTAAATAAAGAAACCGGCGAGATTAAAGAGTCCGAGGTATTCATGGGTGACTTCCCATTGATGACAGACAGCGGTACCTTTGTAATCAACGGCGCAGAGCGTGTTATCGTTTCCCAGTTGGTTCGTTCTCCCGGTGTTTATTATAAAATGGAGTACGATAAGACCGGTAAAGAGCTGTTCAGCTCCACAGTCATCCCGAACCGTGGCGCATGGCTGGAGTATGAAAACGATGCCAACGACGTATTTTATGTTCGAATTGATAAGAACAGAAAGATCCCGATTACGGTATTTATCCGTGCGCTGGGTCTTGGTTCTGATGCAGAAATTTTGGATTACTTTGGTGACGACGATCGGATTATTGCCACCATCGAAAAAGATCCCTGCAAATCTACCGAGGAGGCGCTGTTTGAGGTATACCGCAAGCTGCGTCCAAGTGAGCCACCGACCATTGAAAGCGCTCAGTCCCATATCAATAGCTTGTTCTTCGATGCAAGAAGATATGATATGTCCAGAGTCGGTCGCTATAAGTACAATAAGAAGCTGAATCTGGCAGGCAGATTGGCAAACCAGGTATTGTCCCGTCCGATCGTAAACCCAATGACCGGCGAGATTATGGCGGAAGCAGGCGAGAAAATCGCACTGGATCGTGCAATGTCTATGGACGATGCCGGTGTATGCACCGCTTACGTTGCAGTAGGCGACAAAGAGGTGAAGATCATCTCCAACGGCATGGTAGATATCAACGACTTCGTTTCCTTTGATGCAAAGGCAGAGTGCGGTATCAAAGAGCGTGTTCGTTTCACCGTGCTGAACGAGATTTTGGAATCCCTCGACGATGAAAATGAAATCAAGGAAGCAATTCGCAGCCGCATTGATGAGCTGATTCCAAAGCACATCATCATTGACGATATTTTTGCTTCCATTAACTATATGAACTGCTTGGCAATGGGTCTGGGCAACACCGACGACATTGACCACTTGGGCAACCGTCGAATTCGTTCTGTTGGTGAATTGCTGCAGAACCAGTTCCGTATTGGTTTCTCTCGTTTGGAGCGTGTGATTCGCGAAAGAATGACCCTGCAAGCACAGGATTTGGAGGTTCTGACTCCACATTCTCTGATCAACATTCGTCCGGTTGTAGCGGCAATCAAAGAGTTCTTTGGTTCTTCTCCGCTGTCCCAGTTCATGGATCAGACCAACCCACTGGCAGAGTTGACCCATAAGCGTCGTCTGTCTGCGCTGGGTCCAGGCGGTCTGTCCAGAGATCGTGCGGGCTTTGAGGTTCGTGACGTTCACTATAGCCACTATGGCCGTATGTGTCCTATTGAAACACCGGAAGGTCCAAACATCGGTTTGATCTCTTATCTGGCAACCTTTGCACGTATTAACGAATACGGCTTTATTGAAGCGCCGTTCCGTCGTGTGGACAAGGCTACCGGTGTTGTTCTGCCGGAAGTAGAATATATGACCGCTGACATCGAAGACGACTACATTGTAGCACAGGCGAACGAACCGTTGGATGAAAACGGTCGCTTTGTAAACCAAAAGGTTAACGGTCGCTGCCGTGACGAGTTTGTGGAGGTAGACCGCTCTCAGGCTGACTACATGGACGTTTCCCCACGAATGGTAGTTTCCGTTGCAACTGCAATGATTCCATTCCTCGAAAACGACGACGCCAACCGTGCGCTGATGGGTTCTAACATGCAGCGGCAGGCTGTGCCGCTGATGAAAACCGAAGCGCCGATCGTTGGTACCGGTATG
>CAKSOB010000054.1 GCA_934476545.1 uncultured Eubacteriales bacterium | reverse complement strand
ATACCATCCTATCTTCCTTTTGTCAACACCTTTTTCCAATCTTTTTTCACTTTTTTTGATTCTTTTTTCATCCCTTTCCCTATATCTTGTAGTGAGGCACAATATATAGTATTCAATTCTGTATTTGTATGCATATACTGTAATTTCAGGTTTTTTAGGGTTTTTCTAATTTTTTCCCTTTTTGGGGCAGATAAACGTTTCTTTTCGATAATCTAAGAAAGAACGGAAGATTTCTCTCCTGTTCTTTCTTTATTGTATGCTATAAAATTGTTTAAGGACGAATAATTTTCACGCCGACATAATCGAAGTCTCCATGAATCGGCGCTTGGGGTTGCTGCAATAAAAGCTCTACCCGCTGAACCTGTGGGTACGCATCTAACAAACGATCTGCAATTCTTTGCGCCAAATGTTCCGGCGTATCGCAATGCTCGCCATCAATCACACGAGTAATGCACTGAATCAGTCCCTGCTTGTCCGGTGCATCTTCCTCTTTGTCGCTTTGGCAAGGAAGGCTTAAATCACAATCCAATGTTACATCCACCTCAAATTCTTGCCCAAACGTCATTTCTTGCATGGTGGTACCATGGCGACCGCGAACACGCAATCCTTTTATTATAATTTGATCCATTGTTTTTCTCCTTTTATCGGTAGCGAAGCATCACTGTGACGCTTCGCATGGTTTCATTCGAGATATAACGAATCTGTTCTCGATTGATTTGTGGAATTCCGTACTGGCGGTTTGCCCCATCAATATAAGAAAGGATTTTCGGAGAACGCCCTTTAAATAACCGGTTCAATACCATATCAAAATCAATTTGATCCGAAACATAAAAATAGGCCGCTTCTCCGTGCCGCTCTGCTGTTTCTTGCAAAGAAGAAATAATACGACGGCTTTCTCCGTCTCCGAAGGTTTCTAAAGAAAGTCCGTTTCGTTTTAAATAACAATATTTCTCCGCTGTGCATTGCGGCAGTGTAAAATTATAAGGCGTTCCCTTTTCCATATAAGAGGAAAGAGTTTCTTGCGTCATAGAAGACAACTCCGGTGCGATTTCATGGTCTTGTCGAATCATCTCATCGGTAAGATTAAAGTAATCATACAGTACCACTTCCTGCTGGTCGTTCCAAGTTGCATCTAAATGATACCACTCTCCTTCAATCTTTACCAAATTCCACATATGATTTGTATTGCCTGCCACGCCGTTAACCAGCCGGCACTCTACATTTAACGTATTCAATAATAACTGCATGGCACGAGAATATCCCTCGCAAACAGCGGAACCATCCACCAATGCACCGTATGCCGTATAAGACTGCCACTTTTTTTCTTTGCCGGAAGCCGTTTCGGAATCATAGCCGCAACGCTCCACCACTGCCTGAAACGCCGCCAGCTCTCGCTGATACTCAGATTGATCGGATACCATTTCTTCTGTTATTTCTTTCAAAGCAGTTTCCAATGTTTTTATTTTTCGATTGCATTCCTCGGAGGATACATAAGAATACAGTTGAACAATGGTATTTCCGTTTTGATACCCACGCCCGTACACGTTGGAAATCCAGAAAATTTCAGGATGATCATTTTTAAATGCCGTAATCGCTAGTTTGATGGTTTCTTCCGATAACGATTCACCGAAAACAGTTACTTTCCCTAAATAGTAATATCCATTGGCATTTTGCTCCGTACCAATAGTATAAACCGCTTCCTCTAGCAAATGGTACAGATTTTGCGCCGAATCGGTGGTAAGATTATCGTAGCCTGCTGTTTGCTGATAGGTTCCGTAGGAAGTAGGGATTTCTTTCATCGGAACCACCGCTGTTTCTCCTCGAAAGGCGGTATCCCATTCTGTCTCGGCAGAACCGTCCGGTATGACCACATCGGAAATTACTTCTCCCGAAAAACTATTGTGATGCTCCGAACTGCAACCAACCAGACTTGCTGTGATCCAACAGCCAAGCATTCCTGCTATCAAAAGTCTTTTGAATGATTGCCTCATACCTTTCCTCCCAATTATACGTTAGCGCAAATATTTTTCGTTCTGTTTCAGTTCTTTTCAGACGGAATGGTTAATCCAAACTGTGCCAAAAGATATTGCGGAATTTCTTCTTCGGTCAGTTCTTTCAAAACAGCCAACTCATTTCCGCAAAACTCTTTATAGATATTGCCGTCCATTGTTTTTCGTCCATCCGGTGTTTTCATTGCAATCATATATCGTTTATTAAACGGAGAAGATGGATGCAATTCGCACCAAATGCAAGCGGTTACAAAATCCACATCTGCCTGTGGTTCTTCCGTAAAGGATAAAATCCGAAGCCATTGGTCATCGTGGTATTCATATAAAACCCAACCATAGAACGGTTCCTTCTGAAAGCGATAGATTTGATCGCCGTCTTTTTGCGATAACCCTTCTACAATTCGCAGCGGACGATTAGGAGAGCGTTGTCCAATGCCAATATCCCAAAGAAACGGTCCGTCGCTTGCTTCTACCTTTAGCAGGCGATGGCGGCGCATGGGGATTTGATCTCCTGCATCTCGAAAAAAACGAGAGAAGTAATCCGATACACCAAACCCCAAAGAACGCAAAAAGACACCGCACAATCCATTCAGCTCAAAGCAATTGCCGCCCCGATGACGAAGCACGATTTTATCATACAAATCTTCACTTTTTAAAGAAAGAAGCGTGCCGTTTAAAAGATCTAAATTTTCAAAAGGCATGGTGCGAGCGTGCGCCGTCATCAGCTCTCCCAAAAAACAGCTGTCCAACGGTCTGTCTTTGTAGTCCTCACACCGCAATCCAATTCGCTCAAAGTATGCAGTCAACTGTTGTTCGTTCAAAATCATAGCACTTACCCTTTCTATTTTACTATTATTTTGATTATACAACACCCTGTTAAAAATTGCACGTCTTTTTTAATGCAAAAACGGGCATCCAATCGGACACCCATTTCGATTATAAAAGAGAACGGCAGTTCCTGCATTCGTTCCTATTTTTTATCGGTAATCGGAACTTCTTTTAAATCTGCTGCATTCGGTTCCATATATCGCTGTGCAAGCAACAAGCCTTTTTTCACAAAGTTTTGATGGAACTGTCCATAAACACGGTGGCAATGTCGCTTTTCCGGCGTGGTGCAGCGCTCCTGCATTTCATGAAGAATCGGCAACACATCTTTTCTGCCAATGGTAATAAAGAAAGATTCCATTTCTTTTAAGAAGCGCAGTGCGCCCTCCGGCAATGGAAATTGTTCTCCATTCAAGGTTACCACAGCGTGTTCCGCATCATACTGCGCAGACTGCTTGTGGGATGCCACTGCCGCAATTTGTTCGACTTCTCCAAACTGTAAGCTGCCGCAAAAAGTGAGATACACCAAAAACAGGTGCAGAAAATAGAGATCCTCCTGCAAGATTCCAATATGAGAAAGGGGGTTAATATCCAGCATCCGCAGCTCAATGTGATTTGCACCGTTTTCTCGCAGTGCTTCTAAGGAATTTTCTCCTCGTGGTTTGATTCGTACCGGTGTGTACCACTCGGAAGGAGAATAAAGTTGTCCACTTTTTACATAGCGGTCAATGCTATCTGTGTAATGCTCCATATCCCGATAGTCGATGATGGGCACAAAATCATTCCAATAGCCTCGCTCACCGCTGCGGACAGAGCTTTCTCCTGCAAATCCGTCCTCACCACAATCATTATCTGCAAATAAAGAGCCATCATAAACCGGACTGGCAGCCGTTAAAAAGACCGGCAGCCAGCTGTATTGCTCAATTTTCTCCGATAACTGCAAATACAAAATATTTTTAAAGGCTTTTTCATCCGTCACACCGCAGGTCGCCATAGCAGCACGAATAAATTCATCCGAGTAGGAATAATTAAAATGAATACCGCAAAACAGCATTTTCCGCTTCCCGTATTTTTCAGCCAAATAATTTCGGTACACTTCCTTGTGGTGCAGCTCTCCTGCATATTTTGCCACGGGAATTTCCGCTTCGGAAGGCACATAAGGCGGATTGCTGAAAGGCCAAAGATATTCCGGCGGATTCAATTTCTTTAATCCTTCTTTTGTTTCTCGGTCAATACATTCTACTGCGCGGTATAATTCCGAAATAGTGGTGCAAATAGGAGAAATAATCTCAATTTGACTTTCGCAAAAATCTCGGTCAATATGAGGATTCCCCGGAAACGGATGGGGTGTTTGACTCAAATAGCCTTGGGGCGTTACACGCAGGGTTTCCCGTTCCAATCCAAATTTTCCGCCAAATACCAGCCTACATAACTGTTCTGTCTGTTTGATTTCCATCGAACTCCTCCTTTTGCAGCAGAATGCCGCATAAATCAAAACGACAGGTTTTTTGCCTTCTGACTTTTAATAAAAACCTATCAGAATTATCTGCTTCTATTATGCTACCGATTCCTGATTTTGTCAAATACCAATTTAGGGGCAATCGTTGCAGTTCTATATAAGAGGAATTTCAACTTTTAAAAGAACAAAGACAAAATTACCGTCATAATTCCTGCAATACCAACGGAAATACCGCTCATGGCACCCTGAATCTCACCCATCTCCAATGCACGGGAGGTTCCCGCAGCGTGGCTGCAAGAACCGATCGCCACACCGGCAGCAATGGGATTTTTTACCCGAAACAGCTTGACCAATAACGGAGAAAAAGCAGCGCCGAAAATACCGGTGATGATAACCGCTACAACCGTCAGCGCCGGAATGCCACCCAAACTTTTACTTACATCAATGGCAATGGCAGTTGTCACCGACTTTGGCAGCAAGGATGCGGTTAATTGTGCATCTAAATGAAACAGCTTGCACAATCCAAATACGCTGAACACCGAGGTAAGAGAACCTGCGGCGCAACCGCACACCACCGGCAGCCAGTATTGCTTCAATATGGTTCGCTGATTATAAATAGAATATGCCAACACGGCGGTTGCAGGCGTTAAGAACATGGTAATCATATCGCCGCCCACAGAATAGCTTTTCAGTGGAATTTGAAAGATAAGCATAACCACCACTACCAAAACCACGCCGACTAACAGGGGATTGAACAACGGAAACTTCCACTTTCGGTTCAACAGCACACCGACTTCAAAGGCGCCGGCGCTCAATGCAATTCCAAACATTCCGTTGGATAATACGTTCATCAATCCATCAATCATGGGTTACATCCCCTTTTCTAAACTTTTCCTGTAATTTTACAACACCGGTTACGGTCAATGCAGTCGTTAAGAAGGTCGCAATCGTGGTTGTAATACAAATCAGCACAAACACCAGAACATGTCCTTGTAATGCAGTGTACTGCTCCAAAATTTGTACGCCTGCCGGCACAAAGAAAAATGCCATATTTTTCAGCAAAAATTCAGATGTTTCCGCAATGTGCTTTGGTTTTAATACTTTGAACAGCAATAACAACAGCAGGATAATCATACTAATGACGCTGCCCGGAAACGGAAACGGCAGCCATTCCGCCAATAGCTGACCTACCAAACAAATTGCAAATAAAATCGTAAGCTGTGTTAAAATTTTCATTGGTTTGCCTCTTTTCTGTTCTAAATCCCTCTGGTTTATTTTTTAACAATACCTCCAAATTAAAATCTACTACGCAAATCCGGCGCTGTCAATAACAAGAACCGCTGCTATAAAAAATCCTATTTTTTGCAGCATCTCTTTCTCTTTTTATCCTCTTTTTTTGGTCACTTTGAAACTTGATTTTTCTGAAAAATCGTCTTTTTTCTCAAGTGTGTGGAATTGTGCCTTTTCTTTCTGATAAAATGACTTTTTGTCGCAAAAATGTTCTGTTTGTGAATTTTCTGTTCTGTATAGTGCAACCGCTTTCAATCTATGGTATGATTAAGAGAATGAATCAAAATCCACAGAAAAACGGAGTGAACTAGCATGCACGGAGAAAAACGACGTGAAAAATTACTGCAACTCATCAAAACTGCCTCCCACCCGATTTCCGGCACAACCTTATCGGAGCATTTAGGGGTTAGCCGCCAAATCGTGGTGCAAGACATTGCCTTAATTCGTGCCCAAGGGTACCCCATCCTGTCCACCAACCGAGGCTATCAAATGGAATCCTCCCCCAGATATACCCGTGTATTCAAGGTTTATCATACCGACGACCAAATAGAGCAGGAGTTGAATTCCATTGTCGATTTGGGCGCTACGGTAGAAGATGTCTTTGTGAATCATAAAATCTACGGAAAAATTCACGCTGACATGCACATCTCCTCCCGTAGAGCAGTTTCCTTATTCTTGGAAGGAATTCGCTCCGGAAAATCGGCGCCTTTAAAAAATATTACCAGCGGGTATCATTACCACACAGTTTCTGCCGAGTCCGAAGAAATTTTGTCCTTGGTCGAAGAAGCCCTGCAAAAGGAAGGATTCTTAATTACATAATCAAAAAACCGCTTTGGAGGTTTATGGACCATGGAACTGCTTGACTTGATGAAACAACGACACAGCGTTCGCCAGTACACAGATCGTCCGATTGAAGCTGAAAAGCGAACTGTTTTAAATGATATGATTGCGGAAATCAACCGGAACGCAAATTTGCATATTCAGATTTTCTACGAGGAACCGAAGTGCTTTAACTCTATACTGGCACACTACGGAAAATTCACCGGTGTGAAAAACTATATTGCCCTTGTGGGACCAAAAGGAAACAAATTGGAAGAAACACTGGGGTACTATGGAGAACAGCTTGTTTTAAAAGCACAGGAGCTTGGACTGAACACCTGTTGGGTAGCTATGACCCACGGAAAGAGCAGAGCCGAAATATATAAGGGAGAAAAGCAGGTTTGCCTGATTTCCATTGGCTATGGACGCACAAGCGGCACAATGCACAAATCTAAATCGTTACCGGAGATCTGCAACTATCGAGAAGGGATGCCCAAGTGGTTTTTAAACGGTGTGGAAGCCGCACTTCTCGCTCCTACCGCTATGAATCAGCAGAAATTCTTCTTTAAACTGCAACCGGACAACAACGTGACCGTCACCTGCGGAAAAGGGGTTTATACAAAACTGGATCTGGGTATCGTAACATATCACTTTGAAACCATCTCAAAAACAATAATTCTCTAAACTATAACAGCTGCCTGACCTTCATTGCGAAAGTAAGGCAGCTGCTTTTTTTAACCGGTTTTATCCTCGCTCTGTTTTTTATATCTCCTGATGAATCAAAATCGAAATTCGCTAACCAACCGGCAGCAATTTGTTTCTATAAGAACATCCGAAATGCAGTGGGCAGTGAAATGGAGGATTGCCGCTGCGCTTCTGTTACCCAAGTAAAGCGAGGGCTTTTCTCTGCGCATTGAATGGAGTAGCAGCGCATCTCCCATGTGATATGAGTAAAAATGTGCTTTCTTTCCACCGCTTGCTTCAAATCCCCTACGGAAACGCCCCACTCTTTCAAAACTTCTCCCAGTTCCCCTTCTTCCAATTTTCCGGATACATTGGGAAGCTGCCACAACCCGTGGAGAACACCTTTTTCCAACCGCTGTTCCACTGCCAATTCCTCTCCGCATCGTAAAACAAACACGGTTTTTTCTTCTGTGCGACGAGGGACTTTCTTCTTTTTCACCGGCAGTTGGAGTGCGGTTCCATTTTGTCGTGCCATACAGATTAAACTCAAAGGACATTCCTCGCAACGGGGTGCTCCGTTTGGCACACAGACCGTTGCGCCCAGCTCCATTAAACTTTGGGTGAACGCACCGCAATGCTGCTTGGGATAAACTATTTCCAGCGCATCGGAAATTTGTTGTTTTACCTTATTTTCATCAACGGAGAAAAAAGACTCTGTCAAACGAGAGATTACCCGTAGGACATTTCCATCCACTGCCGGGGTGGGCAGTTCAAAACAAATGGAACCGACAGCACCTGCTGTGTACGCACCGATGCCTGGCAAGTTTAAAATTTCTTTATGCGTGGAGGGAAAAACACCGTTGTACTGCTCTTGAATTTGTTTGGCTGCTTTTTGCAAATTTCTTGCTCGATTATAATATCCCAAGCCTTCCCACAGCTTTAACAGAACACCTTCTTCTCCCTCTGCCAAAGAGGCAATGGTGGGAAAGGTTTCTAAGAACCGTTGGTAATATCCTTTTACCGCTTCCACCCGTGTTTGCTGCAACATGATTTCCGACAGCCAAACATGGTACGGCTCTCGATCCACTCTCCAAGGAAGATCCCGATGCGCCTTTTCATACCAGGGCAGCAACAATTCCGGCAGCTTTTCAAAAAGCAGTTGCTTTTCTGATGCAATCGCATTCATCTTTTTCAGAATCCGGCGGTAAATCGTCATCATGTGTGGTTCTCCGCTGGCTTCTTCTAAATCGGAAACAGGAATCCAACGAACATCACTGTTTTCCTCCGGCGCAATTTTCAACGCTTGTGTTTCTTCCGCAATCAATCCAAACGCCACCGAATAATGGGTATGGGGTGGAATCACAACCCCTCGTTTTGTCTGTTCCGGAACAGGAAGAATATCTAATGATAAAATTGCGCCTGTCAGCGGTGTAACCGTTTCCAGTCCGGTTTCTTCTCGTACTTCTCGCAGCGTTTCCTTTAAAAAGTCACTGCCGCCGTCTACATGACCGCCAGGCCAAGCGTAGGTTTGGTATAAATTATGATGCACCATCAACACCTTGTCCATTTGCGGATTGCAAATCAATGCCGATGCCGTAAAGTGGCAATCACAATCTCGCTCCAATAATGCAGCCCCTCTAAACTTCCAGTCTTGCCAAACTTGCTCTAAGGCATCTTGTTCTTGTTGATCGGCAGGACACACCGTTTGTAATTGCTGTAAAACTACCATATTTTCTTCCATAGCCCTCCCCTTTCGATCTATTTTCTCCATAGAAAAAACCGGAAGGAATTCCTCCGGTTTTTCATCATCCCACATTGCCCGATAATAATGCACTGAACACACTCATGCTTAAAACGGTCATTTCATCGGGAGTATGCGCAAAATCCTCTGCGATCCATTGCATAAGCACTCCAAAAAATGTGCCGCACATCATAGGAACTGCCCATTCCAAAACCTCCTCAGACACTTGCTTGCCCTTGGTAATTTGGCGGTTCCGACGTGCAATCTGCATAAATTCGTCAATCAACGGATATAATAGATGATTGTACGCTAATCCACTTAAAATCTCCTTGCGTGGTTCCCAAAACGTAAAGCAGGTATATAACAGCATTCGCATGGTTGTTGGCTGCTGCACTTCTAAATATGCTGTGAATTCCTTTCTCATCTGAAACGCAACTGCGTCCAAAACCTCATCAACAGATAAGAAGTAACGATAAAATGTTCGCCTAGACAAACCCGCTGTTTCTGCAATCTGAGAGACACTGATTTGACTCTTTGGTTTTTCATTCATCAACGCAATTAAAGTTGTTTTAATCGTCTCCACAGACGATGTGCGCTTAACCTGTTTCTTTTCTGCTATCACAATGCATCCTCCCATTACTTCATTTTTTAATACACAACAGCAGGATTCAAAACGAAGCCTACCTGAAATGGTTCAGCAAAAGCAGGACTTTTTATTTCCCTATGGTAGCAAAACATGATGTATTTGTAAAGGTTTTTTCTCTTTTTCTAAAAATCATACACTTTTCTTTTTTTAACTTTAATAATTCTGTGAAAAACCCAAAATAAAAAAAGCACCGCCTTTCGGCGATGCTATCCTTGGTGGGGGAGGACGGATTCGAACCATCGAAGCTGAAAGCAACAGATTTACAGTCTGCCCCCTTTGGCCACTCGGGAACTCCCCCATAATAATACAGCGGATGCTTGGAGCTGGTGGACGGACTTGAACCCCCGACCTGCTGATTACAAATCAGCTGCTCTACCAACTGAGCTACACCAG
>CAKSOB010000053.1 GCA_934476545.1 uncultured Eubacteriales bacterium | reverse complement strand
GGGTACAGCAGTCCTTTTACAGAGGAATACCCAACCTGCTGCAAAAAGTTCATTTCTGCCAAAAACTGATTGCCGTTGCCAATGACCGGGTCGTTGCCGCCCGCAAGAAAAAGAATCGGCAGCTCCGGCGCAGCACATTGCCAACCGGTTTTGTCAAAACAGGATTTCATTAGCAGGAACAGGTTTTTATAGCCGTTGAGCGTAAATTTAAAATTACATTTTGGGCAGCGGTTGTACCGCTCCACCACCTCTGACACAGAGCAAATCCAACGGTTGGGCTGCTTGGAATCGGTGAATTTGCGGTTGTAGGTGCCAAACACCAGCTTGTCCACCGAGCGGAGCCGGTGATGTCCGCCGTGCCGTTTTTCCAACCGCTCCACCAGCGCCAAACCTATCTTTGCCCCATCATTTTGGAACGGCGCGCCGCAAAGAATGCACTTTTCCACTTCGTCATCGTGGGTTTTCAGGTAATTTCTCGCCACCAGAGTTCCCATGCTGTGGGCAAAGAGATACAAGGGTAATTCCGGAAATTCCGCCTTTGCCAGCTTGGTGACTTCATATAAATCCTTTACGATTTCCGTTCCCGTTTCATCGGAAAAATAGCCCCAATCCGCTTTGCTGTTCACGCTTTCTCCGTGACCCCGATGGTCGTGAATCACAGAAGCATAGCCGTTCTCCGCCAAAAATTCCATAAAGGGAACGTACCGCCCCTTATGCTCCGTCATGCCATGGGTAATCTGCACCACGCCTTTCGGTGCTGTTTCCGGTGTGCCGATCAACACATGAAGGGTCAGCTTGCCGTCTGCGGAGGGGATGGTTTTCAGTTCTTGTTTCATGATTCCTTCCTCTTTGCCAGTTCACAAATCAGTTGATAAATTCGGTGGTTGGTGTCGGTAATTGCCATTTTCTTAGCGTTGTCCCCCAAGGTTTTGGCACCGTTTTCTTTTTGGAAAATCTCCTCCACCTTTTGACAGAGCAGTTCTCCGGTCAAGTCCTTTTCTTCAATGACGATTGCTGCCCCACGGCGAGCCAGCGCCATAGCATTGTGGTACTGGTGGTTCTCCGCCACGTTGGGGGACGGAATCAAAATGGCGCCCTTACCCTGTACCTGCAGTTCACTGAGTGTCATAGCGCCGGCACGGCAGATAACCAAATCGGCAGCCGCCAAGCACTCCGGCATATTGTAGATATACTCGCTGATGCGCATTTGCGGATTTTGTGCCAAATCTACGCCTTTTTCTTTCAGCAGCTCCGGCATCCACTTGCCGTATTGCCCGTAGGAATGGAGGTGCTGATACTGCTTTGTTTTTGCGGAATGCACCAACAGATCGGCAACCGCTTCATTGATGGAACGAGCGCCCAAACTGCCGCCAAAGGACAAAATTACCGGACGGTCATCCAAGCCCAACTTTTGGCGGGAAGGCTCTCGCTGTGCCTGCAAAACCTCCTGCCGCACCGGGTTGCCGGTAACAATGCAATTGGCGTTGGGGTCCATCAGCTTTTTGGCATCCTCTACCGCAAGCAGGGTATAGGTTGCGTTTTTTGACAGCGCCTTATTGGTCATGCCGGGGAAGGCATTGGACTCATGAATCATGGTGGGAATGCCCAGCTTGATTGCCTCTCGAATCACCGGACCGCTAACGTAGCCGCCGGTACCGATACAAACATCCGGCTGAAATTCTCGAATCAGCTTCTTGGCTTCTCCGCTGGAGGTGAACATCCGAGCCACCGTCTTGATGTTTTTTCCGATATTTTGCAGCGTCAACTTCCGTTGAAAGCCGGAAATGGTAATGCTCTTAAAAGGGAATCCGGCTGCGGGAACCAATCGCTCCTCCATGCCGCCCTTTGCGCCGATATACAAAATCTCCGCATCCGGCTGCTGCTCCTTCACATATCCGGCAATCGCCAACGCCGGGTTAATGTGTCCTGCGGTACCGCCGCCTGCAAATAATACTCGTAACATGATGACCACCCTTTCCAAGGATTTATTGGAGGAATCCTTGTTGTATTTGTAAAAAGATCCTTATATAGCAGGAAAGTTTCGCCCCCCGCAGAGGGCGAAGAGAGGAACACGCCTCCCACTCGCACCATGTTGTAAAGGTGGACGAAACTTTCATTTTTTGACAAAAAGAGAACAATCCAAACTCGTCACAATTTCTCAATGGATGCAGTACGAGAAATGGAGAGCACCACGCCCATCTGCGCCAACAACAGTACCAGTGACGTACCGCCATAGCTAAAGAATGGCAAGCTGATGCCGGTATTTGGGATCGTGTTGGTCACAACGGCGATGTTCAGCGCCACTTGCACACCAACCTGCAATACCAAGCCGGTACCCAGCAGCATTCCGAATTTATCCTTGGCTTTCAGAGAAATGGTAATGCCACGCCATACCAACAGGATAAACAACACAATGATTGCCATCGCGCCCACAAATCCCAGTTCCTCGCAAACCACCGCAAAGATAAAGTCGTTTTGAGGTTCCGGCAGCCACAGGTATTTCTGGTGCGATTGTCCCAAGCCCAGTCCGAAGAAGCCACCGGAGCCGATTGCCAACAGAGAGTTTCTGGTCTGGTAGGTTTCCCACCACAAATCGGTGTTAAAGGGGTTGAGCCAACCCTGCACACGTCCGCCGGCGTAGCTGTCGGTAAACAGCATCAGGCAGATGGCGCCCACCGCCAGAAGAATCAGCGCAAGGGCAAACCAACGCTTCTGCACGCCGCCGATGAACATCATCATACCTGCTAGGAGCAGAATGATAATCGTTGCGGAGAAGTGTGGCTCAATCACAACCAAGAAGGCGGTCAAGCCCACCACAAACAGGTTGGGCAGCACACCGTACTTAATGGTGTGCATTTGGGTAAAGTGCTTGGAAATGTAGTGTGCAAACCAAAGCACAATGGCGAACTTTGCAATTTCCGATGGCTGGAACGAGAACAGTCCCAAGTTAATCCAACGGTGTACATTTTGGACAGCAGGCAACAGTCGTACCGCCACCAAGAAAATCCACGAAATTCCCAAAATGGGAATGGCGAATCGATGTAGGATGTGATAGTCTATAAAAGAAATAGCGAACATCAGCGAAACACCGATGATTGCAAAAATGCCTTGCCGGATAATGAAGTAAAAACTGCTGCCCTGATTATGATACGCATAATAGTAGCTGGCAGAAAACAGCATAATCAATCCGATGGTGACCAGTGTCAACACTAAAAGCAAGAATGGCAAATCCACACCTGCGCCTACTCCAAAGAGCCGCCCCCTCTTTTTTACAAGGCGTGTTACGGTGCCGTCATCGTTGTATCGTACTTTTTCATTTTTGTTGACCGGACGTTTTTTCGTCATCGGTCGGCTTGCCGGCGGTCGTTGGGGACGCTGCCCCTTTGCCGGCGGTCGTTGTTGAGGCGCTCTGCGCTTCTCCGCCATACTGGCTCCTCCTTTCCCATCGTTTCCAATTTACGGGGGTATTATACAATGCCAAACAGGGTGAGAATCACGCACAGGATTCCCATTAAAATGGTCACACCGCTGGCAACAATACAAATCTTCATTTCGCCCCAGCCACACATTTCAAAGTGGTGGTGGATCGGGCTCATCTTAAACAGGCGCTTGCCGTGGGTCAGCTTAAAGTAAGTTACCTGCAACACTACGGAGAGAATCTCCATGATATACACAATTCCCATTGGCAGCAGCAGAATCGGCACGTTCAAGCCAAATGCCATGGCACACACCGCACCGCCCAAGAACAGGGAACCGGTATCGCCCATGAACACCTTTGCCGGGTTGAAGTTCCACATGAGGAAGCCCATACAGCCGCCTGCAACCGCTGCAGCAAAAACGCTCATACCGCCTGCCATCATAAAGCCTGCAATCAGCATAAAGAAAATGCTAACAAAGAAGGTAACAGAGCCGTTCAAGCCGTCGATACCGTCGGTAAAGTTGACTGCGTTTACCATACCCACAATCACCAACAGCGCCAAAATCCAGTAGAAGATCCCAAGATCTACACTGCCCGCAAAGGGAATGTAGGTGGTAGAATCACCGCCTGCCAAAATAATGGATGCCAAGTAGGCAGCCGCTACCAAGAACTGCAAAACCAGCTTTTGGATGGCAGTCAAGCCCAAGTTCCGCTTCTTAACCACTTTAATGTAGTCGTCGATAAAACCGATCGCACCGAACGCCAATGCCATCAAGCCGCCACCGATGACCTTTACCATCATCAGGCGGGTTTCTGCCATGCCCAAAGAGTTTGAGCCGCTCATGGTTGCGTACAAAATGGGCAGGCAAACCGCTACCGCCACGGCAATGCCAATGATAAACATGATGCCGCCCATGGTTGGCGTACCGTCTTTTCCGGCGTGCCATTTGGGACCCTCTTCCCGAATGGTTTGACCGAATTTAATTTTCTTCAAAAAGGGAATAAACCAAAACCCCAAGAGTGCTGTTACGCCAAATGCAATGACCGCAGACAGCACAGTCCAAATTCCTATCATGTGTGTTCCACCTTTTTCTTCACTAAATGGAAAACTCCATTCTATTATTCTGTAAACATTTGCTTACAACCGCTATCCCATCAATGCGCCGAACAGCAGCTTGGATGCAACACCGGCAAAGTGTTCAGCACCTCCACCACATCGGCAAAGGAAATGCCACATGATAATGCCGCCGAAGCCGCAATCAGTGCGGTACGCAGCAAGCGCCGGTCATCTTTGGCAAGATGCACCCGCCCAATAATGCCCAAGCCTATCAGATCAAAGGCATAGTCCATATCGGCAAACTGCCGCACGTTGGCTGCTACAAAATCCGCTGTGGGATCCTCCATAGAGAATGTGGTGCAGTGGCACCCTCCCTCTTTTTCGGTACAACAGTAGTTCTGAACGCAAATAGGAAATACCGTGGGGAGCCGCCCTCGGCAAGCTCCCGTTTCCGTTACCAAAATGTACGGAATCCAACGCTCGGAAAGCTGCGGAAGCGCCGCCGTCGGTTCCACCCGATAGCGATCCTCCAATCCACAGTGGGCAATGATTTGCCGCAATGCGGTCAGCGTCATCTCGTTTTCATCCTGCTCCAAAATATCATCTGCCACAGCGATGACCTTTTTTATGCTTTTCTCTCCTATAATTTGCAGGTTCATCCCATCATCTCCTGTCAAATAACGGTTATTTTTCCGCAATTACAATACGGTATCCTTTGTAATAAAGTTTACGGTAATGACCGTACCCGGCTTTACCTTTTCGCCCTTTGCAATGCTCTGGCTGCTGGACACACCGCTGGCATTGCCGGAGGATACGCCTGTCACCTTAATCTGCAAGCCGTAAGAGGCTGCAATATCGTTGGTTTCGCTGTAAGAGAATCCAACCAAGTTCGGCACCTCTACGGTTTCCTTTTGGCTGTCCTCGTCGGTAAACAGTACCACGGTTCCGCCGCTCGGAACGGTTACGCCCGGTTCCGGAGATTGTGCCAAAACGGTGTCGCCGTCGCCGTAGACTTCATAGCTCAGGTCGGCTGCTTCTACCTTTGCAATGGCATCGGTAAGGCTCTCGCCCACGGTAACCGGAGCAGCAGTATCCAAGCCATCGGCTTCCTCGTCGGTATACTGTGGCTCTACGCCCAAGTACGGCAGAATTTCGCTCATCATGTTTGCGAAAACAGGACCGGCTACGGCGCCGCCATAGAAGTTACCGGAAACGTCCGGCTCGTCAAAGAATACCAAAAGGGCCACTTCCGGGTCATCCAACGGCGCAAAGCCGCAGTAGGACGCAATGTACTGCATGACAGCGCCCTTTGCCTCGCCGCCTTCTTCCCAGTACTTCGCCACCTTTTCGGAAGTACCGGTCTTACCGCAGATGCGATAGCCTGCAACGTAACCGTTCTTCGCAGTACCCTCTGTGGCGTTGCGGTTCATAATCTTTGCCACACGCTTTGCGGTTTCGGTAGAAATGACCTGCCGCTTCACGTTGGTTTCGGTAGTCTTTACAATGTTGCCGTCACTGTCCATAATCTGAGATACAACATAAGGCTGTACCAGATAACCGCCGTTGGCAATAGTTGCGGCAGCGGTCACCATCTGAATCGGGGTGATGGAGAAGTTCTGACCAAAGGAATAAACCGCCAAGTCAACGTCGTTCATTTGGGAAGCGTCGTAGAAAATACTGTTGGATTCACCCGGCAGGTCGACGCCTGTTTTATCGGCAAAGCCAAAGCCGTGGAAATATTCCATAAAGTTCTCTTTGCCCAGCTTAAAGCCCAACCACATAAACATTGGGTTACAGGAGTTCATCAAGCCTTCTTCCACAGTTTCGGTACCGTGACCTTCCGTAACGTGGCAGTTGATGGTACGATCCTCTACCTTGGTGTAACCGTTACAGGTGAAGGTATCGCTTTCTCTTACCAAATTCTCCTCAAAGGCTGCGGAGAGGGTTACCATCTTAAAAACAGAACCCGGATAGTACGTATCACTCACTGCCTTGTTTCTCCACTGAGCTTGCAGCGCATCAGATTCCGCTTGCTGCTGCTCGTTTTCCGGCAGCTTGGAAATAGCGTCCATCACCTCTTCGTCGGTGATGGTATACGGGTCGTTCGGGTCAAAGTCGCCGGACACCGCCATACCCAAGATAGCACCGGTCTTTACATTCATGCAGATGGCAGTCGCACGGTTATGCACGTTGTTGTTGATAACGCCTTCATCCAAATACTTTTCCAAAATACTCTGAATGGTTGCATCTATGGTCAGCTTCAAGCTGTAACCGTCCTCTGCTTCTTCCATTTGGTCGTACTCAAAAGGCATATCGGTACCAACCGCATTTTTAATGCTGACCACTCTGCCTGCTGTACCGGTAAGGTAGTCGTCGTAGTACACTTCCAACCCGGAGAGTCCCTGTCCGTCAGAACCTACAAATCCCAGAACGGTGGAAGCCAGTGTGCCGTAAGGGTAGTACCGCTTATAGTCGGATTCCAACAAAATACCGCTGCTCTGGTTGTAGTTGTCTACCAGTTCTTCTTTCAGCTTCAGGATTTTATCCCGCTCTTCGGTCTCTACCTTTCGCTTCAACACCTCGTAGTAGGTACCCTTATCAATCTTCTTTTGAATGGTATCCTCATCTATAGCAAGGATTTCTGCCAAGCCGGAAACGATTCTGGCTCTGGCAGCCTCTTTGTTTGCTTTCTGAGCGTCTGTATCACTGCTGCTGGGCAGAATATATTTTGGTTCCAGTACAACCTGCCAAACGCTGGCGCTCTGTGCCAAAATCTTGCCGTTTGCGTCATAAATCGTACCACGTTTGGCTGCAATTTGCGTATCTTGCAGTTGTTGATCCAGAGCAATTTTCTTCAAACCGCTGCCGTCCACCAACTGAATCCGAACCAAACTGAACACAACGACACCGAATCCGACGGCAATCAGTCCGATGAGTACAAACATGGCTCTGCGCCACATGGTTATTGTTGGTCCCTTTGCCAAATCCCATTCCTCCCTTTACAAAAATAAGAGTTAAGGCAAAACCGCAGCACTTACGGTTACCACCTCAGCGCCAACCGGTAGCATCGGTTTCCTCAACTCTTTGTCCTCAAACCGGTATGTTCGCCGGAATCGTTGCAATGACAGACTTCCGTTTTCATCATACTGGCACAATATAAATCTTATGACAACAAATTGACAACGTAGTTCCATGCAGATACCAACCAATTTTGCTCTTTTACCTGCATTACCTCGCCCTTGTCCTTGGAGGACAACTCTATGTACTCCATTTGTGTTTGATCCGCCTTGGTCATCCCCAAATTTTTAGAAGCATACTCCTCGATGGTTGTGAGTGAAAACTGGGAATCGTTCTTCATCTGATACTGGGTATACAAGCTCTCCGCCTCTGTCAGACTCTGCTGCGCCGTGTCGATTTTATCTGTCAATTCGGACATCCGAACCTGACCGGCAATCAACACCGTACAAATTGCAGCACCCACGCCAATGAGAATCACCTTCTTGGCTGCGCCCCGTGTTTTTAACCGGCGGCGAAATTTTGTAGTCTTGCGAAGATGTTCCTCCGGAATAGCTACAATGTTGCTCTCCTGCTTGGGCTGTTCCTTTTGGGTTGGCTGAGCAGGTGCGGCAACCTTCGGTTCAAACCGAGAAAAATCATATGCGCTGGATGTATTTTTGTGTGGCACTCCTGTTCCCTCCTATCCCCAAATTATAGTTTAATGCATACACGCAGTCTTGCGCTGCGGCTTCTTGGATTCTCCGCCAGTTCTTCTTCCGACGGCGCCAATCCCTTTTTATATAACAAGGATGCTTTCGGCTTGTTGCCGCACACGCACACCGGAAAGTCCGGCGGACAAGTGCAACCCTTGCACCACTCGTTCATGGTTTGCTTTACAATACGATCTTCCAACGAGTGGAAGGTAATAACCGCTAACCGACCGCCGGGCTTCAGCAAGGAAAAGGCTGCTTCCAACGCAGTGGTCAAGTGGTCTAACTCTTGGTTTACGGCAATTCGCAGTGCCTGAAAGGTTTTGCGGGCAGGGTGTCCCTCTGCTCTGCGCACCGCTGCCGGAACAGACTCTCGAATAATATCCGCCAACTGGGTGGTGGTTTCGATGGGTCCCTCCGCTCTGGCACGCTCAATGCCCATAGCAATGCGTTTGGCGTTCTTGTCCTCGCCATAGCGGCTGATGATTTGCGCCAATTCTTGCCAAGACAGGGAGTTCACCAGGTCATAAGCGCTGCGCCCTTCTTGGCTCATACGCATATCCAACGGTGCTTCGTGGTGATAAGAAAATCCTCGCTCCGGCGTATCCAACTGGTGGGAGGACACACCGATATCCAAAAGGATACCGTCGATGGGTCCCATGCCGCAGTCCTCGGCAATTTCCGCCATGTGCGAAAACTCTCCCTGTGCCACGGTGGAACAAGGATATTTTCCCAAGCGATTCTTCACCGTTGCAATGGCATCCGGGTCTTGGTCGATAGACAAAAGTCGACCGGTGGTAAGCTGCCGTACAATCGCTTCGGAGTGACCGCCGCCGCCGGCAGTACCGTCAATGTACTGACCGTCCGGGCGCACCGCCAACGATTCAATCGTTTCGGCAAACAAAACAGATTTATGATGAAATTCCATACTGTACCCGCCCTTTTGCTCTAAAATTCCAATTCGTCCATTACCTCAACAATGGATGCCTCGGTGAGTTCTTCGTTCATTCGATTCCATTTCTCCGTACTCCAAATTTCCGCACGGGTAGAGGTTCCGATAAAGGTAACATCCTTCTCTAATTCGGCATATTCCCGCAAATTTTGCGGAATTAAAATGCGTCCCTGCTTGTCCGGCTCCGCCTCGGCGGCACCGGCAAAGAAAAACCGTTGAAGACCGCGGGATTTGGAAAGCGGCATAGCATCAATTTTTGCCTGAAGCTGCTCCCATCCTTTTCTGGAAAGCACAAACAGGCAACCGTCTAACCCCTTGGTGATGTAGAATAAGCTGCCCAAATCCTCTCGAAATTTGGCAGGCACAATCACCCGGTTTTTTGCATCAATGGTATGTTGATATTCACCAATTAACATCCTGCCACCTCTTGGGAAAAGTTCATCCTATTTTTCACAGAATGGAACTTTTCCCCACTTCTCCCCACTATCTATTCTGATTATATAATAAATCCCCGCTGATTTCAACCTCATTTTCCCCTGAATTGAATAAAAATACACCCTAATTCCGCCTGTTTCCTTCCGCTGCACGGATATATATACAATAAAAAAGGCGCACCACAACATCTTGTAGTACGCCTGATGAACCTCCCATAAATGTTAACGAAAAGTTCAGATTTATCCCTAAGGACTTCTCTCGAATTCTACTGGTTATTTCTCTGGGTTGCCTTGATTCCCTGACGGGTTTTCCGCAGCTCGGAAAGCCCCTCTGCCAAAGTG
>CAKSOB010000052.1 GCA_934476545.1 uncultured Eubacteriales bacterium | reverse complement strand
ATACAACGCAATGTGGTTCTTTTACACTTTTTATTGTTGCAACTCCAAAATTTTCATGGTATAATATGGACAGATTTTAGGAAAAAAGGGGGATAACTCAACGTGGAGGAACGGTTGGAAGAAACTTTATTTTTAATGGAATTAACTGTGAAAAAGTTAAGCTGCGTTGCAGAACTTATGCAGCCGTATTTTACCGAAGATGTCCTCGATTTGCAAAAGGTCTGTGATCGGTATGAGCGCTACAAATTGTGTGCGCATTTGTTAATTGATCAAGTATATTATTTGCAGCAATACCAAGATGAGTTGTACACAATGGTATTGGAAAATCCCCGGTGCTTGGAACTGACTCAAAAAATTGACTTGACTATGGATTTGGTCGAGCGTGGCGCTCACAGTATCTTTGATAAATTCTGTCAGGTTTATACAAAACCACTTTGGGTTGTTTGCTTTGCAAAAGAATATTTGGAGCGACTCCAATGGATTTTGGACGGCAATGAGAAAATCTTAAACCTCATTGACCGGTTGCGCCAAGCCGAATCATTATCATAAAAAATTCCCACCTTCTGTTGTCTAAAAACAATTCGGAAGGTGATTTTTTATGCCAAAATAAAAAAGAGCCGATTGGCTCTCTATCATTTGCAGCCACGCATGATTTGGATGGTATCCAAGAGTGCGTGCGCTGCTTCTTCTTTTGTCATTTTTTTCAGTTCAATCGTAGCGTCTTTAGAGATCAGGGTCAACACATTGGTATCTCCTGCAAAGCCTGCCCCTTCTACCTTGAGGTTATTTGCAGCAATCAAATCCAAGCGCTTCTTTTCCAGTTTTTTTCTGGAATTTTCCACCATATGTTCTGTTTCCATGGAGAACCCACAGAGGAATTGTCCTTCCGTTCGATGCTCTCCCAAGAATTGCAGAATATCCTTGGTTCGCTTTAAAGGGATAGACAGTTCATCATCTGATTTCTTTACTTTTTCCTCTGCGATGGTCGCAGGAGTGTAATCCGCAACCGCAGCCGCTTTGATGATAATATCCTGCTCCGGAGCCAATTTTGTCACCGCTTGGAACATTTCTTCCGCGCTGACTACCTCCACGGTGCGAAGGAACAACGGCTTTTGCAAGGCTGTCTTTCCGCTGACCAAAGTAACCTCTGCGCCACGGCGAGCTGCTGCTTGTGCAATGGCATAACCCATCTTTCCGGTGGAATGATTGGTCAAATACCGCACAGGGTCCAGTGCCTCTTGAGTAGCTCCGGCAGTGACCAACACTTTTGTTCCGGTGAGATCTTTTTCAAAAGCAATCTCCTGCAAAATATATTGGAGTAAAATTTCCGGCTCCAACATTTTTCCTGCGCCGGTATCGCCACACGCTAAATATCCCACCGCCGGCTCTGCAATTTCAAAATCAAATTTCCGCAGGCGTTCCAGATTATCCTGTGTAATGGGGTTTTCATACATTCCTGTATTCATGGCAGGCGCAACAATCTTTTTACATCTGCAAGCCAGTACGGTGGTGGTCAACATATCATCACACAAGCCATGCGCCAGCTTCGCCAGCACATTGGCAGAAGCCGGAGCAATCATCACTAAATTCGCTTGTTTTGCCAAAGAAACGTGTTCTACATTGTACTGAAAATTTCGGTCAAAGGTATCTACCAAACACTTATTGCCCGTTAAGGTTTCAAAGGTAATGGGATTGATAAATTGGGTTGCGTTTTCTGTCATCAACACATGAACGTTGCACCCTAATTTTTTCAAGGCACTTGCCAAGTAGGCTGTTTTATAAGCGGCAATGCTGCCGGTTACGCCCAACAGAACCGTTTTCCCTCGGAGCATGGTCAATTCTCCTTTTCTTTATTTTTCTCGTAGAGCAGACGCAATCCTTTTAAGGTTAAGTTTTCATCGCAGATGATTTTCCTCCGGCAATAGGGTACGATTTTCTTGGAGATTCCGCCGGTTGCCACTACGGTAAGCGGTTCGCCCATTTCTTCTTCTGCCCGTTGGATAATCCCGTCCACCATGGCAGCCGTACCGTAAATCACACCGCTTTTCATACAGTCGATGGTGTTCTTACCCAACATTTTTTCCGGCGCATCCATGCTGATATGTGGAAGCTGCGCTGTCCCGTTGGACAATGCCTCCAAAGACAACTCTGCTCCGGCAATGATCATGCCGCCTACATAGGTGCCGTCCTGATCAATGGCAGATACGGTGGTTGCAGTTCCCATGTCAAAAAACAGGGTCGGCTGAGGATATTCGTGCAGAACAGCGGTAGCGTCTACAATCAGATCAGCACCCACCTGCTTTGGATTATCCATGGCAATCCGAACACCGGTGTTCATGGCAGCGGATACCACCATCGGGCGGCAGCCCAACAACTTTTCCACGGCATCGCTCAGCACCGTTGCCAAAGCAGGCACCACAGTAGACAAAATTGCCCCTGCAATGCGGCTACGGTCAATTTCATAAATCTCCAAAATACTTTTCAGCTTCGCAGCGTAATCATCGGTGGTTTTGGATTTATCGGTGGAAATACGCGCAGTGAAGAAAATCTCCTCGCCGCTCAATCCTCCAATTACAATGTTGGTATTGCCTACGTCAATGGCTAAAATCATCCTGTTCTCCCCTATTCGTCTGCGGAAATTCGTCCGTGCTTTTCATAACGAGCAGTTTTGGTAATGTGGTTGTCTTCATCCACAAACACCACCTTCGGCTGATGGGTTGCAGCCTCCTGTGCATCCAGTTGGCAATAGCACATGATAATGACCTTATCACCGGTGGAAGCGCACCGCGCTGTCGCACCGTTCAGGCAAATCAAACCGGAACCTCTCTCGCCTGCAATGACATATGTTTCAAACCGATTGCCGTTATCTACATCTGCAATTTGCACCTTTTCATACTCGATGATTCCGGCGGCATCCATCAAATCTCGGTCAATGGTAATACTGCCTACATAATTCAAATCTGCCTGCTTCACCGTAGCACGGTGAATTTTGCCTTTCAGCATTTCTAATATCATATCAGTTCTCCTTTTTATTTTGCGTCCGAAACAGTCTTCCAATTGATTGCAATATGGGTCGGTGCAAACAACAATACAGTCGCCAACAACGGAAGATTCGCTGTCAGGATCCCGCTCCACAAGAACAGTACCGACGGCAAAATAGACAACGACAATGCCCGGAGCCGAGGATAGCGGTTCCAACAAAGAATCCAAAATGCAAAGTATGCTGCCAAAAGGATGCCATTGCCTACACAATAAACTATCCATCCGTTTGCTAACCAAACACCCCGACAAGCATAGGGAATTTGAAGCATCATGAATATAATACAGCCGATTCTTCCAATCTGCTCCGGAATCTCCAACTTTAGATTGCGGTACGCCTTGTGGCTTTGTTCTTTCTGTTTCATGAGAAAAAACAGATTGGGAACCATCAAAAATGCCACAATCACCGTACCATACCAGTTAAACCAATCCATTGGATTTTATTGAATTTGGAATGTGAAATTGTCGATGAGCCGTGTCTTTCCAATATATACGGCAATCGCCACCAGAACATCCTGCTCTGCGGTTTCCACATCTTCCATGGTCAGGCTGTCTACCATCTTAACATAGTCTACCTTGGCAAGGGGTTCTTCACCCAGCTCTGCCTGAATTACCGGCAGAATCCGATCCGCACGACGCTCGCCTCGCTCCATCACAGATTTTGCGGCAGTCAGCGCACGATTCAGCACCAGTGCAGCACGACGCTCCTCCGGATTGAGATAGGTGTTGCGGGAGCTTTTTGCCAAGCCGTCGCTTTCCCGAATAATCGGGCAGCCCACTACCTCCAAGTCAAAGTTCAAATCCTGCACCATCCGACGAATCACCGCCAACTGTTGGGCATCCTTTTCGCCAAAGTAGGCTCTGTCCGGTGCAACCATATGGAACAGCTTGGATACCACGGTACAAACTCCTTGGAAGTGCCCCGGACGCTTTGCGCCGCACAGATTGTCGGTAACACCTGTTACATCCACATGGGTGCAGAACCCGTTGGGGTACATCTCCTCCGGCTCCGGATGGAACAGGATTGCTGCGCCGGCGTTTTCGCACAGTGCGGTATCCTTCTCTAAATCTCTCGGGTACTGTGCAAAGTCCTCGTTCGGTCCGAACTGAATCGGGTTTACAAAAACGCTGACCACTACCTTGTCGTTCTCGGCAACAGCTCTGTCAATCAGGCTCTTATGCCCCTCATGCAAAAAGCCCATGGTAGGCACCAAGCCCACAGTGAGTCCTTGCTTTTTCCATGTTTTTACCTGTTCCCGCACTTGTTGTACCGTTGTAAAAAGTTCCATTTTGCTATCTCCTCTATTTCAAACCGCTTAATATAATTTTTCCAGCAAATCATCTTCGATTGCAAAGGTGTGTTCCTCCGCCGGGAACTGTCCCTCTGCCACTTCCTGCACATAAGCTTTCACTGCATCCTGCATGGCTTCTCCGATATTGCCGAAGCGTTTTACAAACTTCGGTGTAAATCCGGAGAAGAGTCCCATCATATCGTGGTACACCAAAACCTGTCCGTCACAGCCTGCGCCGGCACCGATTCCAATGGTGGGGATGGACACCGCCCTGCTAACCTTCTCTGCCAGCTTTGCAGGAACACACTCTAACACAATAGCGAATGCGCCGGCTTCTTCCAAGGCTCTGGCATCATCCAACAGTTTTTGTGCGGCAGCTTGTGTCTTTCCCTGCACCTTAAAGCCACCAAAGGCATTTACCGACTGCGGGGTCAATCCCAAATGTCCCATAACCGGAATGGAAGCATTCACAATGGCTCGCACCTGCTCTGCCACAACGGCACCGCCCTCCAGCTTTACCGCATGGGCGTGTCCCTCCTGAACCAACCGACCGGCATTGCGTACCGCCTCTTCCACAGAAATCTGATAGGATAAGAAGGGCATATCTGCAATCACCAGTGCGTTTTCCGTGCCTCTTGCCACAGCGGCAGTGTGGTGAATCATATCCTCCATGGTAACAGACAAGGTATTCTCATAGCCAAGCATAACCATGCCCAAAGAATCGCCCACCAAAATTCCGTGAACGCCTGCGCCGTCAATCAACTTTGCCATGGAGTAATCGTAAGCCGTTAAAACGGATAATTTTTCGCCCTGCTCTTTTGCTTTTTGGAAAGTAACGGTTGTATGCTTCATTTAAAAAAGACCTCCTAATATCGTTCTCAATTCAGAGTAATCTCGCTTCGGATGCTTCTCCGCAGCAAGATCTACCAAGCGCTGTGCCAACAACCCATAAAGCTGCTGTTCCTTTGGGGCATTCTCCAAGCTGTGGAGATGTTCCAAAACCGTTTCGGTATCGCACCGTTCTACCGGTCCGGTCAACGCTGCCGGAATGCCCTGTGCTAGCGCTGCATCCATATTCCCTCGAATCAAGGGAGAAAGAGCAGATAACGCTTGTTCTCGGTCAAATCCACAGCGAGCCAACAGTGCTACGCCCCAATCTAGCAATGCCAACACATGGTTGCTGACGGTTACGGCTGCACAGTGGTACAGTGCTTTTTGCGTTTGGTCAATGGTTTGTACCCGATTGCCTAACCCCTTCCACAACGCTTCCATTTCCGAAAATCTGGAGCCGTCCCCCTCTAGGGTAATGACAGCATTTGCCAGTAATTTGGAACCGGTTTCCCGATCCGGAAAAGAAAGCAGCGGATGTGCAGAACAACGGGTAATGGTATTTGGTCGTTCCTCTGAAAAAATACTAGATGATAGAGATCCACTACAATGACAAATTATTTTATTTTCAATGGGCAAATTTTTCAGCGCTTTCCATACCTCTGAAATAGCGCTGTCACCGGTGGTGAGAAACAGAGTATCGCTTGCATTCACTAAGTCCTCCATAGAGGAAACTGCATCTGTTTTTGTAAAATCTGCCGCTGCTTGGGCGGAGGCAATGCTTTTGCTGTAATACCCCACTACAGGGATGTTATGTTCACAAAAATACTTGCCCAGAGAAGTACCTACCTTCCCTGCGCCAATGATTCCGATTTTCATTCCGACCACTCCTTTCGGAGCGATGCTCTGCGGTCCTATTCCGATTTTTCGGATATATGCCACTGAAAATAAAAAGGATTCTTCTAAATTCGGTACAGCTCCCAGAGGATACTATCCGTAGCAATAGTTTACCATAAAACCGGTCGAAAATGCAATAGAAGATCAGAATTTTGCCGGATGGGATGTTTGGGAAAATAGGCAAAAAATCAGGCACCCTCCGGTGGAGAGTGCCTCGGTGTGTGAAAAAACAGAAAATCGCTTTTCTGTATCATAGGACAACTGGGGAACATCCGAAAGACTGAGAACTGTCAGCCGCTCTACCTGAAAATGCTTCCCTTTGCCGTCTACTATAACAATACTTGTGATTGACCTATTTGTCAAGTGTTTTTACGAAAGAATCCGTCCATCGGTAGAAATGACAACCACTTCCACCGGAAAATCCCGTCCACTCAATAAAATGGCATTTTTTACCGCCTGTTGCAGACCACCGCAGCATGGTACTTGCATCCGCACCACCGTAACACGCTTGATGGAATTTTCTTGAAAAATAGCAGTCAGCTTCTCGGTATAATCTACCATATCCAGCTTTGGACAGCCAATCAACGCCACCTTGCCGGAGAGAAATTTGCGGTGAAAATCGCCGTATGCAAAGGCTGTGCAGTCTGCTGCAATCAACAGCTCTGCCCCTTGGAAAAACGGTGCATTCACCGGCGCCAATTTGATTTGAATCGGCCATGTATGCAGTTGGGAAGGAACCTCCTCCCCCATACATTCTGCCGAAGCCGGAACGGAATCAAATTGCTTCAATGCCATTCCGGGACATCCGGAGAAGGGCTGCTTTGCCGCCTTGCGAGCTGCCATATTGGCTCGTACCGCCTGCTCGTCATAAGGGGCTGCCTCACGCTCTACAAACCGAATGGCATCCACCGGACAAGCCGGAAGGCAATCGCCCAGTCCGTCACAATAGTCGTCCCGCAGCAGCTTGGCTTTCCCGTTCACCATACCGATTGCGCCCTCATGGCAAGCATCGGCACATTTGCCACAACCGTTGCAGCGTTCTTCTGATATCTCAATAATCTTACGAAGCATAAAAAATCTCCTATTCTTTTTCTTAGTAGACACTTTCATTATAAAGAATTGTTTCAAATTATGCAATGATAAGATCTGTCAATAATCCGGTTACAACCGCTACGCTGTAAAGGATTCCCAAAACAATAAAATTTTGCTTCATGTGGTGTTTATTGGTACGGAATAAAACCGCCAAGCCCATACCGGCACCGGCGCAAAGCCCCGCCACTGTGGAACCGAAGCTCAATGCGCCTTCTGTAAATAATTCGGTCAGCAATACAGAAGAAGCACAGTTTGGAATAAACCCAATCAACGCTGCCAAGAACGGTTGAAAAATGGTATCGTTCAACATAATCGTGCCGATGGTTTCTTCTCCAATCCAATAAATGGCATAGCCCAGAACAAGGTTGATTACCAAAATAAAAATCGTGGTGCTGATGGTATGACGAATGGCAGAAACAACCACATTATGATGCTTACAGTCACAACTATCGCAGACTTCTTCAAAATCAGGCGTATCGTCATTTTTGTGGAACACCAGCCGATAAATCAAATCCACCACAATACCGGTGACAATAGCGGTAATCAATTTAATCACGATCATCTTCCATAAATATTGGAAGGATTCCGGGTGAGAAATTAAAATCGGGATTGCTTCGTCACTGGTGGATAAAAATACCGCCAGCATGGTTCCCATCGTGATTAACTTTCCGGAATAAAAGTTGGCTGCCGTTACGGAAAATCCGCACTGAGGAACTATTCCCAACACGGCACCGCCAATCGGTCCCAACGGTCCCAGGTGCATAAGCCGCCGCTTCATTTTCTGACTGGCTTTATGTTCCAGTACCTCAATCAATAAGTATGCGCCAAACAAAAACGGTAGCATTTTTGCCGTATCTAACAGTGCGTCCAGTAAAACATCTAACATGACTTCCCTCCAAACTGCCAAAAAATTCTGTGGATAAAATAAGAACGATTTCTGCTTTTTAAGCAGTCCTTTTTTCAGTATACCATAGCTAACTCCGAATTTCCAGTAAAATTTGCGCAAAAATGCGGCATCATTTCTGACACCGCATTCCAAAAAATTCAATTATTCGTAATCAACCACGTTGACCCATTTCAGCAGGAACTCTCGCTCTTCCGGTTTTCCCTTAACAGATTGAGATGCCGCTACGATTGGCAGCCATTGCTGTACATATTGCCGTGCTGTGTCGCTCTTTTTGCAGAACAGCTTCAAATACTTATCTGCCAACTCCGGACTGACATCGCCCTTTTCTGCTGCCAAGCTGAACAGCAAATAGGTACGAGCCACGTCGGCAGAAGCATTACCCTGGGTTGCGTGGGACCAGTCCAAAATAAACGGAGTTTTATCCGGACGGATGATAATGTTACTTGGGTTAAAGTCGCCGTGACAAACCTTATCATGGGTGGGCATACCCTCCAAGCGGGTGTGCAGCTCATAGCGTGTAGTCGCATCCAGATTGGTTTCGGAAATCTTCCGCATCATTTTATCCTTCAGCTTATTGAGCAGCGGCGCACGCTTGGTGTGTACTTCCATTTGCAAATCCACAAACAGCTCCAAGTATTTGCTCTTTTTCTTTGGGTGCTCCGCCATCAGCGTTGCCAAGTTATCGCCCTCAATGTACTCGGAAATAATTGCCCACTTGCCGTCTACTTTTGTAACTTCCAAAATCTTTGGAATATTCAGTCCGGTTTCCTCAACTCTTGCTTGATTCAATGCCTCGTTGAGAATATCGGATTTTTTGAAGGACTCGTCAAACACCTTCAGCACACGATCTCCGTCACGATAAACCGTTTTGGCTTCTCGTTTTGCCAGAACTTCCAGTTTCATAGTACGACCTCCTTATTTGCCGTAGTAGGCTTTCAGATACATTTGCTTAATTTCTTTCATCAATGGGTAGCGTGGGTTTGCGCCGGTACACTGATCGTCAAAGGCTTGCTCTACCATGTCATCCAAACGATCCAAGAAATCTTGCTCGTCAATGCCGTAATCCCGAATGGTTGCCTTAATGCCAATCTTATTCTTTAGCTTGTCGATTTCTTTAATGAGATTCTCCAGCTTTTCGTTGTCATCCTTACCCTTGATGCCCAGATAATCGGCAACCTCGGCATATCTTGCCAAGGTATGTGGGTGATCGTACTGCGGGAAGGTACCCATCTTTGCAGGTGTTTCGGAAGCGTTGAAGCGCAGAACCTCGTTGATCATCAACGCGTTGGCAATACCATGCGGCAGATGGTGGAATGCACCCAGCTTATGTGCCATAGAGTGGCATACGCCCAAGAATGCGTTGGCGAACGCCATACCTGCCATAGTAGCTGCATTTGCCATTTTCTCTCTTGCCACCGGATCGTGAGGACCATTTGCATAGGCAGCCGGCAAGTACTCGAAAATCATCTTCAAGGAGCGCAGCGCCAAGCCGTCGGTATAATCGGTTGCCATCATAGAAGCATATGCCTCCAATGCGTGGGTTACCGCATCAATACCGGAAGCCGCAGTCAAGCCCTTCGGTGCATCCATCATCATGTCTGCGTCTACGATTGCCATGTTGGGCAGCAGCTCGTAGTCAGCCAGCGGATATTTTACACCGGTCTGCTCGTCGGTGATAACGGCAAACGGTGTTACCTCGGAGCCGGTACCGGCAGAGGTTGGAATTGCAATGAAGTATGCCTTATCGCCCATGTGCGGGAAGGTGTAAACACGCTTGCGAATATCCACAAAACGCATTGCCATGTCCATAAAGTCTACTTCCGGATGCTCATACATTACCCACATGATTTTACCGGCATCCATTGCGGAGCCGCCGCCCAGCGCAATAATGCAATCCGGTTGGAATGCGTTCATTGCTGCTGCGCCTTCCTTTGCACAAGCCAAGGATGGATCCGGAGCAACATGGAAGAACTCGGT
>CAKSOB010000051.1 GCA_934476545.1 uncultured Eubacteriales bacterium | reverse complement strand
GGAAACCGGTAATCGCATGGACTTCGCAGCCTTGCTCGCTGAGCTTTTTTGCAATGGGGAACGCAATGGCGCAGCCTACGCCGCCGCCGATAACGGCAACCTTTTTCAGACCGTCTGTATGCGTTGGAACTCCCAATGGACCTGCAAAATCGTGCAGACATTCGCCCTCGTTCATTTCGTCCAGCGCCATGGTGGTTTTGCCGACAATTTGGAAAATAATGGTGATAGTTCCCGCTTGTCGATCATAGTCGGCAATGGTCAAGGGAACACGCTCGCCGTTTTCATCTGTACGCAAAATGATGAACTGACCCGGCTCTGCCTTTTTTGCAACTTCGGGTGCTTCAATTACCATTTGCGTAACCGTTGGATTCAATCGTTTTTTTCGCAAAATTTTATACATTGCTTTATTTCGTACCCTTCTAAATTTTCTGTGAGGGATTCGCTTAGAAATCTACCTTTGTGCCGTAATAGGTGCAGGTAAGCAGCTTCTCCATCTCTGCCGGTGTAATCGGTCTGGGGTTGGAGCCGGTGCAGGCATCGCCTACTGCCAATTCGGCAATGGCAGCTACTTTTTCTTTAAATTCATCCTCGTTGATGCCAAACTCTTTCAGCGTCTTTGGGATGTTCAGTTTTACATTATATTCATCAATCTTCTTGCACAAGCCTTCTACCAGTTCTGCATCGCTGTTTCCGGTAATGCCTACGGAGCGGGCAATGTCTGCATAGCGACCGGCTGCACATTTGGCATTGTACTGAATGACATATGGCAGGTAGATTGCATTGGCGCAACCGTGCGGAATATGTCCGGTAGAAAATGCCGCACCGGTTTTATGTGCCATAGAGTGAACGATGCCCAACAGTGCGTTAGAGAATGCCATGCCTGCCAAACATTGCGCATAGTGCATTTGCTCTCTGGCAGTCTTATCGCCGTTATAGGAATCCGGCAGATAATCAAATACCATGTGAATGGCTTTCAGTGCCAACGGGTCGGTAAACGGGCCGTTCAAGGTAGAAACATATGCTTCGATGGCATGGGTCAGCGCGTCCATACCGGTGTGGGCGGTCAGCTTTGGCGGCATAGTTTCTGCCAAAGTTGGGTCAACTACGGCAATATCCGGAGTGATGTTAAAGTCTGCCAACGGATACTTAATCCCCTTTTCGTAATCTGTGATTACGGAGAATGCCGTAACTTCGGTTGCAGTACCGGATGTGGACGGAATTGCCAAGAACTTTGCTTTTTTCCGCAGTTCCGGGAAGCTGAATGGTGTAATCAAGTCCTCGAATGTGGTTTCTGGATACTCGTAGAAAGTCCACATGGCTTTTGCTGCATCAATCGGAGAACCGCCACCCATAGCTACGATCCAATCCGGTTCAAACTCCTGCATTGCTTTTGCGCCACGCATAACGGTTTCCACAGATGGATCCGGCTCTACGTTCTCAAAAAGCTGCACTTCCATGCCGGCTTCTTTCAAATAGTTCACAACTTGATCCAAAAAGCCAAACCGCTTCATGGAGCCGCCGCCTACAACCACCATCGCTTTACTGCCCTTCAGGGTTTTCAAAGTTTCCAGTGTGCCTTTTCCATAATAAATATCTCTTGGTAATGTAAAACGTGCCATAACTACCTCCTGAAAATATGAAATAATTTCTCCTTGTTAATAATTTAACATATTATTTCCAAAGATGGAATGATGAAATAGGAATGAGGTTATATAGTTTTAGCAATACCATACTGTTCCAAGCGGAAGTTAGGTATTATTTTCTTTTTCCAGCGAATCCTTTCTGTCATAAATGGCTTGGATAAATTCCTTATCCAACCGTTTCAATTTGTAGTTTTTAGGATAAATCACAACATCCTTATAGGTGCCGTTCAGCCCACCGCATTTTTTCACAACCAATCCGTTAGTTTTGACAATCTCCTCCGGAATGGGAGAAACCAACATATAGGTACCCGCCACGCCACGAAGCAAATCCATTTGGCTGCCTCGTTCAAAGAGAAAAATCTTGCGGTCTGCCATGGCGAGCAGCTCCGTAGGCTGCATCTCGGAATAAGATACCGACGGAATGGAGGTATCTCCGTGGGCCAACATGGTATACCCTCGCAGGTCATCCAACATCAGCTTTTTCTTTTTTGCCAACGGATGCTGTTTGGACATTGCAACCATAGCTTCAAATTCCCACAGCGTATGCGCATGGATATTTTTGCTTTCTAACAGATTCTGAAAAAACTTTTCGTAATCGGAATGGTAGCGAACAACGCCCAAATTGTACTCATTTTCCACAATGTTGCGGATGGCTTCTAAGGAATTGGTTTCTTTGAAGTTGATCTCCAGCTGTTCCTCTTCCTCTAAATGCGTTAGAAAATGCGTAAATGCCTCACTGATATAGGACGCTCTTGGCACCGATACATTAAACACTCGTTTTTTCACCCGATCGGTATGATACATACTGTCCAGTTCGTCGATTTTGGCAATGACCTTTCTGGCATTTGCTAAAAACTCCGCACCTTTGGGGGTGGGAAGCATTCCCTTTACCGTCCGTTTAAAAATGGTGATACCGATGGTATTTTCCAATTCTTTGATGGCTTTGCTGAGATTTGGCTGCCCAACATACAAATTGTCTGCCGCATGGGTGATGGAACCTGTTTTTTCCACCTCCAACGCATAGCGTAAGTGTAAAATATTCATATTTTCCACCTCATTTCATCCAATCTTCCCACCGTATTTTACCATAATTTTATGTGAAAATCAACAAAAGTTCTGCTACCTTTTTCGGTTAGAAAAACGAAAACTTGGAAAAATTTCTCTCTTTTTCCGTTGTTACCCATATTTACTTAAATCCAAGATATTGTGGTGGAAAATCTATCTATTTTGATAAGTAACTATTTTCCTCTGTTGGAAAATCATGAGAAAATCCGGTAAAATCTGTCAAATTTCCTTTCAGTCTTTTCCATCGACACTGAGCCATTGGAATGCTATACTTTTTGTGGAACTTTCATTCCTCTATGCGCGCAACATTTTATTGCGAAAGGAGCAATCCCTTGATTTCTTTATTTTTATCGTTCGCAGTACTTTTGGTTGGATACTTCCTTTACAGTCGTATTACAGAAAAAGTATTCGCCCCAGATAATCGTTCAACCCCTGCCATGAGCAGCGGGGACGGCGTAGATTGTATGCCTATGAAAACATGGAAAGCCTTTTTGGTACAGCTGCTAAACATTGCCGGCACCGGTCCGATTTTCGGTGCGCTGATGGGTGCTGTATTTGGCCCTGTTGTGTTTTTGTGGATTGTGTTCGGCTCCCTGTTAGGCGGTGCCGTTCACGACTATATGACCGGTATGATCTCCACTCGAAACGGTGGAGAATCCATCGCACAGCTTTCCGGACGATACTTGGGCAAAGGCTTTAAGTGGGTCATGCGAATATTCTCCGTTGTGCTGCTGATTTTAGTCGGCACAGTATTTCTCAGCAGCCCTGCTTCCCTCCTTGCCAACTTAACGCCGAGTTTCCTCAGCACCAATTTTTGGATTGTCATTATCTTAATCTATTACATTTTGGCTACCCTGTTGCCCATTGATAAAATTATCGGTCGGTTGTACCCTATCTTCGGCGTTACACTGATTGTAATGGCACTGGGCATTTTAGGTGGGTTGCTGTTTGGTGGCTACTCCATTCCGGAAATCACCCTGCAAAATCTCCACCCAAATAACCTCCCTGTCTTCCCGTTCATGTTCGTTACTGTGGCTTGCGGTGCAATCTCCGGATTCCACGCTACCCAATCTCCGCTGATTTCCAAGTGTATCAAAAGTGAGAAAAACGGACGGTTCGTTTTCTACGGTGCGATGATTAGCGAAGCTGTCATTGCGTTGATTTGGGCAGCAGCCGGCGTTGCCTTTTACGGTGCAACACACGCCTTATCCGATGCGCTTGCTCATGCAGGGCAATCCGGTGTGGTTTATGAGATTTCCACTGGGTTGTTGGGTGCTGTCGGCGGTATTCTGGCTGTCATCGGTGTAATCGCTTGTCCGATCACCTCCGGAGATACGGCATTCCGCAGCGCCCGCTTGATTTTGGCGGAATGGACCGGGTTGAAGCAAGAAAAAATTCGAAACCGATTGTTGTTGACCCTGCCGCTTTTGGCAGTGGGAGCAATTTTAACCCAACTGGATTTTAATATTTTGTGGCGCTATTTCTCTTGGAGCAACCAAACCTTGGCGATGATTTCTCTTTGGTGCGCTACCTCTTATCTTCTGCAATCGAATCGCCGTCCGGTGGCTTCTTTGATTACGGCGCTGCCGGCAACCTTTATGTCGGCAGTCAGCATGACCTACATTCTCATGGCGACTGAAGGCTTCCGACTACCGCTTGCGATTGGCTACCCCATTGGCGCAGCTTTCGCTCTAGCCTGCTTTGCCACCTATCTGGTATTTGCGGTTCGGATTTCCAAAAAACAACGTACTGTTTTTTGAAACTAAATGCAAAAAACGCTTCCCCTTCAACTTGGATTGGGAAGCGTTTTTTTGTTTGCTTATTTCAATGCACTAACCACAAAAGTACGGCAATAGAAGTGCTTTTCGCCTTCTTTTTCCACTTCCAGGTGGTCAAACATTTCTACGTCAAATTCGTGAGCGCCCAGAGAAACCAATGTTTCAAAATCCCAGTTTGGACGTTTTTCATTACTTAGCGGCAAGTTCATGGCAATTCGATTGATGATTTCGGTATCTACGTTGCCCACATAGCGTGCGTGAACCCGCTCGGATTCATCCAGTGTTTCTTGCATGGCTTCTCGATACTCCACATCAAAGCGATCCAGATAGAAGTTACCGTCAAAGTTTACAATACGACCGCCGCGGCGCAGCACTCGCAGCCACTCCCGATAAGCCTGCTCCGGTTTTTCCAAACACCACATTACATTTCTGGAAATTACCAAGTCGAAGCTCTCATCCGGAAACTCCAGATTTTGTGCGTCCATTCTACGGAACTCGATATTTTGCCGCATGGTTGCTGCATTTTCCCGCGCGTGGGCAACCATTTCATCAGAGTAGTCCACACCGATTACTTTATGACCACACTGTGCCATCAGAATAGAGAAGAATCCCGGTCCGCATCCAATGTCCAGAATCTTCAGGCGCTCGCCCTCCGGCGCATACCGCATGATGGTGTTGACCCAACGGATACGATTTTCATCTTCCAATTCATCCATGTTGTGCGCAGAGTAACCCTCTGCTCGTGCGTTCCAGTATGCTCTGATGTTTTCTAACTGTTCCATGATAAAAACCTCCAAGGTAATGCCGCAAATGCGGTGATGATAAGAATAGAAAGCCGCTTATCCGTTAAGGGACGGCAGCGTTACTTGCTGTGTTTCCTGCTTCAATTTTAATGCCATACGATAAGAACGAATCTTTTGATACAGTCGTCCCTTAAAGTAGTAGATGCCCAAGCAGAACGATGTGGTGAACCATGTGATCGGATAGCAAATTGCCACAGCGGAAATGGTGTTCCACAGGGGAACCAGTACGGTAAGCAGCACCACCCGCAGCACGCACATATTGGCAATGACGATTACCATCGGTACGGCGGAGCTGCCGGAACCACGAACTGCACCGGAAAAGACCTCCAAGAATACATAGAGGAAATACATTGGCGCTGTGAGCAACAGAACCTCCATGCCCTTGTCAATGACAGCGGCATCACCAGTGAAGCAGCCGTAAATCTGCCGTCCAAACAGAGTAACTACCGTCGCCATGCAGCCGGTAAAGAGAACGCCCAAAAGCAAGCCTAAGCGCACTCCTTTTTGTACCCGCTGATATTGCCCCGCACCCACATTTTGTCCGGTAAAGGTTGTCACTGCTTGTCCAAAAGAAACGATAGGCAGGTACAATAACAACTCCACCTTAAAGTATGCGGTGAAGGCTGCGATGGCATCGGGTCCAAAGCTATTGATATGATACTGCACCACCATATTGGACAAGGTGATAACGATGGACTGCACCCCGGCAGGAATGCCTACTCGAAAAATCCGGCGAACCATTTCCTTATGTAAGCGCAGCTTTTTTACCACAATGCGATACGGCCGCTTGACCCGCAGAAGATGTACCATAACCAGTACCGCCGGAACGGTTTGGCTAATGAGGGTTGCTACTGCCACGCCGGTTACGCCCCATTGAAACAACCATACAAAGATAAAATCCAGCAGGACATTCAGTACGCCGCCCACAGCCAGATAAAGGAGGGGACGTTTGGAATCGCCCACTGCCCGCAAAATGCCCACGCCCATGTCATACAAGAGCAAAGAAAGCAAACTGAGGAAATAAATCCGAAGGTATGTTACCGCCATATCTAAAATTTCCGGCGGAGTGTTCATCCACTGCAACAGTAAAGGCGATGCGATCACGCCTACAATCGTTAAGACGATTCCGCCGATCAAGCCAATCATGATTGCTGTATGCACCGCTTGGCTCAATTTTTTATCATCGTGTTCGCCATAAAATAGTGAAACCACAACACCGGCACCGACGGACATTCCTGTGAAGAATCCAACCAGTAAGGATACGATCAATGCGCTGGCGCCCACTGCCGACATGGCATTGCTGTCGCTGACAAAATTTCCCACAAAGAAAATATCTACGGTATTGTAAAGCTGTTGAATCAGACTGCTACCCAAAAGCGGCAAAGCAAACAACGCAAGCTTTCGTCCGATCGGTCCCACAGTCAGGTCGCTTTTTTTGTGTGAAGCAGTTGTGGACACTTGTCATCCTTCTTTCTGTTACAAAGCAATAGAATTTTTCTGTTTTGCTATCTTTCCATAGCAGATTGTACCATAGTTTCAAAGTGTCTTACGAAACCTTTTTCAAAAATCGTCCATTCTTAATGATAGAATTTTCTCAATAACTATTTAAAATACACTAATGAGAAATTTTAATCAATAAGTAATCCCTATCGTTTGTATAGAAGAAACAAAAAACCGATACCGGATTTGGTATCGGTCAAATCATTTCAAAAGGATGCTGTTTCGTTGGAGCCATCGGGTTCGGGAAGAAATTCCACAGTAACCCCTCGCTCCATGGAAAGCTGTCTAAGACTCCCGTCTGCATTTGCGGTCAACATAAAGGATTGCCCCTGATATTCCCCTGTAAATTGTGTTCCTCCCGCCGGCGTTAAGTTGGTGTAGGACTGACTGTAATCCAATAGGCCTGCCAAAAGACACAGCGGACTGTCCTCCGGAAAACCGGCAGAACGAACGGGATAGGTCAGTTCTCCGTAGGATACCGTCAATTTCTCTGGTGTTTTTTCGAAGGAGAAGGACTGCAAAGCACCCTCTTCCGTGAAAGAAATCCTCGTTTTCTGCGTTAAATCATGCCGAACCACACAAGAATACGTTTGCTCCCCTACGGTGAGGACGGCAGGATTTGCAAAGGAAAATTGCAGCGATTCGGGTGAAAGTTGCTTTGTTTGCTGCACGGCGCAGCCACCAAGCAACATGCAAAGCACTAACATTACCGGAAAAAGGAGCCATCGTTTCATGGAATCACCTGTTACTCGTAATCAGAGAACAGCGTTGGAAGCATCTCTACCATCATAGAGGGCGTCATGCCCCGTTGAGAGGTTTCTTCGGCACAGCGATCCCCGACTGCCCCGTGGAGATATACACCGCTGTACGCTGCCGCAAAAGGTGCAATTCCTTGGGCGCACAATCCGGCAATCATGCCTGCCAATACATCACCGCTGCCACCCTTTGCCATGCCGGCATTCCCGGTTTGATTGTAGGCGGTTTTTCCCCAAGAGGCACTGTATTCGGTGGAATTTCCACAGTAAGCAGGATGCACTACCAAGGTGTTATGCCCTTTCAGCACTAAGGTTACGCCGTATTCCGAAACAAATTCTCGTGCAAGAGATAAGCGATTTTCTTCCACCGCTTTGGTTGTGGTTTGCAGCAGCCGAGCCATCTCGCCGGGATGGGGTGTTAAGATAATGGGAACGGACGCTGTTCTCAATCCATCTATATGCTTTGCCAGCAAATTTATGCCGTCAGCATCCACAATTACCGGTACTTTAGAATGTTGTAAAACAGCCTGCAATAACCGGGCGGCTTCGTCGCTTTGCCCCAAACCGCAGCCAATCAAGCAAGCGGTTGCCTGCTGTAATTTTTCTAACACCTGCTGAATTTGATGTGGTGCGGTTCCTTCCAATAAAGTATAAACCGGTTCGATGGCATTGCTTGCAACGATCGGATAAATACTGCGAGGCAAGGCCACATCCACAATTCCTGTGCCGACCCGCACAGCGGCATTGGCGGACAAAGCCGCCGCACCTGCCATTCCCTCACTGCCGCAAATAGACAACAGACGTCCGTAGGTGCCTTTGTGGCTTTCCGGCTCTCGTTTTTTCAGAACGGATTGTACCTGTGCTTTTTCTGTGATAAACAAATCATATTGCTGTTCTTCTACGCATTTCTTGCCAATTCCCACTTGCGATACCTTCACAAAGCCACAGGCATCTTTGGCAGGACGGAACAAATGTACCGGCTTTGGTGTGGTAAAGGTTACGGTAGCGTCCGCTTGGATGTGCGTACCCGGAATGCTGCCGCTGTCCCCGTTCAAGCCACTGGGAATATCCACCGCCACCGTATAGGCAGCACTACGGTTAACTGCTTCCAAGATCGGACAAAGAGATTCCTTCACGGTGCCGTGAAAGCCAATGCCATAGATTGCATCCACCAAAATATCTGCACTGCGAATAGAATCGTATACTGCATCCAAATCATCGGTAACGGAAAAGACACGAACATCGATATCTCGAATTTCCCGCAGCTTTTCTTTTGCCAAATCGGTGGTTGGCAAGCCATCTACCAACAGAATGGTCATGCTGTCACACAAACCGCACAAACGGCGAGCAACTACAAAGCCGTCACCGCCGTTGTTGCCTTTTCCGCAAAGAACTACCATGTGTTTTTCTTCCAAGTCAAATTGATCTCGCAAAAAGCCGGCAACGGCTGCTCCTGCTGTTTCCATTAAATCGCTGTAATTACAGCCGCTCTGCACAGCTCGTTCTTCCAGTGTTCGCATTTGCTGACACGTTAAAACCTTCATGATGTCCTCCTTATATCCGATCTTCCTTCTCTGCCAGCTTCCGTAGCCGGGTAGCCAATCCCTTTCCCATTTGGTTTTTCCGCAGCCGCCAACGCCAATTTTCGCCTAGCGTGGAAGGAAAGTTCATCCGCGCTTCATTGCCCAAGCATAATAAATCCTGTGCTTGGAAAATAACGGTACGGGCAATGCCATGATAAGCATTCTTCACCATGCCCCATGGAATTTGCTCTACGGTTTTCACACCCAGATATTTCATGGTGTAATTTTGCACCCATTCGCTTTGTCCTTGGAAGTATCCCAAAATGGTTTCGTTATCGTGGGTACCGCCGTATACAATGGTATTCTCGGTATAATTCTCCGGAAAGTGGTCGTTGTCCGGGTCACCGTTAAAGCCAAACTGCATAATCTTCATGCCGGGGTAATCATTTTGCTCCCGCAACTTTACAACGGCATCCACAACAACACCCAAATCTTCTGCGATAATGCAGTTGTGATCTACCACACTATTGATGGCATCTGTCAGCTTTTTGCCCGGACCGTCTTTATAAACACCGTTTACTGCGGTGGTATCTTCGGCAGGAATGGCAAAATACCGAATGATTCCGATAAAGTGGTCAATGCGAATGAAATCATACAAGCGGGAAGCGTAGGTCATCCGCTTTTTCCACCAAGCAAAGCCGTCCTGCTCCATAGCGTGCCAATCATACAGCGGATTGCCCCAAAGCTGACCGTCGGCGGAAAAATCATCCGGCGGCACACCGGCTACTTTCTTGGGACGAAGCTGTGCATCTAATTGAAATTGGTGAGGATTTGCCCAAACGTCGGCGCTGTCCATTGCCACATAGATGGGAAGATCTCCGATAATCTGTACTTGCTGTTCATGGGCATACGCTAACATCTTATCCCATTGCTCGTAAAATTTATATTGGCAAAACTTCCAGAAATCCACCTCTTCTTGCAGCCATGCGGTGTAACGCTGAAT
>CAKSOB010000050.1 GCA_934476545.1 uncultured Eubacteriales bacterium | reverse complement strand
GCCAACACCGAAGTACCACTTGGAACTGGAATTGGTAAACAACAGCTTGCAATATCGCCTGTATTTGGATAACAAGCAGGATTATGTGAACTTCCTGAAGAAGCAGGGTATTACAGACGAGGGGGCTTTGAATAGTGCGTTAAGCAACCTGAAGATGACCGTTCGGAATAGAACAAAAACAATTACCGATTTTAACGGTATGACAGTTGCTTCTGAAACATCAACCGGAACATGGAAGGTAACACCGGAGGATAAGGTAAACGTCATGTATCTTTCTGCTGTTATTTCGGATGGAGGAAACCAATATGGTTCTTCTACTGCGCAACTGCGACAGAGTGATATGTGGGGACAATCAATTTATACAGGTACAAGTAAAATTGCCGATGTAAAATTGTCAGCAGAAGATGGGGATGCTAACGTAGGCTTCTATGGCGACACCATGGATACGCTGAATTATCTGCTGAAAATTGATAAAAAGCAAACTTCCTACTATATGCGTTCCGAATTGACCGCAGTAGATAGGGAATTGAAGGTTCCGGTTGTAGTGGCAACTTCTCAGTTGCAGGTATCCGATACCTCCAACACAGCAATCTCCACGCAGCTCAGCGACCTGCCGGAAGACTTGTTGGATGCGGAGGCTTACAGCGATTTGTTCCTCCGAAGTTATCCTGCCTTTATGGCAAACAATGTGGTCTATATGGGTCACACCGTTCACGGGGATAACAACCAAACCACTTGGACAAAAGAGGAACTGACAAAGTTGTATGTTACCGAGGAGCGTCATGTAACCACAGCAAATACAGGCACAAAGTTAATTTCCGGTGAGAATTTGGCATCCGGTTTTGTTATCGAATATGGCGGGGAAGATACTTACAGCTTATATTACAATACGCTTCTCGATTACAACGGGAAGAAGAGTGTAAACTACAAAACCGGTTCTACCAAAACCCAGATGAAGAATCAGGTTTACTTCTACGATATTGATGACAGTAACTTGAAAAAGCAGCCAACTCCGGAGGTTGTACATACTTACGACGAAGACACCGATCAATATCTCCTGACATGGGATAATGATGAAAACGGCGCAAAATACAATAACGCAACGTATGATTATCGTGTCCTCGGTTCTAATGAAACAGAGGAAGGACCTGTCACAGCGCAGATTACAGCCGATACGGTAACCGCTCAATCTGGAACACAAAATACTTATAAGAACAGCGGTAATACTTGGGATTACACGGAAGTCAGTGCGTTTGTCAGCCGCCACGGAATGGTGGATACAAATGGCAAGACCCGGATTTTCCCTGTGGGCGCAAAGGCGCAGCCGGATCCACAGAGCTTGAAACGCAGACTTTCTCAAATGACAAAGCCGACCGTATCTCTCCATAAGGATGCAAGTGGCAAGACCCAAAAGGATGCCCTGCAATACGACGTGAAGTACAAAGCCCTGCCAACCGCCGAGCAACCTCATGTGGGTGCGTATGAAATTACGGTGGAGCGCAGTGAAAACGACACAAAGGCAGTTGCAACTTATCCGGATAATGCAAGTTATAACAGTGCATTGGAGAAGCTGAAAGCATTATACGCTGCAAAGAAACAAGTTTCTATTGAAAACAAGGATGGCGAAATCATCTACCGTTGGACAGAAACCACCCAAACCGCAACCATTGCTAAGACCATGCGGTTGCGCTTTGATGATTCTAAAAGAACCATCACAAAGAACTTAACTTCTGTGTGGACATTTAGCGATGTAATCAGCAAGAAGCAGACCATCGACTTAAATGACTACGATCGTGGAGAGCAGTTGGAGATTTCTATTCGTGCAATTCCGCACAAAACGGAGTCTAATGGAAAGGCTTGTCCGTATCGCAGAGGTCCAAAGGGTGTTGTGGCAGAGCTGACCTTGCCGGATCGTCTGGAAGTACCATTGGTAACCAACCTAACCTCCGACCCAAGCTACAGCAAAACCGGCTACATGACCTTGGAAGAATTTGCAAACGGCTTGAAGCTGACTTACAAATCCAACAGCACCTACGACATTGACGGAACCTATCAAGTTGCCGTTGCTCTTTATAATGAAAAGGGCAACCATGATACCAGTAAGGTAAGCAGTGACGCTTGGGATGCAGGTGCAGTAAAAACGTTGATTGCCAAGGATGCAGATACCGGTATCATGTCCGGTGATTTGCAGAGCGGCAGTTTGACGCTGTATCTCATCGACGAAACCGGCGCTTTGTTGGATGACTATGCCGGCAAGTGGTTGAAAATTGCCATGCGGAGTGTTTCGGATAATCAGGTCAGCTCCTTCTGGTCTGATGAGGACGAAGCAAGCGATGATACTGTCAACTACGCTTGGATTCAAATTCCAAGAGTGCAAATTGCAACACCGGAAATCAGCGATACTGCCCAGTCGGTAACCTATCCGATTACCGGTGGAGATTCTACCGTTACGGTAAAACAAACCGTTCTGCGGATGGAGCTGCCTGGTCACAGTGACCTGCACAGAATCCAAATTGTTCGCTCCGAGGATCAAACAACATTGAAGCAGGACAACAAAGAGTATGCTGTGCAGTACCTCGATTGGATTTATTTAGAGCCAACCGAAACTTCGGGAGAGTATGCGGTATTCTATGCAACCACCGACCCGAACACCGTATTCTCATCCACAGAAACCGATGCAAAGAAAAAGAACTCCAAGCAGGATGCTCCGGTAGGAGTGAAGATTGGCGTACTGACAGAAGGCTCAACCTTAGAGTTACCGTATCAGGTAACTATGCAGTATCCGGGCAATGAGGCATGGACAATTTCCGTAAAATCTAAACTTTCCTTGAGCAAAACAGCAGATGGAACCGAACGGGTCACCCTATTGTTGCCGGATGCAGAACAGGTTGATATTCAATCTCCAAATCAGGACGACCTGCATACCGCACAAGTATCCTTGCAGAGTCTTGCTTCCGAGAAGCAGCAGAGCTGCTATGCAAATTCCAAGATCAATAACTGGTGGCGGAACGGCAAGCAGACAGAGCTGACGGAACTGGATGGATACAGCAAGTTGACCGATTCCACCGAAAAGGTCAATGCCACTTGGGTAGAGCCTACGGATAAGGCCTATCAGAAGGACTACAAACTGTTGAGCGGTTCTTTGAAGAATTATCGTTTGGTTTATGAGTTGACCTCCCAGACCGGTACTTCTACAAAAACACAGTACTACATCAGCGCTTATGGGCGTGAGGATAAAAAGAGCAACAGCATGGAAAGCTATGCGTTGGTTCCAGAGAAATATCTCAATAACGGAACCGTTACCATTCGTGTTGCGGCAATTCTGCCACAGAGCAATTTGAGCAGTTGGGAAGACGGCATCGTACAACCATTGACCAACCAAGAGAAAACACAGCAAAATTTGGATAAAGTGAAAGATTTCCTTGCACAGCTGCAGCAAAGAGAGCAGGAGCGGCAGCAAGCTGATGTGAATATGCCGGCTGCATGAGAAATCCAATTTTCCAAAAGGAGGGACAGGGAATGCTGAAAAAAGCAGTAAAACAAAAAGATGGCTCCGCACTGCTGATTGCCATTGTCATTATGATGGTTGTCACCATGCTTAGCCTTCTGTTGCTGCTAGCCGGTTATTCCTTTTTTGCAACCTCGCTGAATCAGCAATCTGAGGTGCAATGCCGGGAAATGGCAGAGAATATCAGTTTGGAATTGGAGCAGGAAATCACTGCGCCGCACTTTGATTCCTTTAAGGACGAGCAGCAGGCATTGGAGAGCGACACATATCCGCTGTGGTCTTATTTACGAATCAATCTTTGGCAGGAGGATAACTGGCCTTATTATCATGGGAAGGAAGTCAATCACGATGAAGCTGCTGCGTACCGTTACTTTGATGTTTCCGGTTTAACCGAAAATGGTACTAATGTGTTGGATGATGCAGAGGTACTGCTCTATTGGACCAATACGGCAATCGCAGACCGTACCACTTCTTTAGATCAACTGTATGTGCAGGTTACTTGTCGCAAGGGGAAAGAGGAGTCCACCGTAACCACGGTGTACGACATTCAGATTGCTTCCGATAAGGAGTATGCACTGGAATCCTCAACAGATGAAACAAAAGACGACGGAACAGTGGAAACTGTGAAAACCTATTATTCAAAGTGTTCTCCAAGAAGTAAGAGTAATCCCAAAAATTTGGAGATTAACCCGGAAGAAAGATGGACATTTACGAAAGCAGAACGATTCTAAGGAGGCGACGCTATGCGAAAGAAAATAACTCGGGTTCTCCGGCAAAAAAGCGGCGTTTCCATGGTAGAGGTTCTCATTGCCTTTTTGGTCGTTGTCATGATGATGGGTGCGTTTAGCCTGATTGTCAGTACGGCAGTCAATCTGACCAATCGCAGCAATGCCATGATTGATGCAGATCAAACCTTTCAGGTAGACTACTATAAAAGTCCTGACAAACGGACGGAGGGAACGACAGCGGAAATTACCACGACCATTTCGCTTGTGTTGAATCAGGAAAAAACAGATGCAAAAAACAATGCTTCTAATCTTCCGAATGGATTGGAGTTGCCTAAAGCAAAACTACAAAAGTACACCCATGAAAACGGAATCTATCGGTATTATGTAGAAACCGATTCCAACGGGAATACACAGCCATGACCGGTTTTCAATTGAGAAAGGAGGGTGCAATGTGAGAAAATGCCGATTGCGAAAAAGTCGTCGGATTTTAAAAAGCCGACGGGGTGCCACACTGGTAGAATTGATTGTCACTTTTGTGTTGATTGCCCTATTTGCCGTGGGAACTTTTCAAATCGTTGCCACCTCCCTGAATACTTATTACCGGATTCGGGATGTGGAACAGTCCCAGCAGGTAGCGGATTTGATTTTGGACAAGATCACCGGATTGGTGGTCAGCGCCCAAGGCGATGTGGAGCGAGAACCGCAAACGCAGGATAATGAGGATTTTCAAAATCCCAATAGATTACCGATGGTGGTGCAGGACAATACAATTTATCTGACGGATCGCACCGGAAGTTCTATTGCGATTTATCAAAAAGATGGGTTGTTGGATGTCCACTACAATGCTGTCGGAGTTGTGGATTCGGTAGACTGGAAGTTTGATCAGGCAGTCTACATGGATGCAACCATTCAATCCTTACAGTTTAGCAATCCCAACAAAGGATTGGATACACCGGAATATCCGGAAAATGTAGTTCGTGTGGATTTGACACTGGAAAACAGAGGGAATACCTATCATCATACTCGTTACCTTTCTTGCTATGACATAAAGAAGATTGCATTCCAAACAACATAAAAAGAACCCGCAAGGCGCTCTCTGATGATTCAGAGGGCGCTTTTTTGCGGGTTTCTTTGTTACCCCAGCATGACATCCAACAGCATCATGACAGCAAAGCCGGCAATAATGCCCATGGTGGCAAAATAGGGCTGGTCTTTTTGGTTTTGTTGGCATTCGGGAATCAGCTCATGCACCGCAACCAAAATCATGGCGCCTGCGGCAAAGGACAGCGCATAGGGTAAAATAGATTCCATGGTAACCACCAACAGCGCACCGATTACACCGGCGATCGGCTCTACAATGCCGGAAGCCTGCCCAAAGAAAAAGCTCTTTCGGCGGGAAAGTCCTTCTCGGCGGAGAGGTAAAGAAACAGCCGCACCTTCCGGAAAATTTTGCAAGCCGATGCCCATGGCGATGGTGATGGCGCCCATCCACCCTTCCATAGAAGCTGTTCCGCTTTGCAGCGTACCAAAGGCAACGCCCACAGCCAGTCCTTCCGGAATGTTGTGAAGGGTGATGGACAGCACCAGCATGATGATACGGTTGGTGCGCTCCGATGGCTGCCCAATCGAATTGTTGGCGTTTCTGCGGGCATAGGAAACCACTTTGTCCGATCCCCACAAAAAGAGCGCGCCGCATAGGAAGCCCAATGTCGCTACGATGTAGGCGGGAATTACGCTACTTGCCTCCGCGCGTTCGATGGCAGGCTGTAACAAGGACCAAAAGCTGGCGGCAATCATTACGCCGGCGGCAAAGCCCAGCATTCCGTTGAGAATTTTCGGACTGGGAGATTTGAAAAAGACAACCGTTGCAGCGCCTAAGGCAGTAACAGCCCAAGTGCATAGCGTTGCAATCAGCGCCATAAGAACAACGATGTTCATGTTGCACCTCCTCATACCAATCTATTCCGAAGGAGAAAAAAGGTGAAAAGAAAATCCCCCAACGGGAATTTGGAATTCCGTTAGGGGAGGAGGTTATTTTTCTTCTGTTTTGTCAGTTGTTTCTTTTGGCGCTTCCGGCAGTACTTGCTCGGTGTGTTTTCCTTGCTTTGCTTCCAGAGCAGCCAATTCTAAGTCTAAGGCTTTTTCACTGATGGTGTCTAAATCTTCTTTCTTGAGTCGCTTCAAATCTTTTCGGTTCATCAGGTCATAAATAACCGGGATGACATACAGCGTCAACAGGGTAGCATAAATTAAACCGCCAATGCAAACGACTGCAACCGGCTGCATCATTTCGTTGCCGCTGCCAATGCCCAATGCCATGACCAATAGACCCAGTACCGTTGTGATGGTTGTCATCAAAATCGGACGCATACGGGTTTTGCCGGCATCTACAATGGCTTCTCGTTTTTGCATTCCTGCCAACCGGAGTTGGTTGATGTAGTCTACCAGTACGATACCGTTGTTTACAATGATACCGCACAGCATAACAAAGCCCATCATAGAGATAACGCTGATTTCCATTCCGGTAACGAGCAGTGCCAACAGACCGCCGGTAAACGCCAGAGGAATGGTAAACATAACAATGAATGGATGCTTCAAAGATTGGAATTGAGCGACCATGATCAGATAAACCAGCAGAACGCCCAACAGCAGCATTTGCACCAAGTCCTTCATGGATGCCATGATGTCCTCGTTGCCGCCGTCAAATTCAATGCGGCAGCCGCTTGGCAGCTCCAGATTTTCCAGTTGCTTTTTCGCATCTTCCGTTACAAGGCTGATATTGTGGTCGCTGTCTACCTTAGCGGAAACATCAATGTAGCGTTTTTGATCTACACGCTTGATGGAACTGAGTGTTTCCGTGTCTACAATCTCGGCAATTTTGCTGAGTTTTACAGTCTTTTTGGTGCCGTCCTGTTGTTCTACGGTAAACTTATAATTCCGAATTTGATCCGGTGTCATAGAGGTAGCTTTCTTTTTCTGGATGACCACATCGTAATCGTTGCCATCATAGGAAACGTTGGTTGCAGTTGCTTCCATATTCAGTGCTTCGCTGACCTTTTGGTAAACCTGCGCTACGGTTAAGCCGTATTTCATGGCTTTTTTCTTATTTACAATCAAGTGGATTTCCGGCTCAGTATCTTCGATGCCATCGGAAATATCCTTGGTTCCTTCTACCATAGCCAGTTGTTCTGCTACCAGTTTTGCAGCGGATTGCAGCGCGTCCAAATCCTCACCGTACACACGAATATCCACACTGCTGTCGCTTAAGCCGCCCATCATAGAGGAGGTCATGGAGGTGGAGGACTCTTTCATTTCTCCGTCCAAATCGGAGCAAGCGTCCAGAATTTCATTGGTTAATTCGGTGGTGGTTTTATGGACGCCGTCTTTTAAAGTGATATAGAAGGTAACATTTCGCACGCTGGTATTGTCGGAGCCCATCATGGAGCCGAGCATTCCGCTCTTGCTTGCAAGCATAGCGCCGACGGTGTCTACATCCTCAATTTCTCGAATGCGTTTTACCGCTTCGTCAGAAGTTTTTCTGGTATCTGCCAGAACGGCAGTTTCCGGCATTTCCAATTCCAGCGTTAACTCTGTTACGGTGGTTTCCGGCATAAAGACGAAGCCCTTTGCCATTGCCAGTGCGCCGCTGCCAACAAGCAGAACCACAGCGAAAATTAAGACCACCGGCTTGAAGCGCATTGCCCATCGCAGGGATTTTTCATAGCCGTTGAGCATTTTGTCAAACCACTTGTGTGATTTTGGCTTTGTGTTTCGGAGCATCCGAGAGGACATGGCAGGCACCAAGGTCAATGCAACAATCAAGCTTGCCATCAACGCATAGCCCATGGTCAGTGCCATATCGGTGAAAAGTTGGCGGGTAATGCCTTCTACAAAGACGATTGGAAGGAATACACAAATGGTGGTCAAGGTGGAGGAGGCAATCGCAGCTGCTACCTGAGAAGCGCCGATGATGGCGGATTTGATAGCGGAAACACCCTTGTTTCGCAGGCGATAAATATTTTCGATAACAACCACCGAGTTATCTACCAGCATACCAACGGCAATCGCCAAGCCGGACATGGAAATCATGTTCAGGGTTACGCCGGAGAAGTACATTAGCACAAAGGCGAAGATGACGCTGATGGGGATGCTGCATAAGATAATAAAGGTTGGTTTAATATCTCGCAGGAACAGGAACAAGATAATGATGGCAAAAACAGCGCCCAGAATCAAGCTTTGCAAGATGGAACCGATAATGCTGTAAATGTAATCGCCTTGGTCCATCAGAGAAGTAAAGGTCAGTCCTTCATATTCTTTGGACAGATCATCAAATTTTTCTTGAATATGATTGGAAACATCCGCAGTTGCATAATTGGACTGCTTGGAGAAGGTCAGCAGGATACCGTCCTCTCCGTTGATGTTGGCGTAGACAGAATCGGAGTTGTCTGTGATGAAGCTGTCTGCCACATCCGATAAGCGAATTGGGTCAATACTATCCAAATTTAAATCCAAGAGAACCAGATTGTTTAAATCCTCTTCGGAGGTGATTTTATCGCCTACACTGACAAGGTACTGTACACCGTCCTCTTCCACATAACCGGCAGGCATAGAGAAGTTCTGCGCTGCCAAGAGCTTGGAAACGGTATCCATTGTAATAATGTTTGTCAGGTCTGCATTTTCATGGGCTTGGGTTTTGGCTTGTTCCAACTGCTCCAAGCCGGAATCGATCTCTTTTGCGGAAGCATTCAGCGTACTTTCTCCCAACAGTAATTTAGTAGAGGCATCGCTGAGTTGGAAAATGGATTTGGTTTTTTGCTTTTCCAAATTCTCCATAGCTTGCTTTACTTGAATTTCACCGCTGTTCAGTTGCTCTAAGGTAGCATTCAGCTGCTGCTTGGCTTGCTGAATTTGTGTTTTTCCGCTTGTGATTTCGTTTAGAGCGTTGGACATATCGCTGCGCTTCATTCCCATTTCTGCAAGGGAGGAGTCAATGGTGTTCAGTCCGTTATTTACGGTAGTCAAGCCTTCTTGCGATTGTGCAATCAGAGAGTCGATGCCGTTGCGGTCACTGCCCATTGCGGCAAGCTGTGCGTCGATAGCTGCCAGTCCGGCAACCGTTTGGCGGTACTCGTCGCTTTCATAAATTTTCTGTTTGGCAGCTTCTTTTTCACTGTCGCTCAAATTATCATTTTTATTGATCAATTCAATTTGGGATTTAAACTGGGACTCCGCTTTTTCCAAAGAAGCAACAGTGGTTTTCAGCTCTTTTAATTGATGAATGGTTTCGGTCAGCTCTTTTTTACTGGATTCCAACTGGGTGATGGTGGACTGTGTTTCTTGCAGTTTGGATTCCTGCTGCTCCAATTCGGCAAGCTGTGTTTCCATGGAGGAAAGCTGCGCATTGATTTGAGCTTTTCCGTCATCAATTTCTGACTGCTTTTCATTCAGTTGGGTACCGGCTTCTGCGGTTTGGTTGGCTAATTGTTCCTTGCCTTGTTCTAATTCTGTTTTGCCAGATTCCAGTTCCGCTTTACCGGATTCTACTTGCGATTGTCCGTCTGCCAGTTGTTGTTCGCCGTCGGCAAACTGATTGTCGATGGCTTTCTGAATTTTCTTGTTCAGAGCATTGATTTTCTTTTGGCTCAGAACCACATTAACAGTTTGGTCAACGGAACCGCTAGTGGTAACACCGGCAACACCGGCGATTCCTTCCAGTTGGTTCATCAGGGTATCGTCCATAAAAGAAGACAGCTCTGCGGCGGATTTCCCTTCCATATTAACGGCTGCTACGGAAACCGGCATCATAGAAGGGTTCATTTTTAAAATGTATGGGGTTCCGATAGTATCATCCCATTGGTCGGAGATACCGTTGATTTTTTGTAGAATATCTACTGAGATGGTGTCCATATTAACTTCCGAGGTAAACTGCATGACCACCATGGAGTAGTTGGCGCTGGACGTGGAGGAAATTTCATCCATATTTTCCAGTGTTCCCATGGCTTGCTCCAAGGGCTTGGTTAGGTTCTGCTCT
>CAKSOB010000049.1 GCA_934476545.1 uncultured Eubacteriales bacterium | reverse complement strand
GAATCGTCAATGGCGCGGACATATCGTAAAATGCGATTGTGTTCTGTCAATGCCTCCTTCATCTTCTCTTGCAGCTCTTTCCGCAGATCTGCAATCTGGCAAGCGATCGCGGTCTTGTCCGATACCCCCTCCCCAAAGGGTATTCCCGACAGCTTCACCGCCGTATCTGTTGCGATGGCTTCCAGCTCTCGCAGCCGTTCTTCATCCCGTCGGATCTCCTGCTTTAAGTAGTGGAACTGTGACAGCTCTTTTAGTGTCATGAGCATCCTCCCTTTCTCTGTGCGCCGTTTTAAGGCGTTTTTCTTCTTGTTCGATAACTTTCATGAATTTGCGATAAAAACACGATACGCGCAATCCTGGGCAATCCTGCGCCTAGAAATTCTTCATCTTCATTAACGCCCTTAAAATCTCCTCGGAGGTCGGCACCGGTGGACGCTCTCTTTTTCTCCGCTTCGCTCTTTCCTTTTTCGGCGTATATGCCGTATGCTCGTTTCGGTAGCACGCTTCCGCCGAATAGCCCCGCAGTGTTCCTGTATCAATGCAGTAATGGCAGGCGTGGTCATTCAATCCGCTGTTGCTGCCAAGACTGCGGTAATAGATACAACCGGTGCAACGGGTTATTTTTCGCTCCGTCATAGGCTACTCCTAGCCGCTTTGATTCTGGCTTTCAGAGATTTCATCAGTGCGTCTTGCGCATCTCCTTTTTCGGTCAACGCCGCCATTACGTCTTCGTCACGACTGCCTTGCACCACAAGATGATGAATCACCACTCTGTCTTGCTGCCCTTGTCGGTATAGTCTGGCGTTGGCTTGCTGATACAGCTCCAACGACCAATTCAGTCCAAACCACACGATATGACTGCCGCCCTGCTGTAAATTCAAACCGTAGGCAGCGGATGCCGGATGGGCAAGCAGCACGTTCAATTCTCCCCGATTCCACTTCTCAATATCTTCGGGGCTTTTCAATTCTCCGACGACCAGATCGCTGCCAGACAAAGCCTCCATGATACGCTCTTTGTCGTGACGGAAGTTATAAAACACCAACATCGGACTGCCCTGCGCCACTTCCACCAATTCCAAAAACGCCTCCAATTTGCAATCGTGAATGGTGATGGCTTCTCCGGATTCGTTATACATGGCGCCGTTGCAAAGCTGCAGCAGCTTGGTGGACAGCGCCGCTGCGGTGGTAGCGGTAATAGTCTGTTCGTCTACCTCCAGCAGCATTTTGCGCTCCATGGTTTTGTAGGCTTTTTCTGATTTTTCGTCCAAATGCACCGGAACCGTTACACCGGTACACTCCGGCAGCTCCAAGTAATCTTCCGCCTGCATAGAAATGCAAATATCTTTAATTCGCTCTGTCACCTGATGGTCGGAATCCGGCAGTTCGTCATAGGTCACATAATGACCGCCGTGGGCATCGCTGCGAAAGTATGCCTGGCGAAAGGCGGTAACGGTTTTTCCAAGCCGCTCCCCTTGGTCTAACAAGTACACCTGCGCCCATAAATCCATTAGACTTCGGGGGCGAGGCGTGCCGGTCAGCCCTACCAAACGCTTGATATGCCCCCGCACCCAACAAAGGCTCTTAAATCGCTTCGCCTTGGAACTTTTAAAGCTGGACAGCTCGTCCACAACTACCCTGTCAAACGGCCATGCTCCTCGGTAGTAGTCCACCAACCAAGGTACATTCTCTCGGTTGATGATATACAGATCTGCCGGGGTGTTCAACGCACGAATCCGTTTTGTTTGGGAACCCAGCGCCGGCATCACCCGCAAATGCTGCAAGTGATCCCACTTATGCGCCTCTGTTGTCCATGTGGATTCCGCCACCTTTTTCGGCGCGATCACCAACGCCTTGTTCACCTGAAAGCGGTTGTACTTCAATTCGTTGATGGCGGTTAAGGTGATGGCGGTCTTACCCAGTCCCATGTCCAGGAACAATCCCACCGCAGGATCTTGGATGACTCGGTCAATACAGTACTGCTGATAGTTGTGGGGTTGGAATTTCATACCGTATCGCCTCCTGCCGTAAGACTGCGGACAAACATCGTTACTTCTGCCTTGCTGCGCAGCACCGTGCAGTTGCACCCCAACAGCCGCAAATACCCCTGCCAGTATCGCTGTATGTAGGACAGCCTCCCTGTTCGCGTTTTCAGTTCTACAAACCAAACGTCCCCGCCGGGAAGTAATACGATCCTGTCCGGCACGCCGCTGTGACCGGGACTGACAAACTTCAACGCTGCGCCTCCTGCCTGTTTTACCAACCTGACTAACAGGGCTTCAATTTCTCTTTCTGTTTCCACGTTGCTTTTCTCCTTTTCGTTGTCCGCTGTGACAGTTGACACACTTTGCGGTATCCCCCTACATATACGCGTATATAGCGTTATAGGGGTATATACCCTCTATATATTCTTTATTTTATATTTTTATAGATATAAGTGTAACAACTGTAACTGACTAAAACAAATCCTATAGATCCGCCAATTCTTGTGTTACACATACAGTTACACTTCATTTCTAACTGTAACGTCTGTAACAAAATCCTTATTATTTCCTGTTACACTTTTTGAAAGTGTAACACTTGATTTTTCTAACTGTAACACCACATTTTTACTGTACTCACACCTTTTAAATCCCCGCTGAAGTCCATATGGTGCACGGCGCTCTGTCCATCTTTCCCACCCGCCCAGCTTGGTGATGATGGCGTTGATCTCTCGGGTATCCGACTGCCGCATCCGGTTTAAATCCTGCCGAAAACACTCGCACCAAACCTCTGCGGCGCACACTCTCGCCCGCTTTACCCGACGGTTTCCCTCCGGGTTTAACTGGGGATTTTGATAAAATGCCAGCCGACTTTGCAGAGAAAGCTTCTCCCAGTTTTCCGGCAATTCCATCTCTAAAAAATCTTGAATCATGCCTTCTTTGCTGTTAGAAACCTCGTGTTCCTCCTGCGCCCTTCTGGCGGCATCCTCCAGTGCTTTCGGCAAATACAGCGGTTCTCCTTGCTTCCACACCGCCACCGCCTCTGCCCAAACTTGGTTCACTTCGTTAGGCAAATCCCGCCATACGGACTTTGTAACCGGCCGCTTGTGGCAGTCGATTGGCCAAAACCGCCGGTTGCCTGTTCCGTCTCGCAGATACTCAAAATCGTTGGTGGTTCCGAAAAACACGCAGCTTCTCGGATAAATTTCCGTTCTCCGCCCATATGCCTTTCGATAAATGTCCTCGGTTTTGCTAAGAAACTGTTTTACCGCATTGGTTTCCGACCGATTCATACTGGCAAGCTCGCCCACCTCGTTAATCCAAGTACCCTGCACCATCTCGGCGGCTTCCTTGCCCTCAAAGGTCGTCAGGCTGTCGGAGTACCACTCACCGCCCAGTAGCTTTAAAATCGTACTCTTGCCGATGCCCTGGGGACCGCCCAACACCGGCATATAGTCGTACTTGGTACCGGGGCGCATGGCTCTGGCCACCGCAGCGGCCAGAGATTTTCTGGTAACCGCCCGAACGTATGGCGTGTCCTCCGCGCCGAGATAGTCGATAAACAGCGTATCGATCCGCGGCGTGCCATCCCATGTGAGACTGTTTAGATAATCCTGCAAATGGTTGAATGCCCGATATTTTGCAGCTAACGTCACACCGTCATAAATGCGGTCTTTTCCGGTAATGCCATAGCACTCCTCCAAGTAGCTGCGGATGCCGGCATCATCCGTATCATTCCACGCCCGGAAGCCTTCTCGGCTATCCCAAGGCAGAGCGCCGGTGGCTACTAATCGGCGGCTGAAATCATCAAAGGCTAGCTTGTCCTTCAACGCAGGGTCTTGCAATAAAATAATTCGGACGTTTTTAATGGTATTGGCGCAAGCCCCTTTGCTGTTTACGTCCAACTGACTTCTCCAAAGCCCGTCGTCCCCGTCTGCCTGAATCGGCTCTGAAAAATCCCCTTTCGCCCGTTCGTATCGCTGCTGCAGCATATCCAGCTTCACGGCATCGTCTTGTAACGCCCGTTCCGTCATTTTTTGATAGGACGGCAGCCGATGCACAGGTGTCCCCGGTTCTGCGCTGTCGTCTTCCTCGGAGAACAAATGCAGCCGTACCAAATCGAAAGCGTTGCACAGTCTGCCGCCTGCAGGGTCTGTGGCGTGGTGGCTGTATAAGAACTTCCCGTTGTCGTACATAATCGCGCCGCCGGTGGTAGAGCCGCCTGTGTAGGTGTACCGCCCCTCTGTGGCGCACGGAACATACTCCCCGGGAATAAACCGATCCATTGCCGTTAAAACGTCATACTGCCGACAGAAAGCGCCCACTACGCCCGGTTTTTCCGTCGGTTCTCCCTGCTTGTTTGCCATGCGGCGGTAACTGTTCTGCTGCCCCGGCACCTCCGGCCATTGGGACACGTCCTTCCAATCACTGTATAACTGCAATAGCCCGTCCGCACTTAAAAACGGTTTATCTCCAAAGGCGTAAACGTATCGGCTGTCTTTGCACGCGCTGGGCCAATACATCAATCGTGCAACCTGAAAGGTTGTGGGGTCGCAGTACTGAATCCCAATATATTCGGCGGCTTTTCTTGCCACCGGTTCATACTCATCCGCCGTAACGGTTCTGTCCAAGGGCAGCAGCGCCCGCAGGCGCGGTTTTGTCTCTTCATGCTTTCTGGTGCTGTATACGGCATAGCCGCAGGAAAGCCCTTCGATTCGTTTCAAAATAGCGTCTGTTTGCCCTGCCGGAATGGCATCTAAGTCCAGTGTGATCACATCACGACCAAGCACCGCTTCCGGCTTTCGCTGCACTCCGGACAATGCGCCGGCCACATAACCGCCGATGTCCTTCAGTTCATCCTGTCGTGCTTTCGGCATGGACAAATACTCCGTCAGTGTTTCGCTGCTTCGGACCGGCATTCGCAGCTTTTCCACAAAATCCGACCACAAAAGCGTTTGCGGATTCCACTGCTTCGACCACCTGTTTGCGCCGATGCTAATGTGTATTTGTCTGTCGTATTGCACACGCCCACCTCCTAATCTTTTTTATAGTAATCGGACACAAACCCATCTGCCCGCAGCAGTAGCCCCGGCGCCCAATCAATCGGCTGCCCCATTAAATCACAAGCGGCTTTTAAATCCACCATGTCTTCCGGGCAATCAATGATCGCTTCGTCATGAACGTGCATGACAACCGGAAGACCGGCTTGCTCCAATCGTTGCAGCGTAACCATCAGGCAATCTCGGGCAATTGCCTGCACAATGTTTTCTGTCAGCTTTCCACCGTAGGTTTCGATGGATTTCCACTTTTTTGTATTTTGATCTACACCGTAATAACACACGCTGGGCCGCCCCCAACGATTCTCTCCGATATACGGCTTACAGTAGAACAGCTTTCTGCCGCTGGGCAGGGTAACCGTGAGAAAATCCTGTGCCGTATTCAAATCCCATTCCCGCCGAAACAGGATTCCATGAGGACCACCGGCAACTGCGCAGTCCTGTACGGCAATGAGCGCAGCCTGTTCCAGCTTCGTCCACAAGTCTTTGATGCGCGGATTGGACGCCCGCCACCGGTCTACAATGTCGGGAAGCTCTTCTTCCGTTAAGCCCATTTTCAATGCGCCCATGCTGATCAGCGCCCCTGCGGAGCCTTGATACCCCAACGCCAATTCCGCAACCTTGCCTTTGGCGCGCAGGGCATATTCGGGATTTCCCTTTTTGATTCGTTCGATGGGAACGCCAAACATATTGGAAGCGGAGGCTTCATAGATTTTGCCGTGGGTAGCAAACACTTCTTGCCGCCATTTTTCATCTGCCAGCCATGCAATCACGCGGGCTTCAATGGCGGAGAAATCCGCAATCACAAACCGATGCCCTTTACTGGGGACAAAGGCTGTACGAATCAACTGAGACAGCGTATCGGATACGTTCCCGTACAACAAATTTATGCCGTCCACGTTTTTGGATTTTACAAGGTTTCGGGCAATATCCAAGGTTTCCAAGTAATTGCGTGGCAAATTATGAACCTGAACGAAACGCCCCGCCCACCGTCCTGTACGGTTGGCGCCGTAAAACTGAATCAACCCACGGATTCTGCCATCTTCACAGATCCCTCGCTTCATGGCGTCGTATTTTTTCACGCTGGTTTTGGATAACTCCTGTCGGATCTCCAACATCCGCTTTACTTTTTCTTGTGGGATTTCCTGTTTCAGCATTTCAGTCACGCTTTCTTTCCGCAAATTGTCCACTTCTTTTCCGGTTTCTTTCGTCAGCCAGTCCTTTAATTGCGCCGTAGAGTTCGGGTTATCCAATTCGGTTAAAGCAATCGCTTCCTCGGTCAGTCGATGCTCCATCGCACCGGCGCAGTGAAGGGCGCCTTCTATCAAGCCACGATCCACAGAAACACCACGGGCATTGATCTTCATATCTAACACCCATTCTTTGTGAATAGATTCCGGCAGCGGGAACGATTCCAACTGCCGCCCAATCGCCATTTCCGTAACAACATCCTGTCGGCAATAGTCCTTAAATAACTCCCATTTCTCCGGCTCGTGCTTCGGCAGCGTTCTGGTACGCCCACCGTTGCGTTGCGTCGGCTTGCAGGGCTTGCAAAAAATATTGATCAGGGATTTGCCGACTTTCAGTTTTTGTTCGTCCGGTGGCAGCCCCACTGCTGCGCCCGTGGCAGCCAGTCCGGCGGTGTATCCGCAGTAAAGCCCGTGAACCATGGTGCAGTACCACTGCGGCAGCCAGGCTTCCGGCGCTTTTAACCCCAAATACTTACTGAGGCAATACCATTCAAAGGCGGCGTTGTAGGCGTGTTTCTGAACCGTTGGATCCGTCAGTGCCGAGAGGATTTCCGACGGTAAGCTTTCACCGGCGGTAAAATCGACGACTTCTACCGCGCCGCCGTCCACAGAGTAGGCAAAAAGCAGAATAGAAAAGTCCGAAGACTGTACGTATTGATACATCCCGGACTTTGTAATGTCGATACTGGAATAGGTTTCTATGTCGATCGACAACTGTTTCATATGTTAACCTCTCGCCATTGGAAGCCCTGTGATCGGGTCGATCTGCGCTGCCGGAGGGGTATATCCATCGGTTGGTGCCGCAAAATCACTGGCGGCGGAGTAATTACCACCGCCCAACGGTTCGCCATCCCGCAGCTTCTGAATCGTATTCAAGCTGAAGCCGATTCCTTTTCTGCCGTTGGAATTGTAGGCAAACGGATTGATACCCACACGGCCGTAGCAGCCGCTGTACAGTTCTGTTTTCGTTACGAAGGGATTTAAATTTTGATCTGCGGCGTCCGGTGGCGTTTTAGAGGATGCTGTCAATACCCAATACCCAATGCCCCTTGCACTCATCACCATAGGGTTCGCCGCTGTTGGGCTTTACGCCGTCACCGTCATGAATGGCGATCTGCACCAAAGGTGGATTCACACCGCCCCACTTCTCGCTGACCGCCTCTTGCCGGACTTGGGCAATAACCGCATCCAACCGCTGTTTGGATGCAGTATCGCTTTTCGGCATGAGAATCGTGACGGAATACTTTGCGTCACCGCCGTAGCTGCTTGCCTTTGGTTCAAAAATATTCAGGTAGGAAAACCGAACCTCGCCGCTTACAAATTTTGATTTGTTTGCCATAATTGATTACTCCTTTTCTTTGATTAAATATGGTATTTTTCTCGTTGTTCTGTAAAATAGATCTCTAATTTCTTCGCCCGCTCATATCGGGTCTTTGCCTGCTTCTTTTCTCCGGGTAGCGTGGCTGCTATGTGCTGCAGCCTGCAAGTATCCACATACCGGGAAAGCGCTTTTGCAATATCCCCCACCGCTTGTTGATTGCGTGGATCCTGAACGGCCAAACGGTATAATTTTTTCTGCCTGTCCACAGGATGGGAAAATAAATTCGGGAAAAGCAGGTCTGCCCGAAAGTGCGCCCCTAATCGAATAACAACAGATTCAGTTAGTTGCATTACTTCCTCCAAAGTCCTCTTGGGCACTGATTGGTTTTAACGGCGGTCGCTTATCGGATTCGGGAACCAGTGTCGGTTTCCCCGGTGGCATTACGATCAAATCGCTGCAAATATCCGCAAAAGCTTGCTTTCCCACCAATTTTTCCAGTGCCGCCAGAGAAAGCGGCTTTCTCTCATAGAGCAATTCTTCTTTCCAACCGGCGTTTTGAATCCGCTCCAAAGCAGCATCGCCGTCTGTGAAGGAGCGAACCGCCCGTCCGGCAACTGCTTTGTATCCCGGAATCTCCCCACCGGAAAGCACTGTTGTTAGCGCATAGTCCTCCAAGGATCTGTACCAAGATACCAGTTGTTTTCCTTTTTCCAGTGCTTCGGATACTTCAGCAGCGGATAAGGTTGCCGGCTCTTTGTCTGCAAAATCGGAAACAGCGGTGGCTGCTTTGTAAGCGTAGCGACAAGTGGAGCGAATCCCGCACCAACGACAAGTATCCTCCGAGGGAGAAAATTCCCCCTCCCCTTTAAATGCCAATTCTGCCCGCGGTTTTACAACTTCATTTCCCCACCGCTCCAATTCGGTTCTGGTTATCTGCCATTCTGAGACGGAATCCAAACGCGGCTGCACAATCGCCATGTGAACGGTCTCGATCGGATAAATGAACCCGTAAGCGTTAATAGCGCCCAAAGAATACAAGGACATTTGAGGATTTTCTTCTGCGCCGACCGGAACGCCTTTTCCGTATTTAAAGTCGATTACCCACAACTCTTTGTTGTGAATCAAAATACAGTCTGCTGTGCCAAAGCCCTCCGGCGCATAGTTGCTGTAATCCAATCGCTTTTCTACCACAACGTGAACGGGACCGTCAAAGGAATGGACAACGCTTTGAATGTAATCTAAGTATGTATCGGTGTGCCGCAGCATTTCATCATTGTAGAAAGGCATCTCTTTCAGCTTCTTCAACCGGTTGGAAAACGTCCTTGGCCCCATCGGCTCCACAAGCGCCTTTCGTACCTTCAGTTCAGCGATGGCGTGCGCCGTTGTACCCTCTAAGGTGGCTTCTGTTTGCTTGTCCGGTAAATGTTCCGTCAATCTTGGAGCGGGGGTACAATTCAGCCACCGCTTGCTGTCACTGGCCGACAATAGTGCGTGTGCCATTAGATTTGCGCCCCCAATCCTCTTAAGGTAGCCGCTAACGCTCCGTAGCGTTCTGCCGGAATTTCAAACAGTGTTGCGTAGCCCATATTGGTCACTGCTTCCTGCACTTCTTTTTGCTTGCCGGCATCAAACAGCGGCGCCATTGCCCGCTGCAAGTCTTCCAATTTGTAGGTTGGCGCGGCTACCGGCGGAGCAGCGGCCGGCGGCGGTGTCTGCGCCGGTTCGGCCATCGGTACCGGCTCTGCCGCAGGTGGCGTGTGGGTCGATGGAACCTCCTGAGATTCTGCAACAGGGGCTGCGGAAGACCGACCGGATTTTCCGTTTCCCTCCAATACGACTGCTAAATGGTGCAGCGCCTCGGTCAATGCAGGGGCTTCAATAGTTACTTTTACTTCTAACATAGTGTGTTCTCCTTTCAGGTATCCCATAAAAATCAAGAAAAGTTGCCCTTTTTTGGGAAACACCTCTTGATTTTTTAGAATTATTTCGTTATACTAAAGGTGTTTATTTTTTCTAATTTTTAATGGTTCCCCATCAGAGTTGCCGCTCTGGTGGGGATTTTTAATTGTGCTGATGTGCATCCGCCCGCGTGCATCTTCCCAGAAGCTCGTGACAACTTGACTTAAAAGCCACAATCGGAATTCTTCTTTTAAGAAAGCCAGTTGAAAGTCCATGAAGGAACCACGCTCTGTATGGATGAACCGTGCGCCGCCAAAATCTTCTACCAGCCACTTCATTCTTGGTATCTCATACATCAAGACCACCTCTTAAAAATTCTCAATTTCCTTTAGAATGGACTGAAATCTTCTCTGCGTGTAAGCTTCCAGCCAATGCTGCGCAAGCGGTGTCAGCGCCACCCTTACCTCCGAGGGCTTGTCCTTCTCCGGCAGCTTTACGCTGCCAATTACTTCTACACCTTTTAGGTATTTTTTCGCTTTGCTTGGTGGAATGTGTTTCATATTGCATTCTCCTCTTTTTTCTTTTCTTCTTGCGCTCTGGCTTCCGCTTCCCGTTTTGCTTCGGCTGCGTACTTGGCACGCAGCAGGTCGGCAGTTGCCTCCCGAATCTTCTCCATTCGGCGTTCACGTTCCTCCGGGGTAAGGATAGGTGTGAACACCCTAACAATAACGTTTCCGTAGTCGTAAACGACTGGTTCACCATAAGTATCTGTACTCTTTGCCATGTGAAGTCCTCCTTTTATGTTTGTGGTTCAAATTTCTTGCAGGGCTGCCGCAGCGGTCCTCGGTCGCAG
>CAKSOB010000048.1 GCA_934476545.1 uncultured Eubacteriales bacterium | reverse complement strand
GGTTGTTGAAGCAGCCAATACTCCGCCCAAATGTGCAGCCATACCTGCCGCAGCAATGATTACACCAAAGCCGTTTTCTTTTGCATTGGCGGAAAAGGATGCCGCTGCCTCCGGTGTTCTGTGGGCGGACATCACCCGTACCTCAAAAGGAATCTCCAGTGCTTTCAAGCGCTTAACCGCCGCCGACACCACCGGGAAATCGCTGTCGCTGCCCATGATGACAGCCACTTTTTTTGTATTAGACATAACGCATTCTACCTTTCGTTGTAAATTGTGTCAATGTGCCTGTTTTTTCGGCAATGAAAACAGGCTACGCCGCATGCGTCGTAGCCTTATTATCCTTTCATCTGCCAAAATAAGCCAGTGAAAACTGCAGCCGAATCTCCCGATACACCTGCTTCACCCCCGCAATGAACTACTAAATATTGTATGCTATTTTCCGTTGAAATGCAAGTAAGAGCCAATCAAAAATCTGGAATCCCTCTGATTTTTGTCTATTCCACCGATTTTTTTCAGAAAAAACCTGCCGTTCCTGTAATATTCAACAAGAAGGTGATTGTTTTTTGGCAATTTATTACAACTTCATGAATGGAATCTGTCATTTTTGTCACCAAACGCAAGGTTTTTCCTTCAATATCCTGCTTTTCGGCGGATTCTTTTGCTGTTTTTCCCAAAAGAAAAGGCGGGCAATCCCCCTTGGAACTGCCCGTCTTTCTTTCAAAGCGTCGGTTTTGCGATGGTTTTCAAATGTGTTTAGTACATACCGCCCATGGATGGGTCCATAGCCGGTGCTGCCGGTGTTTCTTCCTTCTTGTCAGCAACCAAGGACTCTGTGGTGAGAACCATGGATGCAACGGAAGCAGCGTTCTGCAGTGCGGAACGAGTTACCTTTGTTGGGTCTACGATACCGGCTGTCAGCATATCGCCGTACTGGTCACGGAGAGCGTCGTAGCCATAGCCAACCTTATCGGCTGCCTTGATGTTTGCTACGATTACAGAGCCTTCCAGACCTGCATTCGCAGCGATCTGGCGAACCGGCTCCTCCAGAGCCTTCAGAACGATCTGAACACCGGTTCTCTCGTCGCCCTCTGCCTTTTGGAGCAGAGCCTCAACAGCAGCAGTTGCGTTCAGCAGAGCAACACCGCCGCCTGCTACGATACCCTCTTCCACAGCAGCCTGAGTAGCAGCCAGAGCATCCTCGATGCGGAGCTTCTTCTCCTTCATCTCGATCTCGGTAGCTGCGCCAACCTTAATAACAGCAACGCCGCCTGCCAGCTTTGCCAAACGCTCTTGGAGCTTCTCCTTATCGAACTCGGAGGTTGTGGTTTCAATTTGTGCACGAATCTGTGCTACTCTGCCCTTGATGGCATCCTGACTGCCTGCACCGTCTACGATGATGGTATTCTCTTTATCTACCTTTACCTGACGAGCACGACCCAGTTGTGCCAGTGTGGTATCCTTCAGATCCAGACCCAGCTCATCGGTGATAACCTGTGCGCCGGTGAGGGTTGCGATGTCCAGAAGCATTTCCTTTCTTCTGTCACCGAAGCCCGGAGCCTTAACTGCTACGCAGGTGAATACGCCACGGAGCTTGTTGAGGATCAGGTTGGTGAGAGCGTCGCCCTCTACGTCCTCAGCGATGATGAGCAGCTTCTTACCGGACTGCACAACCTGCTCCAGCAGTGGGAGAATCTCCTGAATGTTGGTAATCTTCTTGTCGGTAACGAGGATGAGGCAATCATCCAGAACAGCTACCATCTTGTCGGTGTCGGTAACCATGTATGGAGTGATGTAGCCACGATCGAACATCATACCCTCTACAACCTCGGAGTAGGTTTCTGCTGTCTTGGATTCCTCAACAGTAATAACGCCGTCGGCTGTCACCTTCTCCATTGCCTCTGCAATCAGCGCGCCAACCTTCTCGTCTGCTGCGGAGATAGCAGCAACTCTGCCGATATCCTCGGAACCGGATACTTTCTTGGAGTTTGCAACGATGGTGTCCACTGCGGTGTCTACTGCATTCTGAATGCCCTTCTTCAGGATCATTGGGTTTGCGCCGGCAGTTACGTTCTTCATACCCTCACGGATGAGTGCCTGTGCCAACAGGGTTGCGGTTGTGGTACCGTCACCTGCAACGTCGTTGGTCTTAATAGAAACTTCCTTAACCAACTGTGCGCCCATGTTCTCGAATGCGTCGTCCAGCTCGATTTCCTTAGCGATGGTTACACCGTCGTTTGTAATGAGCGGAGCGCCGAACTTCTTATCCAGAACAACGTTGCAGCCCTTTGGACCCAGTGTTACTTTTACTGTATTTGCAAGCTGATCGATACCGCTGAGCAGTGCCTTTCTAGCTTCTTCACCATAAATAATTTGCTTTGCCATAAATCAATTACCTCCTGGTATTCGTTTCGTTCATCTTAATCGGGGTTCGTGTTCGCTTGATTATTCTACAACTGCGAGGATGTCTGCCTGACGTACAATGATGTATTCTTCGCCGCCCAGCTTTACTTCTGTGCCGCCGTACTTACTGGTGATTACCTTATCGCCTACCTTAACGTACATCTCAACCTCTTTGCCGTCTACTACGCCGCCTGGGCCAACTGCGATTACTTCTGCAACCTGTGGCTTCTCTGCTGCCTGTGCGGTAAGGATGATGCCGCTCTTTGTGGTTTCCTCTGCCTCTGTCATTTTGATGAGAACTCTGTCCGATAATGGTCTGATTGTCATTCGTAAAACCTCCTGCTCTATGGACCGTGTCCTTTCTCTTTGAGAAAAAAACACTGTCACTGTGAAAAATACTTTGATTGACTGTTTTAGATTTTAGCACTCTAAATGTTCGAGTGCTAAACTGTACTCTTATTGTACCGAATCTTTTTCAAAAAATCAAGAGAAAAAAAGCGGTTTTTTCCAATTTCATAAATTATTTACAAATTGTACCGATTCTATCCATAAAAGAAAAGACAGCGCAAAAACTGCACTGTCTTTTTTGTTAGCCTTCTATGATGGTCACATAGGCGGTATATTCTCCGGCAGCCCAAGCGCCGTATTTGCTGTCCACATGAATCTTAACCGGAACAGCCACACTGCCTTGCAGATCTTCTTTTCCGCTCAAATCAATTTCGGCATAAAGATCTCCGGCTTTTAGTTTTTTCAATTTCGAAGTTGGACCGACCACGGTAACCTCCAGTTGGTCGGTGTCAATGGTTGCATCCATTCCCGATGGTACGTTGCTCAGCACCAAATTATCAATGGTGTAGGTTTGAGAGGTGTAATTGCTCAGGTCAAACTTTACGGTAGCGTGCTTTGCGCCGCTGATGTTGGTGCAATGCTCCGGCATCTCAAAGTCCACAGAGAATGTGGTATTCTGTGGCGTTACTTCTGCCATGTCAATCGGCTGAAGATTGATTTCCTTTTGGGCATCTTCCTTGCCGGAAACATAACTGCCGATTTTCAGGGTGGTCGGATTGACCGAAACAATGCCGCTCAAATCCACGCCGTCCGGCAGATTTTTATAAGTGACCGTTACCGGCAATTCCGCCATCTTCAGCACTTCGATTTTCACATTGATGGCAGTGAAAGAGGCTTCCATATGCCCCATATCAGTGATCCTGTTGCCTTGTTTATCATAGAAGGTTAAAGCCTGTTCGAAAGAAGTCGGCTCTTTTAACTGCCCGTCTATCTTTTTCTCCACAGCCACATGGTCAATGGCAGACACTTCTGTTTCCGGTCCGGAAACGGTAATCTTCGTTTCTTCCAACGCCGGGGAATCGGCATAGTACCCGTCGGCTACGGAATACTCAATATGCTGCTCTACCGTGAAGGTTTTCTCTACATACTTATCCACGAACAAAATAATAGAGCCTGGATAAATCGTATCGAACTCATAGTCTGTAATGTCACTGTTTTTGGTTGCGGTAAGATTCAGCGTATAGGTGCCTGCCCGTGTGATATTAGAGGTGAGAGAAGCCGATACCTTAATATCGCCGGAAGAAAGCTGGTTGACCACAAAGCTGTTTCCGGTAACAGATACTCTGGCGGTTTCGTCACTGACTTCAAAGACACGGAGATCTTGGGCAACGGCTTCGTCGGACAAAGTGGTGTCAATGGGAATATCATAGATCACTCTGGCACGGTTTTCCGTGTTGTTAAACGCCATGATAAACCACAGGACGATTGCCGCAAAAACAGAAAAAACCAACACAAATCGGTTGCTTTGAAACAGCTTGCCAATACTAAACGTTCGTTTCTTATTCTGATTTTTATTTTGATTCATTTCCGTTTGCCCTCCTTGCGGAAGGGATTTCTGCTCTGCTTCTTTTCTCCTTGTGTTGTGCTTGGCAGAATCAGATTTTCCAATTCATCATTTAACGTTTCCCGTGTTAAATCTCGAACCAGCATTCCGCCGATTGCCATAGAGATTTGTCCCGTTTCTTCGGAAACCACCACCACAACTGCATCGGAATTTTCGCTCATACCGATGGCGGCACGGTGCCGGGTCCCCAAAGAGGGGTCAATGTCATCCCGTTTGGTCAGCGGCAAAATGCAACCGGCAGCATAAATCATGCCGTCCCGAATAATCATGGCGCCGTCATGCAGCGGTGCTTTATTGAAGAATACATTTCCGATCATCGGCACCGACGGAATGGCATTCAGCACCGTACCGGTGTCGATGATGTCACCCAGCTTGGTCTGCCGTTCAAACACGATCAGCGCACCGGTTTTATCTTTTTGCATTAAAGAAGCCGACTCCGCAACAGCGGTAATGCCACGCCGAATTTGGCGCAGGGCATCGTCGTTATTTTCTTTGTTCAGCAAACTGAAGGACAGATATTTACTAATAACCTTTGTTCTTCCGAGCTGTTCCAATAAGCTGCGCAGCTCCGGCTGAAAGATTATTACCAAGGCGATAATACCGAACTGCATGAAGGTGTTCAGCACCATCAGCATCATGTGTAACTGCAAGTAGTAGGAAACAACCCAAACGCCGCCCAGCAGCAACAAGCCTTTGGCGAATTGTTCCATTCGTGTTTTTCTAAAAAATTGGATTCCTTTATAAATAATAAACGACACCAAAATGACGTCTAACGCATCTGCAACTTGAAAGGATTTTATGACACCGATAAAGGTCGTCCACACAGAATTGATAAACTCCATCGCTTTTCTCCTTTCCTTCGTTTTGGCTCCAAAATCGGAGCAATTTCCCTTTGTATTATTCTACCATAGTTTCCCGAGAGAATCAAAAACGATTTTGTAACTTTTTCATGAATTGTTGAATCTCTTGCAAAAAGCGACGAATTTCTTCCTTTTGGGTGAAAACAGACGGGCTGATTCGCACCGTTCCCTGCTCCAAAGTTCCCAAGGTTTGATGGGTGGCAGGCGCACAATGCAGTCCTGCCCGCACCGCAATGTTGCGCTGACTCAGGTAGTGTCCTACTGTTTCGCTGTCGGTATCCCCCACATTGAAACTCAACACCGGCACATGATAGTTTGCCGTGGGGCGTTGGGTATACAACCGAATCCCCTCTATTTTGGAGAGAACATCATAGGCGTACTGCATCAATTCCAATTCATGGAAGAACACCCGCTTGGGATTTTGCTGCTGCACAAAACGAACTCCGGCGTGCAATCCTGCAATACCGGGAAAATTCTGCGTTCCCGGCTCCAGTTTTTCCGGCAATTCTGCCGGGTGGAGATACTGTACCGAACCGGTTCCGGTGCCGCCTTCTATGATTGTTTTCAGATGATCACCCGATCTGGCAATTAAGAACCCGGTTCCCATGGGACCATACAACCCCTTATGCCCCGGCGCACAAAGGTAGTCGATGCCCGTTTCTTCCATGGTGATCGGAATCACACCGGCACTCTGGGCGCAGTCCACCGCTAAGGGAATCCCATAGCTGTGGCACAAGGCGGCAATCCGCTCTACCGGCACCCGAACACCGGTTACATTGGATGCTTGGGTGGTGATGACCAAGGCGGTATTGCTCCGAAGAGCTGCCCGGAAGTTATCTACGGTTTGGTCGTTATCTCCCTGACAAACAGTAGCTTGGGTATATGTAACCCCTTGAGATTCCAAGGCTTTCAGCGGGCGCATGACGCTGTTATGCTCTAAATTGGAACAAACCACATGGTCGCCTTTTTTCAAAAGTCCTTTCAACACCATATTGATGGCATAGGTGCAGTTTAATGTGAATGCAACACACTCGGGACTGTCGCAGCCAAAGAAATCCGCTAAGGCACTGCGGCAGCGGTACACTGTTTCGGCAGCCTCCGCTGACAGTTTATGTCCACTGCGCCCCGGATTTGCCCCACGCCCCATGGCGTTGCTGACGGCAGCTTGTACGATACGGGGCTTGGGGTAGGTGGTGGCAGCATTGTCTAAATAAATCATCGGGAATCATCTCGTTCCATTTGCGCCAAAATCCGAATGTTGTGCTTCTTTAAAATCTCTAAGGCCTCTTCCGCACGGTTTGGCACATAGATTCCATAGCCGCACCCAAACTGCTCTCGCCCTTTTCGACTTCGCTCTACCTTGCATCGAATTCCATAATGCAGAAGAATATCACGACTCTTCATGGCATAGGTAATGGAATTTACAAGAAAAAAAGACCTGTTCACAATCAACTCACTCCTTTAGTCGTTTTCCATACGGTTACTAACAGAGTATGACGGAACAGGGTCTTTTGCGCATCTTTCTCAGAGATTTTCCAGTAAACAAACTGCGTGGGCTGCCATTCCTTCTTCCGCACCGGTAAAGCCCAGCTTTTCTTCCGTGGTTGCCTTTACATTGATTTGAGATATTGAGATTCCGCAAGCCGATGCCAAATTTTCTCGCATGGTATCAATGTAAGACCGCAGCTTTGGACGCTGCGCTAAAATGGTGGCATCAATATTTTCGATTCGATAGCCTGCTGCGGTCAGCTTTCCACAAACAGAGGACAACAGTTTTAAGCTGTCTGCGCCTTTAAAAGCAGGGTCGGTATCCGGAAAATGGCTGCCGATATCTCCCAATGCCGCTGCCCCCAACAAGGCATCGGAAACCGCATGGGCAAGCACATCGGCATCCGAATGTCCCAACAACCCTTTTTCATGAGGAACGGTAACACCGCCCAAAATCAGCGGTCGTCCCTCCACCAAACGATGCACATCATATCCGTGTCCGATTCGCATTTGATTCACTCCTTTTCAACTTCTTTTTTCTGACTTTACTATACCACAATTCGGAAGATAAGATGTGAACAATTCGCAAAAACGGAATCATCTTACAATCTCAATGTAATCTCCCCGCACATAGCCGGTGGTATTTCCGTAGCGGGTTACATACCAACCGCCGGTTTCTCCGAAGATTCTAGTTTCGGCACCGTTGGGAATCTGTCCCACGATTTCACTGTCGGTAGTGGGTCGCCGCCGAATGTTCAAGTTGCCGCCCATAGTTCGCACCACACCTACACGCTCCGGTTGGGGCGGCGAAATAAATGGAACTCCAAAGTACATGGTTAAGGATTCCACCAAATTTTTGGCAATCTCCTGCACATGGGTACGAATCCACTCTGCATCCTCGCTGTTGTCGTGGTATGCTACTTCAATCAGAACCGCCGGCGCATTGGTCTTGGTAATTTCCGCTAAGGTAGTGGTTGGGCGAGCCTGCACCTTGGATGGGTCAGGATAGATTTTCTTGAAATTTTCCGCAATGAGCGTGGCTGCCCGTTTCCCACGGCTGCTGTACGGATAGTAATATACATCCGTTCCCTGAAGCTGACCGGACAAGCTCTCCGGCGCAGCGTTGGAATGAATCGCCAAGTGGAGGTCGTAATCCCCTTTGTTGGAATCTCGAATGACCTCCCCCAAGGTCATCCCGATGCGGTTGCGTGTAAAGGCAATTCCGTTGGTTCGCAAATACGGCTCCATGGCATCTGCCACAAGGTTCATATACTCCTGTTCGTTGCCGCCGCCCACATAGGAATTATAAGGCTGTAACGACGGACTGAGATAAATGGTTGCCATAAAATCCCTCCTTCTTCCCCATGGTATGCAGAGAGATTGTCCGGCGGAACACTTTGGGCAACAAAAAAACGAAGCCGTTCTCAAACTTCGCTTTTCAGAAAATTACTCATAAGATTTATGCAGCGGATTGATAACGCCGTAAGCACCGTTGTCGATGTTCTTGACAAAGGGAATTGCCAAACCGGCACCGATCACCGCCGCCAACTCCGGCTCCGGTGTAACGGTGACCTGCAAATTGGTTTTTCGGGCAATCAACCTGTCCAACCCGTAAATTTTAGCGGAAGCGCCGCCAATGGTAATGCCATCCTCATAAACATCGGTAATCATATCGGGAGAAACATCCTGCAACACATTATTGATGGTGCGGGTGATTTTCAACACCGGGCCAAGCAGTGCTTCCAACACCTCGTCACTGGTAATATCCCGCCACATGGGCAACCCGGAACGAGCATGGCTGCCTTTGATGCGATAGGTCAGCATTTGCTCCATGGGGTATACGCCACCGATGGCGATTTTCACTTGCTCTGCCGTTTTCTTTCCGATAATCAAATTATATTTGCGGTGAACGTATTTGATAATTTCCTCATCAAAATCATCGCCGCCCACCCGCAGGGTATAGCTGTTGGAAATGCCGCCCAAAGAAATGACTGAAATATCGGTACAGCCGGCACCGATATTCACCACAAACCGTCCTCTTGGTTGGGTAATGTCCATCCCGGCTCCCATAGCGGTGGCAACAGCTTCTTCAATCAGGCAAATTTTTCGAATACCCGCAGCGGAAATTACATCAATCAGGGAGCGTTTTTCCACTTGGGTCAACACGCAAGGAATGGTAACGACCGCCCGTGGCATGATCAAGCGGCTCTCTCGAATCCGACGCAGATAGTAGCGTACCATGTACTCTGCCATGTAGAAGTCGGACACACTCCCTCGGCGCATGGGTCCTACTACCGCCACTTGCGAAGCCGTTCGTCCAATCATCTCATAGGCTTTATTGCCTACCGCCATAATGCGGTCGGATTCCAAGTTCACTGCCACAATGGAAGGTTCATTGACGATGACGCCCTTGCCCGGTCGATACATTTTAAATTGTGCGGTTCCTAAGTCAATCGCCAAATCCGTTCCAAACACGGCAGCCCCTCCCTTCTGTTATTTAACCAGTATACTGTGTTCCAAGTGCAAATACAAGAAACAGATTGTTAAGAAAGTACGCTGTAAGAAAACGCCATCCCCACCACAAGTTCAGCGCCGCCCGCATACAAGGCATCGGCACAGGACGCCATAGTTGCGCCGGTTGTCACCACGTCGTCAATGAGCAAAATACGTTTTCCTGCCACAGACGAGTTCTTTGTGGGACGATAGGCGCCCTGCACATTTTGCAGCCGGTCTTGCCGCTCTAATCCGCTTTGAGGCACCGTATGTTTGTGCTTCTCCAATAAAAGCAAGCAAGGACAACCGCTGCGGTCGGAAAGAGCTTCCGCCAATACTTGAGATTGGTTGTATCCTCGCTCTAACCGCCGCTTTTTAGAAATCGGTACCGGTGTAATGCAATCCACCGTGGAGAGTAAGGTTTGCGCCTCCGGCAGTTCTGCCAATAGGTTACCCAACTGAGTACCAATCATTTTGCAATCATAAAATTTCATGCGGTGAATCGCTTCTTTGACTGCACCCTCATAGAGATAAAAAGCAGAGCAGGACAGCAGTTTATTTTGAGCGAGGGGAATCTCCAACCGGGTTGGTCGAAGGGTTATGAGCGAACGGCAACGATTACAGCAGGACATCGTTTGTTCCAGTGTTTGTCCGCAAAAAGGACAGCTCGGCGGATAGAGCGCCTCTGCTAAGGCATTAGCCAGTGCTTTCAGTTTCATGGGTATATCCTTTCAAAAAGTGATACAGTCCGCAGTACCGCTTTGTTTTTTTATCGTTGTCCACCATGTTGCGGAGGGTTTGGGTCATGCCTACCAATATCAGCAAATCCTTTGCGCGGGTAATGCCGGTATACAGCAAATTTCGATAGGCAAGCTGCGGCGGACCAGGAAACATGGGCATCACCACCGCACGAAATTCGTTTCCCTGACTTTTATGTACCGTCATGGCATAGGCAAGCTCCAATTCCGACAGTTCATCGGCAGAATAGACAACCAGTCGGTCATCGTCCATTTGCACCGTATAGGTACCGTTTCGCTTATCAATATCCAACAGCATTCCGATATCTCCGTTGTAAATACCTTCTCCGGAGGTGCCGTCGTTTTTCTCCCAAACCAGATTGTAATTGTTTTTAATCTGCATGACCTTGTCCCCCTCTCGGAAGGTAACGCCATTGACAGTGACCTCTTTTTTATCTCGCTCGGGCGGATTGACCGCCTCCTGAATTTTTCGGTTCAACTCTACCGTCCCCAACTCGCCCTTTCGGCTGGGACAAAGCACTTGAATTTCTGACCACACGGTATAGCCGTATGTAACCGGCAAGCGTTGAGC
>CAKSOB010000047.1 GCA_934476545.1 uncultured Eubacteriales bacterium | reverse complement strand
CTGATAACCCATCATGTTCATAGCTTCCTTTACCGGAATTGGGTTTACATCGCAGAACAGACCATTCATCAAATCCAGATAGTGCAGCATCATGTCACGGCTCTTCTCGGTGTTGCCATTGAAGAACTCTGCACAGATTTGATGCATCTTCTGTGGGTAGATGTTGGAGAATACAGAAATAACACCCTTACCGCCCAAGGACAGAATCGGAATAACTTGGTCGTCGTTACCGGAGTAAACTGCCAGGTCATCACCGCACAGGGAAATAGTCTTTGCGATAGAAGAGATGTCGCCGCTTGCTTCCTTTGTAGCAACAATGTTTGGATGCTTTGCCAACTCTACATAAGTGGTAGGCTGAATATTGCAGCCGGTTCTGGAAGGAACATTATACAGAATGATCGGCACATCAACACGGTCAGCCACATAGTGGTAGTGGTTGATCAGACCGGTTTGAGATGTCTTGTTGTAGTATGGAGTTACCATCAGCAATGCATCTGCGCCGGCTTCTTGTGCATGACGGGAAAGCTCTACGGCATAGCGGGTGTCGTTGCTGCCGGTACCGGCAACTACCGGAACACGACCGTTTACCTTTTTGATGGTGTAAGAAAGCACGTCGCAGTGTTCTTGGTTATCCAATGTAGCGGACTCACCGGTTGTTCCGCAAGAAATAATCGCATCGGTACCGTTTTCAATTTGATACTCGATAAGTTGACCCAATACATCATAATTAACGGAGCCGTCTTCGAACATAGGTGTAACGATTGCAACGCCAGCACCAGTAAATACTGTCTTCTTCATAATAAGTAGAACCTCCTACCTTAGTCCATGTAACCCTTAGCGCACAGCAGCTCTGCCATCAGAACAGCGCCGCCTGCTGCGCCTCTTAATGTGTTGTGAGATAAGCCGACAAACTTTACAGTGTATTGTTTATCCGGACGCATACGACCGACGGAAACAGCCATGCCGTTTTCCAAGGTGCGGTCCAGTTTTGCCTGAGGACGGTTATCCTCACGGAAATAATGGATGAACTGCTTTGGTGCGCTAGGCAGACCCAATTCCTGTGGAACGCCTTTGTAGTTCTCTAGGCGCTCAATGATTTCTTCCATGGTTGCTTTCTTCTCAAAGGATACGAATACAGCGGCGGTGTGACCGTCGGAAACCGGTACACGGAAGCACTGAGAAGTAACGCTCGGTGTGGTTGCATTTACAATTTGGTCGCCCTCAATATGCCCCCAAATCTTCATTGGCTCCTGCTCAGATTTTTCCTCTTCGCCGCCGATGAATGGGATTACGTTGTCCAAAATGTCCGGATAGTTTTCCAGTGTTTTACCTGCACCGGAAATTGCCTGATAGGTACAGGCTAGAACCTCGGTAACACCCAAGTCCATCATTGCGCTAACAGCAGGAACGTAGCTTTGGAGAGAGCAGTTAGACTTTACTGCAATGAAGCCACGCTTTGTGCCAAGGCGCTTTCTTTGTGCAGGGATGATCTCTGCGTGCTCCGGGTTGATTTCCGGCACGATCATTGGAACATCCGGAGTACCTCTGTGTGCGCTGTTATTGGAAACAACAGGGCACTCTGCCTTTGCGTACAGTTCCTCCAAAGCCTTTACATCGTCCTTTGGCATATTTACTGCACAGAATACAAAGTCTACCATGCCGGAAATCTTTTCTACGTCTGCGGTAGCGTCCATGATGACCAGATTTTTCATTTTCTCCGGCATTGGTGTTTTCATCAACCAACGGGAGCCAACAGCTTCCGCATAGGTTTTGCCAGCGGAGTTTGCGCTAGCAGCCAGTGCTACTACGTTGAACCATGGGTGGTTCTCCAAAAGGGTTGCAAATCTTTGACCTACCATACCGGTTGCACCGATAATTGCTACATTGTATCGTTGTTTCATAACTGAAAAAGCTCCTTTAATTTTTTCAAAATTAAGAGATAGAAAAAGCCGGTTGTAACAACCGGCCATCAAATCATCTACTTTATAAAAGCAACAAATCGAAAACTTTGCTATGAGGTTGATTGGTTGAAACCAAACGATAACAAACGATTTCGATAGCGCTCCATCATAGACTCTATGATGACAGTTGAGCTGATCTTAACAAGCTACAACCAGGGAGCGAACGGCCAATCCGCTCCCTTCGGCGACTTACCCTTTCCCATGAGCTCAACGGCTTTGGCAGCCTACTGCACGGTACTCTTGCAAGACGCGCCTCTATCACAATTGCTACTGCTTTTATCTTATCACACTATACTATGTTTTGTCAATTGATTTGTCTTGTATTTTCGCTATTTTTTATAAAGATTTTGAAAATTCGGAATGTTGCTGTTTTTTCAAAAAGGAAACAGGGGAAACGCACCCCTTTGCCTATAAGACAGAATCTCCGGAATGCCCCTTGCGAGAATAGACAAATTTCTTTATAATAGAGTAAAATGATTTTTGGAGAGACGTTGCTATGGAAACGAAAGATTTTTATTATGATTTGCCCAAAGAGTTGATTGCACAAACGCCGTTGGAGCCACGGGACAGTTCTCGTTTGATGGTATTGGATAAACAAACCGGTGAAGTGTCACACCACCATTTTCGGGAAATTTTAGACTACTTACATCCGGGGGATTGTTTGATTTTGAATGACTCCCGTGTGCTGCCTGCTCGAATTTACGGTGTGAAAGAAGGCACCGGCGCAGTGGTGGAATTTCTGCTGCTGACACAAAAAGAGCAAAATGTGTGGGAAGCCTTGGCAGGTCCCGGAAAAAAGGCGAAGGTCGGCGCACGCTTTTCTTTTGGAGATGGTATTCTGACCTGTGAGGTTATCGACATTTTACCGGACGGAAACCGTGTGCTATCGTTCTCTTGTGAAGGCAACTTCTTTGTTGCGTTGGATCAAGTAGGGCAGATGCCGCTGCCGCCGTACATTACCGAAGGGCTGAAAGATAAAGAGCGGTATCAGACTGTGTATTCTCGAGAGCTGGGTTCCGCTGCCGCACCGACTGCAGGGCTGCATTTTACACCGGAGCTGTTAGAGGAAGTGAAGGCAAAGGGTGTGAAGATTGGGTTTGTGACCCTCCATGTAGGACTTGGAACGTTCCGACCGGTTAGTGTAGAAAATATCTCTGACCACAAAATGCACTCGGAGCATTTTATGCTGTCCAAAGAAACAGCAGACTTAATCAACCAAACCAAGCAAAACGGCGGGCGAGTAATTTCTGTGGGGACAACCAGTTGCCGTACCATTGAGTCTGTGGCACAGAAGGAAGGCTGCATTCGGGAAAGCGAAGGATGGACAGATATTTTCATTTATCCCGGGTATCAATTCCGCGTTTTGGACGGTTTGATTACCAATTTTCATCTTCCGGAAAGCACCTTGATCATGTTGGTTTCCGCATTGGCAGGACAGGAAAATGTGATGAATGCATACCGTATTGCCGTAGAAGAACGCTATCGTTTCTTCAGTTTTGGCGATGCGATGCTCGTAATTTAAAGGACGAAAAATGGGGCTTGGGGGTGCAGAAATGGAAGCTGTCCAACATTATCAGTCGCCGTTGGGAGAAATGGTGTTGACTGCTGACGAACTTGGCATTACCGGAATTTGGTTTGACGGAGAGAATTATTTAAAAGAACATCTCCTTGCAGGAAAAAGTGAGGAACGGGAAACTCCGATTTTAAAGGATGCCAAGCGATGGTTGGACAGCTATTTCCAGGGAAAAGAGCCGGAGAAGTTACCGCCGCTGCATCCCATTGGCTCCGAATTTCGGCAAGCTGTTTGGGAGGTTCTGCTGCAAATCCCTTATGGGCAAACTATGACCTACGGAGAAATTGCAAAGAAAATCGCAGCACAAAGAGGGAACAAAAAAATGTCTGCCCAAGCAATTGGTGGCGCCGTAGGGCATAATCCGATTTCCATTTTGATTCCCTGCCATCGTGTGGTTGGCGCAACCGGAAATCTGACAGGTTATGCCGGCGGACTGGATAAAAAGGTTCAGTTGCTTACCTTAGAGGGTGTGGAGACGCACCGTTTTTTCCTCCCAAAAGAAAAGTGCAAAAAAGAACCCTCCCGTTAAGGAGGGGAGAGCAAGATTAGGAAGGTTCCGAATCTAGGTCGGTTCGGTAACGGATATCACGAAATTCTCAAAAGCATGGAGCATTTTTGGATGCCGAATGACAAAATGAATGGCAGGCGCTTTATTTTTGGTAACAAGTACCCAACGTCCTTTGCATATCTGAATTTGAATGTTCCGGAAGGCGGAGGTTTCTCCTGTGATGATCGTATAGTTGGAGTGTTCTTCAGCAAATTTTTGTGTGGCAGAAAGGTGCTGCTGATAGTCTTCAAAGGTGTAAAGCAGCTCTTTTTCATAAAACATTCCCGCAAGCGGCAACACCATCGGATGGCTTTGAAATTGCGGTTCTGTCCATAAGGGAACCTCGTCCGTAATGGAGTCCGTTGCTAAAATAGCGGCTGCAGAGGCTCGTTCTTTTGCTGCATAGGTAAGGATTTGTGCTTGGTCGGAGGATGCTACCTGATTTCGCTCTAAAATTGTTTGCAGCAGATGTTCCGGCATGGTGTACAGCGGCAGGGAAGACAGAATGTTTCGACGTTCTCCTGCTGATTGCACGGCATCCTTTTGAAAGGAAAGAAATCCGGCAGCCGATGCTTTTGTATAAACATTCATTAAAGGTTGTGCTTTTTTCAAAAGAAGCGCAGCCTTTTTTCGATAATAAGAAACTTCTTCTGCATTTTTGGTCAGGTAATATTTTCCGTCATTGTGGTATCCCTGAATACATTCTCCGCACAGAGCCGCTTGTCCGGAAACGTACTGGAAATGACAGTATACGTTATTTTGCCTTCCCTTTAAGTAATAAGGAGAAATCTGTCCCGTCATATAAATGGGAATCCAGCTTTCCAAACCCAGCATCATTTCCTGAAAAGGACGCTCTACATTGTGAATGATTTGGAGCTGCAATCCTTTTTTCAACATCATCGCAATGGCAAACATCCACTTTTTTCCAAATTCTAAATCCTTCGCCATATCCGCCATTGGCATGTCACTGCACATAAAAACAGGTTCTTTTGACTTGGATAAGATGGTGGATTTGAAAAAGTCCAGTTCCCCTTGCTTCATGGCTTCTATGCCGTAATAAGTTTTAGAGGTGGGCAGTTGAAAGGGTAGGGTCGGAGTTTTCAGTTCATTAAAATGAATAGCGTGGATGTACTCGTCTAAATCAAATTCATCCAGCTTTTTCAAAAATCCGTCCATGGCATTTTGCGGCTCTGTTTTTCCATGGCTCATCCACTCACATAGGGTGGCAAAGCAATCGTTTTTTGTGTGCCATTCTTCGGGGGAACATCCAATCAATTCTGCAATAGCGGTTTCCGATTTTTTCTGCACAACATATTGGCAAATGGAAGAGATAAACTGTTCCGGATTTGCCGGACGGCGTTGCCCCAACCGGATGCGGGATAAGTAAGAGGAGTCAAAGTTCATAAATCGAGAGAGCTCAGAAATATTAAGATCCAACGTGTGAATCATTTTATTTAAGGCTTCGGTGAATCGATCATAATCAAAAGCGGGAACCTCTAAAACTTCTTGAAAATCTTTTCTCAATTGTTCTTCGGTGATATGAGAACGTCCTTTTTTGGAGGCGATGGAACAGATGCCGGAGAGTAGCTGTTCCGCTTGTTCTTTTGTGGGGAGCCGCTCTCCGGTACGATACCGGCTCAGAGAAGCAGGGGAGAGTCCCGTTTCTTCCGACAGTTCTTTGGCGGTGCAGTCGAGTTCTTGTAAATATTGATGAAACAGATCGCTGAATTTCATTTCCATTCCTCCTTTGGAGAGATTATTTTTATTATCATACCATAAATAAAGGTCAAATGGAAAAAGAAAATAAGAAGGTTCGGAATTATCTTTCTGCTATTGACAGAATTCGACAAATATACTAGCATAAAACAAAGGAAGAATGTTACCACAGAACAGGAGTGTTGAAAATGGATTATGTATTGTATCAAAGAATCACTTGCCCTTATTGCCGCAAAGTCCTGCGCTATATGGAGCAAACCGGTATCCAATTGCCTATGCGAGATACCACCGATCCGGAGGTACTGGCGGAGTTGGTTGCGCTTGGCGGAAAAGCACAGGTGCCTTGCTTGATGATTAACGGAAAAGCATTGTATGAATCGGATGACATCATTGCTTATTTACAGGAGCATCTGGCAGATTAATAACAGAGCGAGAAGGAGATTGAGATGGAACGGCGCAAAGAAATCGTAGCATTTGCACAGCGTGGCTATCGGGAAGGGTTAATGACAGCAACCAGCGGAAATGTAAGCTGCTTTGATCGGACTTCTGGAAAGCTGTGGATTACTCCCAGTGGATTGGATTACGGGCGAATGACAGCAGCGGATATTGTCTGCATTGATTTAGAGGGAAATGTGTTAGAAAAAACCAAGCACAAGCCGTCCTCGGAATGGCGAATGCACGCTGAGATTTATCGTGCAATTCCAACCGTTCAGGCAATCGTTCACACGCATTCTCCCAATGCCACAGCCTTTGCGGTTTTGCGCCAAAAGATTCCTTGCGTACTGGTTGAAAGTCTGTTGTTTTTAGGCGGAGAAATTGAAGTAGCCCCCTATGCAAAGCAAGGAAGTCCGGAGGTTGGATTAAACGCTCTTCCTGTATTGCAAAGAAAACCCTGTTGTTTGTTAGCGAATCACGGTGTTGTAACCACAGGAGAAACCTTAGAGCAAGCCTATCATAATGCCCAGTATGTGGAAGATACCGCCAAAATTGTACGGTTGGCAATGAGTACCGGTTTGCCAATCCCAGCCGAAATTGACCGGGAGGAGACTTGATATGGAAACCTATCTATCGGAACACGTTTATCTCACAACAGAAGAGGATGGCGTTGTGATTCTCGACCAAACACAGCTTCCTAACCGAAAGGTATTTCGCACCTTAAAAACAGCAGAAGAAATGATTCACGCCATCCAAACACTGCAAGTGCGTGGTGCGCCCTGCATCGGGATTTGTGCGGCATATGACCTGTATGTATTGGCAAAGCAAATTTCAGAGCAGGATATCGCCTCGTTTCGAGAGCGGTTACGGCAACAGGCTGAAGCATTGTCCTTGGCTCGTCCTACTGCTGTTAATTTGTCATGGGCATTAAAGCGCATGGTTTCTTCGATTGCTGATTGCCAAACGATTGACCGGTGCTTAGAGCGGCTGCGAGCGGAATGTATTGCAATCCATCAAGAAGATATTGCTATGTGCCGTGCTATTGCAGAGAACGGATTATCCTTATTAAACCCGGGAGATGGATTGTTAACTCACTGTAATGCAGGACCATTGGCAACTTCTCGCTATGGAACTGCATTAGGACCGATTCTTTTGGGACAGGAGAAGGGGTATGGATTCCATGTTTTTGCAGACGAAACACGTCCGTTGCTGCAAGGCGCTCGCTTAACAACCTATGAGCTGCAAAACAGCGGGGTAGACGTAACCTTAATTTGTGATAACATGGCAAGCCTTGTGATGAAAAACGGTTGGGTGCAAGCGTGTCTGGTTGGGTGTGACCGTGTAGCGGCCAACGGAGATACCGCCAACAAAATCGGAACATCCGGACTTGCAATTTTAGCAAAGCATTATGGAATTCCGTTTTATGTATTGGGACCAACTTCCACGATTGATTTACAGTGTAAAACAGGGGAGGACATCCCTATTGAATTGCGGAAACCGGAGGAAATCAAAGAACAATTTTTCTCCGAACCGACTGCGTTACCGGAAGTGAATTGTTACAACCCTGCCTTTGATGTTACCGACCATACGTTGATTACAGCAATCATTACAGAACACGGTATTTGTCGCGCGCCGTTTACCGAGAGCCTGTCTGTTGCTGTGCAGAAAAGTCAAAGAACAAACTAGAAAAAGCCGAATCGATCCGTTGTGGATTGCTTCGGCTTTCTTTGTCGTTAGAAACAGAAACTCCCCGCCGAGGAAAGCCACGACGGGGAGTTGTTTAATCCATTTTGAAATTTTGATTAAATCTGGAAAGGAACTCTTTTGTTCTTGGGTTTTTCGGATTGCTGATGACTTGCTCCGGTGTTCCTTCTTCCGCAATCACACCTTGGTCCATAAAGATAATCTTATCTGCTACATCATGCGCAAATTCAATCTCATGGGTTACAACCAACATGGTAAATCCTTTTTCTTTCAGCATTTTAATAACGTTCAATACTTCACCGGTCAACTCCGGATCCAATGCAGAGGTCGGTTCGTCAAAGCATAGAACATCCGGTGCTTGCACCAAAGCTCTTGCAATGGCAACACGTTGCTGTTGGCCGCCGGAAAGCTCACAGGGATATGCGTTTGCTTTTTGTTCCAGACCAACTTGTTCTAACAGCCGCAAAGATTTTTCACGAATCTGCTGCTTAATCTCTTTTCGATTTGTGCAGCCAAGATAACTGCCCTGTTGCTTCAGAATTCGTTTAGTAGCCAGTTGCGGTGCCAGCATCAAGTTGTCTAACACACTGTATTGAGGAAACAGATTGAACGATTGAAACACCAAACCAAAATGGAGTCTGTTTTTTCTCTTTTCACTGTCGGACAGCTTTGCGCCATTGTCGGCATTGAGCAAAACATGATCATTTACAATGATTTTACCGTGATCCGGTGTTTCCAAAAAGTTCAGGCATCGCAGCAGCGTGGTTTTACCGCTGCCGGAGGAGCCAATGATAGCTACGACCTCGCCCTTCTCCAGCGAAAACGAAATATTTTTCAGAACTTCTGTTTTGCCGAAGCTCTTCTGAATGTTTTCTACTTGTAAAATTGACATAATCGAACCATCCATTATCCTTTGTAGTAATTAAGTCGTTTCTCCAGTTGAGAGAATACGATTGTCAGTATGCCACAGAATGCTAAGAAGAAGATTGCCGAGTAGAACAGCGGCCAGATCAGACCACTCATAGAGAAGTCCTTGGCGTTCATCAGAACCTCCGGGATTGCGATGACACTGGACAGGGAGGTATCCTTTACCAGTGTAATGATTTCGTTGCCCATTGGTGGCACAATCTTTTTGATCACCTGAAACAGGACGACCTTCACAAAAATCTGCGCCTTTGTCATGCCCAATACCTGTCCGGCTTCATATTGTCCCTTTGGAATGCTTTTGATTCCGCCACGGTAAATCTCGGAGAAATAGGCGGCGTAGTTAATGACAAAAGCAATGCAGGCAGCTTGCATTCGGTCAAATGCAAATGCACCGTTTGTAACCAACGGCGGGATGAAAAACACCACAAATAATTGCAGCATCAGCGGCGTTCCACGAATCACCCAAACAAACAATCGGGTGAACCAACACAGCGGTTTGAATTTCGACATGGAGCCGCCGGTAATAATCAGTCCCAAGGGCAGTGCCAAAAGAAGGGTTACACCGAAGATAATACAGTTTTGCCCGAATCCTTCCAGCAGCCGCAAGGTGACTTGCCAAAATTGTTCCATTCCATTCACCTAATCAATATGTACTTATTTTTATTTTAGAAAGAACTTGTATTCGCTCTTATGCTTCAGCCTCAGTTGCGGAAGATGCGTCAGTAGCAGTATCATTTGCAGGCTTTACCAGGAGCAAATCTTCCAGATGATACTTTTCAGCGATCTCTTGCAGCTTGCCTTCGTCAGCCAGCTCTTGGATTGCAGCGTTTACCTTTGCCAGAGTTTCCGGGCTGTTCTTACGCAGTGCGATACCATATTGCTCCGGTGCAAAGTCTTTGCCGTCTACAACAACCAGATCGGAGTAGTCGGAGCCTTCACCCAAGGAACCGATGGACATAACATAGTCGATGATTGCAACATCGGCAGTACCGGACTTAACTTCCAGCAGGGTCTTTGCCTGAGAGTCTACGGAGAGGTAATTGGCATCGGCAAACAGTGCGTCGCTCTGAGCAACTTCTTCACCGGCAGACTTTTTCTCAGCAACAACCTTTGCGCCCTTCAGGTCTTCGGCAGTCTGATACTTGTCGGCATTCTCTTTCTTTACAACCATAACCTGCTTGTTCTCCATGTAAGGAGTGGAGATGTCCATGTTCTCTTTTCTCTCATCGTTGATGGTCAAGCCGTTCCAGATGCAGTCGATGGTCTTTGCATTCAGCTCTACTTCCTTGGATTCCCACTCAATCTTCTGGAAGGATGGCTCTACACCCAGCTTCTCACAAACAGCCTGTGCAAACTCGGTTTCAAAACCGGTCAGCTCATTGGTGCTTTTGTCGATGTAGTTCATCGGTTCAAAGTAGGTGATACCGATTACCATTTTGCCTTTGTTTGCAATATCTGTCCAGTCGGTAGAAGCAGCAGAAGAAGTGTTATCGGTAGATGTGGCATCGGAACCACAGCCAACAGCAACAGCAGAAACTAACATTGCAGCAGCAATCAATGCGCCAAGTTTAGACCATTTTTTCATAATCATTACCCCCAAATTTAGAAACAAGTTTTAAAATATGATTTATGCTTTTTTAGCTGACGGATTTGAAGAAACCGAGGCAATCGCTCCTATTGACCTTTTAAGACGTGCAAATAAAAATGTTGTTACTGTCGGAGTAGGAAAGAATATGATTACAGGTTCACAC
>CAKSOB010000046.1 GCA_934476545.1 uncultured Eubacteriales bacterium | reverse complement strand
TCCGTCATCAACTGCTCCGCTTACGGCGTTATCAAGACCGGTCTGGAGAACCCCAACATCACCAAGGTCTACGGTGCCTTCCACGGCATCAAGGGCGTGCTGAACGATCAGCTGATGATCATGGACGAGGAGGATCCCGCAGAGCTGGCCAACATGATGCATACGCCCTCCTCCGCCCTGGGCTCCTGCCGCTATAAGATGGCCGATCCCGATATGGACGATACCGACTACAAGCGCATCCTGGAGATCTTCAAGAAGTACAATGTGCGCTACTTCTTCTACAACGGCGGCAACGACTCCATGGATACCTGCAACAAGATTTCCAAATACATGATGAAGGTTGGTTATGAGTGCCGCATCATGGGTGTGCCGAAGACCATTGACAACGACCTGTTCGGTACCGACCACTGCCCGGGTTATGCAAGTGCTGCAAAGTACATTGCAACTACCTGCTGCGAGATCTACCACGACGCTCGTGTATATGACAAGGGCATGATTACCATTATTGAGATCATGGGTCGTCACGCAGGCTGGCTCACCGCTGCTGCAAGTCTGGCATCCATTACCGGCGAAGCACCGGATCTGATTTATCTGCCGGAGCGCAACTTCGACATGGACAAGTTCCTGGCTGACGTTACCCGCATCTACAACGAAAACGGCAAGGTAATCGTTGCTGTTTCCGAGGGTATTCATGATGCAGAGGGCAACCTGATTGCAGAAACTGCTTCCGGCACCACTGCTGCAAGAGATTCCTTCGGTCACGCACAGTTGGGCGGCTTGGCTGCTTCTCTCTCTCATATCGTAAAAGAAAAGACCGGCGCAAAGGTCCGTGGCATTGAGCTTTCTCTGATGCAGCGTTGCGGCGCGCACATCGCTTCTCAGACCGATATTGACGAGTCCTTCATGGCAGGTAAGGTTGCTGTGGAAAGTGCTATCAACGGCATCACAGATAAAATGGTTGCTCTGGATCGTGTATCCCAGAACCCATATCGCTGCGAAACAAAGCTGATTGACTTGAGCGCCGTAGCAAACTACGAGAAGAAGGTTCCGGACGAGTGGATCAACGAAGAAGGCAACGGCATTCTCCAAGGCTTCATCGACTATGCTCTGCCACTGATTCAAGGCGAAACAAAACTGCAAAAAGAAAATGGTCTTCCTCGCTTTGCAAAGCTGAAGAAGGTAAAGGCAGAGGCTTAATCTCCGCTTTTCTTCCATAAAAAGAAATAACCGTAAGTTATCCTTTTGATCACTTACGGTTATTTTTTATCTTCTTTTCCCTTTTTTCAATCCGCTCTCTTCAGAACGTGTTCCAAAAAATTCTATCTACGCATCTTTTAATCCGTGCCTGCGATAGCAGAATTTTCGTGCAATCATTTTGCAAGAACCACAGAGAGCTTGATTTCCTTTGCGGTATCGCTCAAATCAAAGGTACCACCATCCTCCACGACGACATGAATTTCATATAATGTATCTTCTTTTAAGTTGGTCGGCGTTGTTCCGTCCTCCTGCTGAATCTTCCACAGCTCTGTCGGAACCTCAACCAATTTCCCCTTCGCATTGTACCCGTACAATTTTAAATCCGATGCTGCTCCGGATAAGCCGTTCATCCGTAACGCAACGGTTGTATTCGGATGCACATTTTGCACTGTAACGGTATGTAATAATCCTGCAACTTCGCCTTCTCCGCCATCTGCGGCAAACTGCTCCTGCTGCAAAACGGTTCGTGTAGACAGGTCTAAATCTACTTTGCGGTATGGCATTTCCGGCAAGTATGCAAAGCGGTCCTGCAAGCGCAGCAGCTCCAAATATCCGGTTGGGCAATAGAGCGCATTTCCGCTGTTGCCTGCATACATACCGATTGCCATATTGTTATAGCCGTATTTATTGGCAACATCCATGGTAAAGACGGTTTCGCCTGTTTCAAAATCTAAGATGATGTACTGCCACATTCCGGTGGTGACATCTTGCACATAGCCGTAAATATATCCGGTAGCGGTAGACAGCTTCATCATAGAAGTATCCCGCAGATCCTCTCTGCACCAAATGCTCTTCATCTCATAGCCGTCTTTTGTTTTTATGGTATCTACCCGCTCTACACCGGGAGCAATCATGGCGTTGCCCTTGCTCAGCCAGTTCACATCATAAATGTTTGCGTAGCTCTGTACAGAGGAGTCATTGTCCGGCTCTCCCAGTTTAGCGCTGCCGGCACCAAACCAGTTGCATACAACGGTGCTTACGGTACCCTCTCCGTTATCGTATACGATTGCAGAGTTCTCAACCGATACTTGTGTTCCCTCCGGCAGTTCATCCAAGACCGGTGTTTTGGCAACCAGATTTCCGGTCTTAATGTCTAACGCCATCAAGTTTACGGTTGTTTGATTATCCGTAAACAGTACCAAATCTTTTGTCAAAGACGGAGAACAGCCGCCGCCCCATGCAAGACCGCCGCCGGTAGTTTCATCCCCCTCTTTGCTTTCTTTGGCGCCGGCGCTTTCATATGGGGTTCGCCATACTTCTTCTACACCGTCCTTTTCATTGGCACGAAGCAAATAGCAGTTTTGGTTGGTGAGAATCACTGCGCCCTCTTTGCAGGAGGCAATTCCGTTTTCTGCGCCTTCTCCGGGAGATAATTCCTGAACGGATACGGCATCGGTCAAATCCACTTTTTCTCCTGCCAGAATCTTATTGATGGCACTACGGGAAACATAGCCCACTGCACCGGTTTGATTCCGGTTTGGATAGATTCGGAATCCACCGGTAGCAAACCAAAGGTTTCCGTCATAGTCAAAGACCACAGACAACAAATTTTGATCCAGGGTTTTTCCCAACACTTTTTCTGCTGCGGCTTTAATGTCAATGTCCAATACCTTCTTGAACTCCGGAAGCACATTGCCTTTTTTATCGGTAGCCTCCAGCATCAAAACGTGGTTATTGCTGGTAGGACAAACAATCCGATTGCTCTCGTCCACAAAGGAGTAGGAGCTTTGAATCACATAGCCGCCTCCGTCATGTTGTGCCGGGGAAAAATATCCCAAGGTTTGGGTTTCTTCGGCGTTAATATCTCGAATTGCAATGCCGCCCAACAGCGGAACCACCGCATGACCGTAAGAATCAAAAAAGACAGCCGGAGAAGCATTGGCATTGGTCGTTTCGTAAGATACGTTGATCTCCGAGTAAATACCCATCGGCAGCACTTCATCGGTGGAATCGGTATTGTAACAGTCATGGTGAATGTTCGTATCCCCCGCAGACATGTACGGATTGGCATCCACCGATTTCGGTGTCATTGCCTTTCTGGGCAACGCTGTGGAAACCGTCTGGGTATCCCCCTGTTGTGCAGTTTCTGCTGCGCCGCAGCCCACGCAACCAAGAAGCATTGCAGCCGCAAGTACCACGGCGGTTCCTTTTAAAGTTTTCTTTTTCATGAGTCTTTTCCTCCCAACTAGTTGTTCATGATTTTTTGGTATCATACGCTTTACTCTCTTCGATGCTCAAACCAAACGGAAAGTCCCTCTCGAAGCCGTTCAATTGTAATTGGCTCCATCAAGAAGTAATCCACTCTCAAGCGAAATGCTTGAAGAGAAAAATCCAAATCGCTGCACCAAATCACACCGCAATTCGGACAAAGAGACCGAAGGTGTTCTGCCGCATTCAGCCCCGCTACTCCGGATAATGCAAGGACTACACTGGTCGGTTTGACAGTTTGGATTCGCTCAAAAAATAATTCCTGATTTGTATGGAGCTCAATTTGAGGAAAAACACCCCGCTCTGTGCAAAATCGTGTAATTTGTGTTTCATAGTTTCGACCAACGGATTCCTCGTCTGCCACCACTGCAATGCGATACACTGAACCACTCCTTTCTGTTCCAAAGTTTTTGTGCAATCACTATCTTCATTATAGAAAGTATGGCTCAAATTTCAACCGGTCTGTCACGAAACGTCTAAAAATAGCACGAATTGTATGAACTGTGCATGGTTTCCCCCTTCATTTCATGCTATACTGAGTATGGTTTAGAAGCAAAGGAGGCATGATTCATGAGAATCGCGATCGTTGACGATATTGCAGCCGAGCGAAATTTGTTACACACTCGTTTAAATTATAAACTGAAACAGCGCAGTATTCAGGCAGATATATTGGAATATGAGAGCGGAGAAGCATTTTTGGCAGATGCCGAACAGCAGCCGTTTACCGTTGTCTTTTTAGATATTTATATGGATGGCATGAGCGGAATGGAAGCGGCAAAAGCACTCCGTAAATTGGATACAGACTGCTTATTGATTTTTACAACCACTTCCACCGACCACGCTTTAGAAGGATTTCAAGTTCGTGCTATGCACTACTTGGTAAAGCCGTATGCCGAGCAAGATCTTACCGCACTTATCGATGAGATTCTCTCTCGTATTCCGCAGCCGGATAACTATCTTACAGTAAAAGTCAGCGGAAGTGATATCCAACTTCCGTTCAAAGAAATGCTATATGCCGAACACTTTTCACATATAATTCATGTCCACACAACCGGAAACCGAGTTTTAACCACTCGAATGTCCTTTGGGCAATTCACTGCCCCTTTAAAAGAGGACAATCGGTTTTTCCTTTGCAGCAGAGGAATTGTAATCAACATGGAACACGCCGTTGATTTTGACGGCACTGCATTTCTTTTGGATAACGGAAGTTCTATTCCCGTCAGTCGAGATCTCATTAAAACAGCACGTCAAACATTCATGAATTTTCTATTTCAAAGAGGACATTGATGATGGAAACTGTACTCAGACCAATTTTAGAAATTGCTGTTATTTTTCCAGGAATGCTGTTATCCCTGTTACCAATGGTTTCCTACTTAAAGCATCCCCTATGGAAAGTGGTTTGCAGAATATTACCGTTACTTGTGGGACTTCCGATTCTCGGCGGTGTTTTATGTTATTGGTTAAACTGGCCCACCCTTCCCTTTATCATTCCAATCGCGCTGGTTACAATGGTGGTTTACATCAAAATCCTTCCGGTTTCTATTTGGAAATCCGGCAGCATTGCGTTAGCAGTCTGTGCAATCTTTGCTTGTCTTAATAATTTTTCCAGAGCCATCGATGCCGCGCTGATTCCCTCAACCGAATCGGAGATGTGGCTCGGCATCAGTGCAGGGCTTATTTATAATGGCGTCTGTTGGCTGTTTGTACTCCTTGCATGGTATCCGGCTTCTCATGCTGCACGACAGTTGACGGAAAATATGAATTTTGCTCAAACTTGGTATTTCTTTTGGATTATCCCCCTTGTGTTTATCGGATTAAACGCATTTATTACACCAAGGTATCGCAGCACACTGTATACCGGGCGAATTTTAATCATCTACACTGTCATGAGTTTGGTGCTATTGGGAATTTTAGCGCTGTTTTACGCAATCTTTTTGATGATGGCAAACAGCCTGAATCGAAATGCAAAATTGCAACAGGAGAACCATTTTCTTTCTCTTCAACAAGCGAGATACGATAACCTTCGTACTGCCATTGAAGAAGCACGGCAAGCCAGACACGATATGCGGCATCACTTCCACCAGTTGTCCGCTTTGGCAGAAGACGGTAATTTGGATAAAATCAAAGAATATCTTTCCGGTGCAGAAGATCATATTCCAAATCTGGAAATGTGCTTTTGTGAAAATCGAGTCGCTGATAGCGTCATCGGGTACTACTGCACCTTGGCACAGCGGGAACAAATTCCTTTTTGTGCAAAGATGGATTTGCCGGAACAGCTTCCGGTGGATGAAATTGATATGTGTTTAGTTCTTTCTAACCTGTTGGAAAACGCGCTGGAAGCCAGTTTAAAAACAGAGAAAGAAAAACGGCAGATCAAAGTAGAAGGATACCTTCACTCTGACTACATTGTTTTGATTCAAGTGGAAAATTCTTTTGCAGGAACGATCTCAGAAAAAAACAACATTTTCCAATCCACAAAGCGAAAAGGAAATGGTGTTGGCATTCAATCTGTACGCCGCATTGCAGAAAAAAGCGGTGGTGCAAGCACCTTCACCTATCAAGATGGTATCTTTACCGCAAAGGTTATGCTACGAGGCAACCGATCATGATCTCAAAACTTCTATCTAGGCAGCTTTGAACCCAAGGCTGCCTTTTTGCATAAAAAAGAACCGTTCATAAAGAGCGGTTCCTCTAATAGCTGTATCATAAAAATAAAAAAAGCAGCTTTGCGTAAAAATAACACAAAACTGCTTCTATTTGGTCGAGGTGACAAGATTCGAACTTGCGACTTCTACGTCCCGAACGTAGCGCTCTACCAAGCTGAGCCACACCTCGAAAACAAAAGTACCGAGGAAACTCCTTCGGCACTCTTCTCTGGCTGCGGCACTAGGATTCGAACCCAGACATACAGAGTCAGAGTCTGCTGTGCTACCCTTACACAATGCCGCAAAGTTACTGTCAAACAGCAATATCTATTATATCAAATTTCTTTTAAAAGTCAATACTTTTTTGAAAAAAACTTTAAAATTTTCAAAAAATAACGATAATTGTCAATTTACCTAAAAAATATAAAAAAACTTCTACCAACAGCCATTTCCATTCTCTACGCAAAAACAGGGCTGCATGAGCAAAACACTTCTCACATAACCCTGTTTCTATATTATAATCTATATAATATTGCGAATTCCCTCGCAAATTTTACGGGCAACCAAAGGATTATTCATAGTGTACAAATGAATTCCGTCAATATCGCTGACTAATAAATCAATGATTTGGCTCAACGCATATGCCATGCCGGCATCGAACAATGCCTCTTTGTTGTCCTCATATTTTGCAATAATTTTCTGGAAGCGATCCGGAAAGGTTGCGCCGCACATGGTAATCATTCTCTTAATTTGCGCCGCATTGATGACCGGCATGATACCAGGAATAATCGGAACATGGATGTCCGCAATTCTGCACTCCTCTACAAACCGGAAGAATTGCTTATTGTTAAAAAATAACTGAGAGAGCAAGACCTCTGCCCCTGCGTTTACTTTTTCTTTTAGGTGCTTCATTTCGCTGATTTTATTTTCCGATTCCGGATGACACTCCGGATAACAAGCGCCTAAGAAACAAAAGTCATTCTTTGGCTTTAGGTAAGAAATCAAATCGGAAGCGTGCTGAAAGTCATCCTTCGCCTGAATTTTGGGATTTCGATCTCCACGCAGCGCCAGTACATTTTCAATACCCTCCGCTGCCAAAACATTGGCAAACTCATCCATCTCTGCTTTGTTGTAATGCAGGCAGGTCAAATGCACAACCGGCTCTACATGGTACTGCTGCTTGATTTTCTTTGCAATTTCTATCGTGCTGTTACAATTTGAACTGCCGCCTGCCCCAAAGGTGACGCTGATATAATCGGGATTTAACTCGCATAAAACGGACAAGGTTTCATCAATATTTTTCAGCTCACTGTCTTTCTTCGGAGGAAAAATTTCAAAAGACAGGCTCTTTTTCTTTTTACAAAGATCTGAAATTTTCATGCACAACACCAACTTTTCTAATATTTAAAATTTGCTTCGAATGATTTTTGCTGCCGCCACCATGTTTCTCAGACTTGCGTCTGTTTCCGGAACGGCTCTTGTTTTTAAGCCGCAGTCCGGATTTACCCACAGCTTATCTTTGCTGATTTTGGTCAGCATAAGCTCCAATGCAGCCACAATCTCTTCCACAGAAGGAACTCGTGGCGAGTGAATATCGTAAACACCCGGACCTACTTCTGTCTCAAAATGATTTTCTTTCAAAGAATCCAAAATTTGCAAATCGGAACGGGATGCCTCAAAGGTAATCACATCTGCATCCATGTCGTCAATCGCAGGAATAATATCGGTAAATTCACTATAACACATATGGGTATGAATCTGTGTTTCTGGCTTCACACCGCTGTGGGTCAACCGGAATGCAGGAATTGCAAAATCAAGATACTCGGTGTACCAATCTGATTTTCTCAGCGGCAATTTTTCTCTCAATGCAGCTTCGTCAATCTGAATCATCTTGATTCCGTTTGCTTCCAAATCCAATACTTCATCTCGAATTGCCAGTGCAATCTGAGAAATGGATTCCTTGATGGAAATATCTTCTCTTGGAAAGGACCAGTTCAAAATGGTAACCGGACCGGTCAGCATTCCCTTCATGATCTTTTTGGTCAAAGACTGGGCATACACAGACCACTCCACGGTAATTGCCTTTTCACGGGATACATCGCCCCAGATGATCGGTGGCTTTACACATCTTGTGCCATAGGACTGTACCCATGCCTTTTCTGTAAAGAGGAAGCCGCCCAGCGCTTCGCCGAAATACTCTACCATGTCATTTCTTTCGTACTCGCCATGCACCAGAACATCCAGTCCAATATCTTCCTGCCATGCAACGCACTCTGCAATCTTTTTTTGGTTGAATGCCACATACTCCTGCTTGGTGATTTCGCCCTTACGGAATGCAGAACGAGTTGCTTTAACATCCTTGGTCTGCGGGAAAGAACCGATAGTTGTGGTTGGGAACTCCGGCAGTGCAAAGGCTTTTTTCTGCAAATCCTGACGCTCCCGACGCTGCGGCAGTCTGATGTAGTCTGCCTCTGTTACAGCGGAAAGTCGCTCTTTTACGCTGTCGTTGCTGCAATCTCTTTCTTTTGCAAATAACGCCTGATTCTTTTGATAAGACTCTGCTTGCGCATACTCCTTCTCATCGGCAAGACCGCTCAACTCTTGAAGCTCTGTCAACTTTTCTTCTGCAAATGCAAAGTAGGAACGATGCTCCTCAGACAGTTTGGTTTCATGCTTTAGGGTATATGGAACGTGGAGCAGAGAGCAAGAGGTGGACAGCACCACTCGAATCTCTTTGTCTTGCAGGTCTTTCAGAACCTGCAAGGTTTTTTCATAGTGATTCTTCCAAATATTCTTACCGTTTACCAATCCTGCAAAAAGCAGCTTATCCTTCGGGAAGCCATACTGTGCAATCAAATCTCCCGTTTGTTTTCCTTCTACAAAGTCCAGTCCGATTCCTGCAAATGGCATTTGAATCAGGTCTGCATAAATGTCCCGCACATCGCCAAAGTAGGTTTGCAGCAGAACACGGCAGCCCTTTGCACAAGGCAGAACCTTATCATAAATTTTACGGAACAGCGCAATGTCCTCTTTTTCTAAATCCTGAACCAGCGCAGGCTCATCAATTTGCAGCCAAGCGATTTCTGCTTCTTCGCACTTTTTAAGCAAGTCCTGATAAGCCTGAACGATTGCATCCACAAAATCTTCCGCAGACTTTGTCCCGGTGTATCTGCATAGCTTCAGCATGGTGTAAGCACCGATCACCACCGGCTTGGTTTCAATGCCCAAATTCTTTGCCTCTGTGTACTCTTCCAAAAGCTTCTTGCCGGAAAGAGCGATCACCGTGTCATCCTCTACTTCCGGAACAATGTAGTGGTAATTGGTATTGAACCACTTTTTCATTGCCAATGCTTTTACGTCGCCGTGTTCTCCCTGATAACCACGAGCCATTGCAAAGTACGTTTCCAACTCTGACAACTGCAAGTCCTGATAACGCTTTGGAATGATTCCCAACAATGCTGCGGTATCCAAAACCATATCATAAAATGAAAAGTCGTTGCTGGAAATAAAATCAATTCCGGTAGCCTTCTGGGTATTCCAGTGTGCGCTTCTAAGCTGCTTTGCAGTTTCCAACAGTTCCTCTGCCGGAATCTCTTTTTTAAAATATTTTTCAGAGGTAACCTTTAATTCTCTTAAAGTACCGATTCTTGGAAATCCAATCACTGATGTTTTCATGGTGTCCTCTATCCTCTCTTTTTTTCTTGCGTGTAAATTTATCATGGATTCATTATAAGTTCTCGAACACCATTTGTAAAATATATATATCATAGACTCGCCATAGTTTTAATCTATGGTAACTTTGAACTCGGATGATTTCTTCCCAAAATAAAAAAGACACCTGATGTGAAAACAAGTGTCTTTCTATTCCTTTATTTTGCCACGGCAGAAACCGCCGTACCAGCCGCACTGGTTGCCAGTCCATTTCCGCCCAACGCTTTTACTTTGTAATAGTATCGCTTTCCTGTTGTCACCGTTTTATCCCGATAAGCTGTGCTGCTTGTTCCTTTTGTGGCGCCAATTTTCTTATAGCTTCCGGTTTTGCTTCCGGATCGATAAACAGCATATCCGGAGGAACCTTTTATGGATTTCCAAGTCAATTTGATGCCGATTGTGCTTGCTTGGGCTGTGACAGTAGGCGCAAGCAACCGCTCTGTAATTTTTAAAGTAGCTTTCTTTCCATTGGCTGTGGTTGCAGTAATGGTTGCTGTTCCGGATGCAAGCCGCTTAATTTTTCCGGTTTGATCTACGGATACTACCTTCGGATTCGAGGACTTCCAAGTAATGGAATCCAATACTGTCACAATACACTCCGTGGAAAGATTTGCAATGCCATTCAGCGTCAAGCGAGTTGCCTTACCCTGCTCCAGTTGCTTCTTTCCGCTAAGCGTTACCTTTGTCATTGCGGATTCCGGAATTTCAATGGTTTGGGTAATGCCCTTTTTCGCCGCTCCCATGGTTTCCTTCAAATTCGGATAAGAAGAAAACTCACCGCAGGTGGTGTTGTAGTACATGGTGTTTGTGGTACAGAAGGTACCCAAACCCACATACAGATTTTCCGGGTCAATCATTTGGGTGTAGTGTCCGGTTTCACCGCTGCCACCGTTTACCCAGATTTCCTTTTCGCTATACCACTGCTCAATTCCGGGGACCATAGAAGTGGACCAGTTCCACGCAAGCACTTCTCCAAAACTGCCAACTCCATTGGGAGAAGAAAGGGTGAAGCAAATCGTTCCATTGGGGCGAACATGAGCCAAATATGCACTGGCTTCTACTGCACGAATACGAGCGATATACTCCAAATCGGATGACCATTTAATGGGAATATAATCTTTTACGGTCAATTGCGTTCCGGTAGAAGGATTCGTTACGCCTTCCTTGCAGGCTTCGTAACGAATTTCATTGATTCGCTTTAGCGCCGCCTTGGAATCTGCAATAAAATCTCCTTGAATCCCAACCAACATACACCCAGAGGATGGGGTTGTTACATCGGTCGGCAACAAATTTGAAGCAGATACAGCTTGTGCCGCTACCATCGCAGTTGTTTCCGCAGCCGACACTACCGATGCGGTCGTTGCCACAGAACCACAAGCAATCATAGCTGCCAACAGGGTTGCTAACATTCGTTTTCCTTTCATAAAACCGCCCTCTTTCAGAAA
>CAKSOB010000045.1 GCA_934476545.1 uncultured Eubacteriales bacterium | reverse complement strand
ATGGCTGCTTCAAAATCACCGGAAGCAATGCGGGCATTTAGTTCCTCTTCGGATAGGGGTTCCATGTTGTAGTAGTGGTTAAATTCCCGATTCCAAGCGGTAATCATTTCGTTAACGATTCGTTTAGCGCTGTCGGTGTTGGGGCAAAGAACGGTGATTGCCGGAACCTCGATTCTGCTTGCAGCAGTTCCCGGTGTGGTAACAGTGCCGGTGGCGCTTCGGTAATTTGTCCCACAGAATACCGTGTCGGGGGGGAGAATGCCTTCCGCTGCCGTTGCGTCGTCCGGAATCTGCTTTAATAAATCGGAGCGATTAACAGCTTGCAGCAGAGCGCACCGCACTTTTGCACTGCGAACCGAGGGTTGCTGCGTGTTGAAGCAAAGTCCCCATGTGGTATTCTGTACGTTGGTAACAGTGCAACCCAACGCTTCTGCTTGGGCTGTTTGATCAGAGGAAAGATATGCGCCGTCAGTGTCGCCGTTCTCCAACCATTGCAGCGGATTGTCGCCGATTTCGTCATCGGCAATGGTGATGGTCAACTTTGCCGGTGATACCGGTTCTTCGCCCACATAGGTTTCGGAGCGAATTAAATTGATATATGCTCCATGCTCCCAGGAGTAGCGGTTTTCCATGCGGAAGGGTCCATTTCCCATGGTGTGGGCGGAATCTGTTCCATATTTTCCCTCCGATTGGGTAAAGTAATCCTCTTTGCAGGGCATAAAGACCGCTTCCGATAATAGAGTAGGGAAGTCCGGGTCTGCGTAGCATAAACGAATTTGCAGGGTGTAGTCATCCAATACCGTAACGCCAAGTTGTTCTGCACTCAGGTTTCCTTCTCGAATTGCCTGCGCATTTTCTAAGATGTCCATAGAGCGGCACACGGTGGAACCGGTTTCCGGCTGCAATGCCCGTCGAAAAGCGAATTGAAAGTCCTTTGCGGTAACAGGAGACTCGTCCGACCACTTGCTGTCTTGCCGTAAGTGAAAAGTGTAGACCGTGCCGCTGCTGTCCACGTCCCAGTGGGTGGCAACGCCGGGCTGTACTGCGCCGGATGCATCCAGTCGGGTCAAGCCCTCATAGAGAGCGGTAATGACAAATTGTGCGCTTTCATCCGCAGCCACTTGCGGATCCAGTGTGACCGGCTCCTCTGCAAGAACATACTGAAAGTTGGCATTTTCGCCGGAACCGCAGCCGGTGAGAACAACACTCAATAGGCAGCATAGAGAAAGTAGCACAAGAATGAGGGAATGTCGCTTCATTTGTTCACCCAGCCTTTTGCAAAGATTGCTCGGAGCAGTCCATCACAGCCTTCGTCAATATCACGATAAGTAACGTCAAAATTTCCGGTGTACCACGGATCGGCAATGTCGCCGCCTCGGTCGGTAAAGTCCAACAGTTTGTGGAGCTTTCCTTCCGGGTCGCTGCCCACAATCCGCAGCATATTACGCAGATTCCAGTCATCCATGCCAATGAGCAGATCATAGGCATCGTAGTCTGACCGCTTCATTTGCACTGCTTGATGGGGCCACATGGGAATGTGCCTTTCCCGTAGTTTTGTTTGGGTTCCGGGATGAACCGGATTGCCGATTTCCTCTCGGCTAGTGGCAGCGGAAGCGATTTGGAATTGCGCCGACAACCCGCATTCCGCAACCTTGTGATGAAATACAAATTCCGCCATAGGGGAGCGACAAATATTGCCGTGGCAAATAAAAAGCACTTTTATCATAATCTCTATACACCTCCATAAGTCTAAAAAATGGCGATTCTACAAGGGTTTTCGGGCTTTTGGTTTTTCTTTCAATTTTTATAAGTCTCTGCAAATCTTTGCAACTACACCATCAAGTGGTGTAGTAAATGGTGTAGTAATTTTAAGATATTACCACTATATCTGCTGCTCATACAGCAGTCAAATCTCCGTCTTTTTCAGCTTCGGAGTAATGGCGGAACTGAATAATTTCTGCCATCTGCTCCGCAGCGTGTGCGTAGCTTGCGTGGGTGTAAACATTCAGTGTAACGCCTGCATCCGAGTGTCCCATCAGATACTGAAGGTTTTTAATGTCCATACCGCTGTTTGCATAATTCGTGCAGAAAGTATGACGGAATACATGGGGAGTAATGTGTGGCAATGGCTTATCCGGATGAAGCTTTTTATACTTCTTCATTGCCCAACGCATTTCATTTTCAATGTGGAGCGCTACCTTGGGATTACCGTTCTTATCCAGCATAATAAAACCGGTACGTCCATCCACCATAGGCTCATTTTTGACCTTTGGACGGTATTCTAACATCTTTTTAAGCGACTGGTAAACCTCCTCTGTCATCGGTAAAAATCGGCATCCGCAGGCGGTCTTAGTGTCCTCCACATAGTATGTACCGCTACGCTCTCGAACCAGCTGATGATCCACACGGATTCTGCGATTCTTAAAATCCAGATCCTTTCTCGTAAGACCGCAGAACTCGCTGACTCTCATTCCGGTTTCCAGAAGGACAACAAACTCGCCATAATATTTAGAGTAAGTGCTGTCATTCTTAATAAAGTCCATCCAGACAGCCAACTGTTCCTCTGTCAGTGCGACTCTCGATACGGAATCATTCACCACTGCATCTGTCAGCTTAAATACAAACGGGTTCTTTCTGACCGCATCCTCGTCATATGCCATCTGAAATGCCGGTTTCACGACACCACGCACGCTGGTAATCGTGCTGTACCCTCTGCCGTCTTTTTGCAGCTTGGCAAACCACTGTTTGGCATCCGACACCTTAATCGTACTGATTTTTCGGTATCCGAAATCCTCTTTCTTGACCAGATTCAAAACAAATTGATAGCCGACCTGGGTGTTATAACGCACACCCTTCTTCAAGCTGATATACTTTTCCAACAGCTCAATGACCGTAATCTGTCCTGCTTCATAGTCAATGCCGTCATCTGCCTGCTTCTGAATTTCTTTTTCTTTCTGGCGAAGCTCCTGCAAAGTTGGAGCATAGACTGTTTGTCGCTTTCCACGACAATCTGTGTACCTATACTGATAAATCAGATCCTTTCTCTGGCTTTCTCCTGTTTTCAGTACACGGCCTTTATTGTCTTTTCGTTTCATATTTCATTCGATCTCCTTTTATGAAAGGAGTCTCGATGTGACATCTCTATGATACCACATCGGAATGCCTTTTTCCATCATGAAGTTTACAGATGTTAAATAGAAAATAGCTGCTCTATATATTTATCGAATAGACGTTTTTTGATTAGGCGCTTATTCCCGACCCAAAGGACAAAATTGCAATTCTTATCATTGGTAATTTCCCGCAGTTTTCCGGTTCCAATTCCGGAATATGCAGCCGCTTCTTCTAAAGTTAAATTTGCTTTTTCCCAAATAGGAATTTCTTTCATGGAATACCTCCTTTTTATATGCAAAAGAAAATAGTCTTGACGTTATCTTTATTTCTCAGATGATCTTTTAGATGAAATTATCGAAAATAAAAATTCTTTCTTATTTTCTGCCAACCGTTGGGTGAAATCAAAATGAGATGCTTCCCTAAGTGCGCCAATTCTTCCGGTCGTACACTGGGACGAAACTCTTTTACCTGCGTGGTAGAGGTTCCTGTATTGCCTTTTTGCACGGACAGTTTCACGGTTTCTTCCTGTCCAATCAGCTTACTGAAATAATCTTGGGTATCACTATCCATTGCACCGAGAACGACCTTGTAACTAAAGTTGTTCATCATGGAAGACCGTTCTTCTTTTCCATAAATCAGGTCAATGTCTGCAAGCGATTGGGTCAGCACCATAATACGGACTTTCTTTTTTCGTAGCTTTCGCAGGGCAGGCGTGATATTGAGTTTTCCAAAAGAAGCAAACTCATCCAAGCAAAACAAGATGGAGGTTCTGGCATAATTGCTCCGGTTAGAGAAATACTCCATCATCTGTGCCACGATGATGGAAAGAAGCGGCGCATACAACTCTAATTTGCTATCGTCAATCCGAACAAACAAGTTATGGGCTTCCACAAGTTTGGGATTGATCGAAAGTTCTCCTTTTTTAGGAGGTCGCAACGCATGCATGACGGAATGATTGGTGGAAAATAATTTAATATGCGTATCCACGCACTGCTTGCAGCCGGCAGTGTTCTTTTCATTTGCACCCCAAAATCCACTGATATACCGGTTTGCCACATCGTTGTCGTATCGCACAATATCCTCCAATAATGCCTGCACATTGGTAGAAGCAATCAGCTTACAAATTTCAATAAACCCTGCGCCATCTTCATAATACACAATGAGTGCTGCGGTCAATAATTTTCGTCCTTCCTCCAAGAAAAATTTCCCCACCGGGTCATTCCTCGGAACATCCGGCATCAGTTGAAAGGCTAACTGTTCTAACAACTCATATTTTTCAGCGGCGCTTTCTGCTTGGTTCACTAAGTAAAAAATATCGTAAGGTGGGGTAGGTTCCTCACCGGGAGTAAATTCCAGTTTGTTTTCCATCGCTACATTGCGACTGATATCACCGGAAATATCCACGGTAAAGGAAGTTCCATGCCAATGACGAAGTGTGGGAATTAGCAGCGCAGAAGTTTTACCTGTGCCGCTGGGGCCATTGACGAAAATATGTCCTTCTTCCTGTTCCGAAGAACAAATGTATTTTCCGTGAGATTTCCCGAAAATCACACCACTTGCATTACGTTTGAAACTGCCTTTTACTTTTGTTTTCCGTTTCTTGACATAGGGTTTTAATTTTTTCAAAAGTAACGCTGAAAACACAATTCCGAGGGTAATTGCTGCAATCGGTTTTGCTACAGATGCCATCGTTTCGAAAGGTAGGTTCATCGCTGAATACTCCTTTCTTTGTCTCGCAGTTCTTTTAGTAAGCGAACAGATTTATTTCCACCTTGCCGTTTAGTAATGCCGGTTTGCACAGCGGTATAGATGCCATTTTTATTTAAGTACGCTTGCAAGTCCGGATGAAAGCTGCGAAGCTCTTTTCGATTCAATACTTGCGCCGCACAGATTTTTTCACCGCCATGTTTCAAATCCGGCACAACGGGAATGAAATTGAAATGTAGATGGGGCTGAGATTCATCGAAATGGACGATGGCTTGTACCACATTTTCTTCCCCGTAACGCTGAGATAAGAATTGATACACCACCTGAAAAAATTGCTCCTGTTGTTCCGGTAATACATACTTTGGCAAAGTTACAATCCAACCGGCAAGGGTTACTACATTTTCTCGATTGTAACAGTAAAGCTGTTCTTTGCGGTGCTGATAGTAATTAAAATCCGTCATTAAGCGTTCCGGTAAAAGAGAATCATTCAGAGAACTTTTCTCCCTTTGAATCTCCTGGTTTTTGGAGTGCAGCACTGTTCGTTCACAGTGGCGGAGAATCGTTAACACATCGCTATGACGAAATTTTTCTACACTGGCCATGGGAATTTCCTCCTTCTTTTCAAGCCGTCTGTATCTGCAAACCGTTCTGCACTAACAAGGTATATCAGATTAGAACCGGTTCCTAATCTGATACCGGAGGATTCCATCCTCCTTACCTTGCCAAAGGGCTGCGCCCTCTGGACTCCCGTGTGGCTGAGTGGAAAGAAACCAACGTAGCCAATGCAGCAACTTTTGCAAAATACAGTTTTTCTGCCCCTAATCAATGAACGGTTCCTCATCCGTAAAATCACCCCAATCTTCCTCTCGGTACAAACGTTCTTTTGCCCAAGGAAGTTCATCATGCCAGCTTTCTTTTTTTAGCCAGTTTGCAGGCAGTGGAATATATTTTCCATTTTCTGTCGTCCATTTTACACTATGGGTTTGATTTTGTACCGCATCGAGAATTTGCTCAAATAACTTATCATCGACATGGAGTGTTTTCCACACAGCTTTGGCGTCGCCCAAGTTTTCTTTTCGTGGATACACATTCCAAAAGGAGAGAAACATTTCCTCATCCAGAGTATCCATAGACTGATCTGGACTAGACTCTTCTTGCCTTTCCTTATCTAACCTTACCTCGGGTTCCAAATTTTCTTCCTTTTCCCCGTAAATAGTACCATCTGTCTGTAGGAGTTGCGCTTTCTCTGCGTGATAAAGTGTGGGATGGTAACGGTCTTTCTTGATGAGATTATGTACCCTCCAATGGGTGATGACAAGAATTCCGCTGCTAAACAGAAGTACAAGCCCCTCTTGTTCTAGCATTTTCAAGTCTTGTTTCCTTGCTCTTGTAGCGGACAAAACCGCCTTTGGTGAAGCAACAAATCCGTCATCATCTGCATTCATATTCAGATGAAAGTATAGACTTTGTGCTGCCGGTGTCATTGATAAAAACCGGTCTGTTTCTGTAATCAACCTGCTAAACATCCTTCGTGTTGCCATAAAATCGCTCCTTTCCATTTTGGACATCTCCCATTGAGGCAAACTGTCGCAGTTGGTTTCGGGGAATTGCTGTGTTAGGATTCATCGCTTTTAGTTTGTCGATTGTTTCATTCAGCAATTGCATTCGTGGAATCATTAAAAACACTCCTTTTTATGTAGTTTTCTTGCAAATGTTTTTCGACACTTGCGTTTGTGTAGAGGTTACATTGACCTCTTGTGCTTCAGTTTAACAAGAATTTATTTTTCAAGTGTATCTTTGAAAGATTCTTATTTTTTGAAAATTTCTGCTCAGAATTTATAGAAGATGAGATGTTTGTACGAGTTTAGATTGTTTTTTACACAATTAGAACAAAGTGTAACATCTTTATAAGATATGAATATTCTGTGAATTTTAAGAAAATTAAGAATAAAAATCATATTTTTATTAAATTTTTGTTGAAATTCTGAAAATTTAGAGGTATGCTTACTTGCAAGTTTTAGATAAAATCTAGGAGGAAATTGCATGAGTTCTAATTGGAATAAAATTCCGTTTCTTCCCAAGGATCAATTAGATGAAGAAGCGGAAGCATTTTTGAAAACATATGGATATGATGATCTTTTAAAGGAAGCACAGATAACACCAATTCGAAAAATTGCAGAAAAAGCAATGGGGTTAACAATTATAGATAATGTGCAGTTATCGGCGGATGAATCCATTCAAGGAATGATTGTTTTTCAGGATGCAACAGTTTATTTATACAATTCTGAAAAGCAAGAATATAGACCGCAAAATGTGAAAGCGGGAACGATTTTATTGGATTCTGGATTAGAGAAAAATATAGGAAGAAAAAATCATACATTAGCACACGAGTGCTACCATTGGTACAAACATCATGATTATTTTATAAGTTCACCCAATCATAAAGCTGCGCTTCGATGCAATGATCGTGTATTTCAAAAACCAAAGCAAAACGTATGGACAGATATTGAAAAATTGGAGTGGCAAGCAAAAATGCTTGCTCCAAGAATTTTAATGCCTGCAAGAACAGCAAAGCCGAAAGCATTTGCTTTATATCGAACCTATTGTGAAAAGAATAAAAACACAAGACACTTCACCCCGGAACAGGCAGCAATTTATCCAGGATATGAATTAGCGAAAAAATTTGCAGTTTCTCAACAGACAGCAGCACTCCGAATGAAAGATTTTGGGTATCCTCATGCAGAGCAATTTATCGCTCACATTAATCATGGGAAATCAATCCAAATGGAAAATCAGGATTCGCAGCAGTATCAAAAAATTAGCCTGAAAGAATCTTTTGAGCTATACCGCAACCATTCTCAAATTCGGAAAATGGTAGATGCCGGAAAAATTTGTTTTGCAGACGGATATTTTGTAATCAATTCGTTTGACTATATTAACTGTGAAAACTTTCCTTGGAAATTAACCGATACGGCATGGAAGAAAAAAGAAAAGTGTATTTTAAATATCTGTGCAGACCAAGCCGTTCAGACAGAACAAGGTGTCCTTTATAGAAAAGATGACAGCCGAATGCTTTACTATAAAAGCAAGTTGCAATCAGAGCAAATAAAATCGATAGAAGAAACTACAGAAAAAGGGGAACTTGCTGTAAAGTACGAAGAAATAAAGAGAGAGTTTGATATTTCTCGAGAGACACACCGTACAGCAGTAGAGTTATTACAAAGACGATTAAAAGATGTAAGATATCGAGAATTTTTTGATAAAACATTGTTGTCAAAGATTACTTTTAATCGTATTAAAAACAATCCGGAACATTTATTTGACTTGAAAACCATTGTAACGATTGGGATTGGAATGAAAATCCCTTTACCAATCGTAGAGGAAGCATTGCAGTTATCGGGACATTGCTTTAGCCCGGTAATACGAGAACACCATGCGTATCAGTATTTGTTATCAACCTGTCTTGGTGCAACAATTGATGAGTGCAATGCCGTACTAGAGCAATTGGAAATTGCACCGTTAGGTTCCAGAGAGAATAAAAGTCATACTGCGGATAGTTTTTAATTCATGTAGAAAGGGAATATGGATACGCAATATAATCTTGCTTTGTCATTCCCAATAAAGAAACTGCTATATGTATCTGCTTATCTTTTTCGGGGGATACCCTAAATGCTATCGTTTGGGAATGAAAGCGGTTGTGATTATCATTGTTTTTAGCTGACTGACATATTAAACTCCTCTCCTTAACTTGTCCAAATCATTAGCAATACTCTTATAGCACAAGGTTATCAATTACGAAACAAGAACACCGGAGCGATTTTCTTAAATACAATCATAAAATATAAGACCGTCAAGTCTCATTTGAGATCTGACGGTCTTTTTATGTGCTTAAAATTCCGCTCTTTCTTGGGAACAGCGTAAGGTTGGTGACTTGATAGAAGATTATATAGAAAAGACTATCGTGCAAAACCAATACCCCATGCTGACTTCATCACAGCAGCAAGGCATTGTACTTCAAGAAGAATATTTCGCAGACAGACAAGTAACAACAAATGATAATATTGGCTATTATGTGTTACCCCGTGGATACTTTACATATCGGAGTAGAAGCGATACTGATATGTTCGTTTTTAACCGGAATAATATCATAAACAGGGGAATTATCAGCTATTATTATCCTGTTTTTTACCAAAGGACTGTGATTCCAACTTCCTCTTAAGGAGATTGAATTACGGCATCAGGAAGCAACTCTCTATGGCTGCTGAAGGAACCGGGCAGAAAGTTCTTGCACACAACAAGTTCAAGAATATGGTAGTTGATGTTCCAAGTACCGCAGAGCAGTGCAGAATCGGGATGTTCTTTGAGATGCTCGACCACCTTATCACCCTTCATCAGTGTGAGTTCCAAATAGTTTGTAAACGAAAAAAAGCCCGCCTACGAAAGCGAGCTTTTATGTTTACGGTAATATTTGTTTTGATTGTTTTATCATAGTAATTCTCTTTTGTATCTTTTAGACCTTTTCGACCTTCCTTATCAAAAAGATATGCTCCGTCGTGAGTAATTTCATCAATGCCTCTTTCGATTTTCTCATCGGCATATTCTTCGGGAGAATTACTGTCTGTTTTTACGGCATTTTAGGCTTTCTCTTTTGAAGCAATATATCTTTTCTCCATATCGAGGTGTTTTTAAATCAGCACTTCCCATTTTCCATATCTCTTTCCGCCTACCCTGCGGATATAATCCTTTTTCTGCAAGGACTCCATGATTCTCTTCACCGTACTGAGCGATTTCCCTGTCTCTGCCACAAGCTCCTTTTGTTTAATGAAAGGGTTTTTGTAGAGCAGTTTCAAAATCGCCAGTTCTTCTAAAGCGCATCCCAAAGTGTCAAATTGAGACTTTGGAACTTTAGGAATGACACTTTGGAAATTATCATCCACATAGTCCACGTGCATAGATCTGTTTTTCAGCTCATATTCCGTTCCCAGAATTAAATTGCTGAAGAACATTTCCAAGAACTTTGTTGTAGCATGAATGCCATTTTGCAAATCGTTATAATTAGCTCTTGCCAAGGCGTTGCGGAAATACCAAGAGTTCTTCTCAAAAGCATCGTTGTTTACTTTGAACCCGAATGTCTTCATGTATTTGATCATAAAAACAGCCGTTGCTCTGGTGTTGCCCTCACAGAACGGATGAATCTGCCAAATATCCGAAGCAAACTTAGCAAGATGTTCTTAGGTGCAAGCTGCCCCAGCGCCTTTTTCAGATCGTTCCACGTTTCGGGTAGATCGACGTGGTAGACGAAGGAAAGCGTCAGCGTGATCTGTGCCGTATTCTGTGACTTTTTTGCCGGTGTCCTTTGCAGACTCCCAAAGTCTCCGCACCAGCCGCATTCCCAAGATGACCCGCGTATCATAACTGGACTTCCGCACCACGGACAGCGCATATTGTTCTCACCCCTTTTGATCGGAATTACTCAACGCCCAATGCCTTATATACCGCGTCTTCTGCGCTCTGATAGAACACAAGATTAAAGCAGCCGATCAAATCTGCTGGGACAAGTCCGAGATCAGCCGCCGATGTAATAGGCAGCAGCACCTTCTTTGCACCGCTATCAAGGCAGACCTGAAGCGCGTTTGCAAGCTCGTCCACCTTGAGCATCGTTCCTGCAATGCTGATCTCACCCAGCACCGCAAGACTGCTAAGGGTCGGCTTTCCAAGCGCAATCGAGCAGAGTGCAATCAGGGTCGGCAGCGCAAGTTTCTCTGTCATGCCGATGCCCTGCAAATCCTGATAGTTGATGATATAGTCCTTTGTTGTCGTGCTGATCGCGCCGCTAATTCGGTTGCCATTCGCTTTCAGATAATTGAAGGCGGTATTTGCCGCTTCCTTGCACTTACCGTCAGAGTTCAGTCCCGTCCGCTCAAACTTTCCGCTGCCGGGAAGCATCTGTGATTCCAGACGGAAGACGCCGATCATGCCGCTCTTTCCCTGTGAAACCGTATAGATCTGACCGGGATTGCACATCCCTTCGGGGATCAGTTTTCCACCGCCCTGTTCGGGAACGGAAACAAAATGTTCCTCGAAGGTGTCGTTGTCAATGTACGAAAAATTGACATCGTAGAACTCCATGCCGCCCAGTTTCTTGAGCTGTTCCTTGACGCGGCGGCGCATTTCAAGCGCAAACTTGAGGATTTCTTCAAGCTGTTCCTTCGTGAACTCCCCGTCAGGATAAAGCAGTTTGATCATGCCGCCAACCATCTTGCGGACGGCAATGGTGTCGCGCTGATTGAGGTTCTTGCCAAGGCGGAAATACTTGTCCAGTGCATCGCCGTACTGCTCCTTGCGAAGCTCCCGGATAAACTCTGCAAGATAGTCGGTGATGAAACCGTAGTCATTGGTGAAATGCTCCGGACGGAACTTCGGTATCTCCCAGCCGGGGATATAGCAGTGCATACGGTCGAGGAACGCTGTGTCCGTTCCCATTTCGGGAGGGAATGGGTCAAAGAGGCTGGACGTTTTCAGCAGCACATCCACGCTCTGATTGATATTTCCGACGAAGGCCATAGAAGCGGTCGCGGC
>CAKSOB010000044.1 GCA_934476545.1 uncultured Eubacteriales bacterium | reverse complement strand
CTTCCACTACAATATGGTATCCCATATGCCCTGCAAAAAAACCGGAATTTTGCTTTACCGGCGGCGATTCCATGCGATCTTTGTCAATTGGGTCTACCCCCAGTGCCAACGCCGGCAATGAATCGGTAACTAGATTGACCCACAGCAGTTGAATTGCCAGTAACGGTGTAGGCAGCCGAAGGAGAAACGCCGTAAGAACCGTTAAAATCTCTCCCACATTGCAGGACAACAAAAAGTGAATGGTTTTGCGAATATTTTGATAAATCCCTCGTCCTTCTCGCACTGCTTCTACAATGGTGGAAAAATTATCGTCGGTCAAAATTAAATCGGCAGCACCTTTTGCCACATCGGTTCCGGTCATTCCCATGGCACAGCCGATATCAGCCACCTTTAGCGCTGGCGCATCGTTCACTCCATCACCTGTCATTGCTACCACTTCTCCATGGGCTTGGAATGCTTTTACAATTCGCGCCTTATGCTCCGGAGAAACACGGGCATACACTGTATATTCATAGATATGCTCCTCCAACTGTGGCTGGGGTAATTTATCCAATTCCGCTCCGGTCATGGCTTTATCTCCAGACCGAAAAATCCCAATCTCCGTTGCGATGGCTTGAGCAGTTGCCAAATGGTCCCCTGTAATCATCACGGTGCGGATGCCTGCCTTTCGACAGGTGGATACTGCATTTGCCACATCTTCTCTGGGCGGGTCCATCATGCAGAGGAACCCTCGAAAGGTCAATCCTTTTTCTAAGAGTTCTTCTCGTTTGGACAGCGCATCCATTCGCTTGTCTGCCACCGCCAACACCCGTAACGCTTTCGATGCCATTGCACTGTTTTGGCGAAGCAGCTTTTGCCGCAACGATGGCGTTAAGGGAATTTCTCTGCCATCTCGCCAAAGGGTGCTGCATCGTTCCAACAAAACATCCGGCGCACCCTTGCAAATGACTTGATAGCCACCCTCTCGCAGCCGATGAACCGTGGTCATTCGTTTGCGCCCGGAGGTAAAGGGGACTTCATATAATCGTGGAAACCGTTCTTCCAGTTGCTTTTTTCCGGTCTTTGTGGCGGTGCAAATGGCAATTTCCGTGGGGTTTCCCAAATAACCATTCTTAGACAGCGCACAGTTACAGCAAAGAGAAGCCAACTCCAATAAAGATTGCCCTTCTCTGCTTTCGATAGAAATGACACCGGAATCGGTAGAAAGCCCCACCACGGTCATTTTATTTTGCGTCAGCGTACCGGTTTTATCGGAGCAAATCACACTGGCGCTGCCCAAGGTTTCCACACCGGGCAGCCGACGGACAATGGCTCTTTTTTGCGCCATGCGACGAACACCCATCGCCAATACAATCGTCACCACCGCAGGCAATCCCTCCGGAATGGCAGCCACTGCCAAGCTGATGGACACCAACAGCATATCCAATACCGGAATGGACTGGAGCAATCCCAAAAGGAAAATCAAAAAACAGATGCCCAAGGCACATAGCCCCAATACTTTTCCTGTTTTGGCAAGCCGTTGCTGCAGCGGCGTTTCCGGCGAGTCCTCTGTATGAATCATATGAGCAATTCGTCCCATTTGTGTCTGCATTCCTGTGGCAACTACCACGCCCAGTCCGCTGCCTTCCGAAACACTGCTGCCTAAGAATGCCATATTCTTTCGGTCTGCTAACGGCGTATCTTCCGGATAAATTTTAGTCGGATCTTTCTCTACCGGCAACGATTCTCCTGTAAGAGAAGATTCTTCAATTCGCAACCCGTTACTTTCCAACAACCGTAAATCGGCAGGCACCAAATCTCCCATGGACAGCCGTACCAAATCTCCCACCACCAATTTTGCAGCCGGGATTCGCTGCTCCTTTCCATCCCGCAAAACCATTGCTTGGGGAGATGCTAACTTTTGGAGCGCTTCAATCGCCTTTTCCGCTCGGCTTTCCTGCACAACGCCGGTGATTGCATTGATAACGACAATAGCCAAAATGATAATGGAATCAATATAATCGGAATCGTGGTGCAAATAGGAGGTAAGAAACGAAACCGCTGCACCTGCCAAAAGAATCAAAATCATAAAATCTGCAAACTGTGCAAAAAATCTCCAAAGCAAGCTATGCTTCTTTTTCCCTTGGATGCGATTCTCTCCCTGCTCCCGCAGTCGATTAGCAGCTGCCACTTCTGTTAAACCGCTTCGATCTGTGCCACAACGGGAAAGACTCCCCTCAATCGAACATTCGTGATACTGCAACTTGTTCACCACCCTTTGCATTGTGTAACATTTCTATGCAGTCCCAACGAAAAATAGACATCCCCCGCAGGCAAAGAAAAAAGCCATGCGGCAAAACCGCACAGCTTTCATGGTTTAAGGAGATTCTTCGGTATCCTCCGAATCGGGAAGTGCTCCTCCGGATACCGACGCTTCGATGGGCTGAGGAGCAATTCGTTTCCCAAATACCGCAAAGAAGCATCCAACAAAAATGGTAAGATAATAGGTCATGATCCGCCAGATAAAGATGGCAGGAACCAACGTGTTATCTTTAAAGAACATACTAAAGTAAATGTAGAAGCTGCCTTCCGCGCCGCCGGATGCACCGGGCAGCGGCACAAATGCGGAAACCATGGTAACAAAGGATTGGGCAGCAACCATATTCATCAAAGAGGCACCATGGAAATTAAAGCTCCGATAAATACAGTACGGAACGATACAGGTAACAAAAATCTGTGCCAACTGCATAACACCCACCACAAGGTACATGGAAACAGACTTTCCCACCAAGCGAGTGCTTTCAAAGTACATCCGGAATGCACCCAGAATTTTCTCTTTGCGCTCCTCCGGATTCTTACACAAGTGCATCTTATGTAACAGCGTGATGATGGCAGAAACAATTTTATTGGTGAGCTTTTGGTTGAATGCAAAGAAAAATACCGCACTGATAAACAACAGGTTTGCACCCAAACCAATCAGCGTAATGAACCAGAAGTTACTGATGTTCTGCTGTTGGAAAAAGGGCAGCTTCCACACCACCATGGTCACTGCAAAAATCACCATAACCACCTGATACACCATGGTTTTCACTGTGATGATGGCAGCCGCCTTACCGGCATCCATCCCCATCTTCTTCATGTAGTAAACCTGCATGGGCTGACCACCGGAGGAAAACGGCGTCAGCGCACCGTACAGCAATCCCACCATACCGATTACAATGGAGTTCCAACACTTCCACTCCGGATAAATTCGCTTCGTAATGTAATGCAGGCTCAGTCCTTCTAATGCCCAGTTTGCAATTACCGCCCCAAATAACAAAACGATCCAGGGAATTTGTAAATCTCCCGCTACTGCTCGAAAGGCGTTGATACCATCCGTTGTAACGAGAAAATAAATCAGAATTCCTGCGGTAATACAAGCAGTTACAATGGCAAGCCAGTTCTTTTTAAAAACCTGTTTTAAGCTAAATTCCATTTTGATTCCTCATATCTTCTTCATTAAAAATACCCTTGCGGGACACCTAACAGGTATTATAGTACATTTTCTCTGTTCCTGCAACATCTTTTTCATGACACCCTGTCATTCTGCCGATTATTCATAAAATGTTCATGTTCTTTATGCTTTTATCGAACTATCCTTCTTTTTCCCATAAAAAAACGACCTGCCGGAAAATCCGACAAGTCGCAAAATTCTCTAAAAGAGAACTTATTTTACTTCTACTTCTGCGCCAGCCTCTGTCAGCTTTGCCTTGATAGCCTCAGCGTCATCCTTGGATACGCCTTCCTTAACCGGCTTTGGAGCCTCGTCAACAACAGCCTTAGCTTCCTTCAGACCCAGACCTGTGATCTCGCGAACAACCTTGATAACGTTGATCTTGTTAGCACCAGCGGACTTCAGGATAACGTCGAACTCAGTCTTCTCTTCAGCAGCAGCTGCGCCACCTGCAGCAGCACCGCCAGCAGCAACCATTACAGGAGCAGCAGCGGATACGCCGAACTCTTCCTCGATTGCCTTAACCAGATCGGCCAGCTCCAGAACTGTGAGGGCCTTTACTTCTTCAATGATGTTTGTGATCTTCTCAGACATGATAATACCTCCAAAATTACAGGTTTAATTTTAAATTTTGTTTAAGCAACAAGCCTTATGCTACGTCGCCTTCGCCGTTCTGCTTGTCTACGATAGCCTGGAGTGCACGAGCCAGACCGGAAATGTTTCCGTTCAATGCGTACAGAACCTGAGCCAACAGACCTTCCTTGGATGGGAGCTTAGCCAGCTTCTCCACCTCTTCTTTTGCAACAACCTTACCGTCAATAAAGCCGGCCTTGATGTTGAAAGCAGCGTTCTTTTCTGCAAAGTCGTTGAGGATGCGAGCACCTGCGGTGTAATCCTCAGCACTGTATGCAATCGCTGTTGTGCCTTCCAGCACGTCGTCCATACCCTCGATGCCAGCATCCTTCAGGGCTCTGGAGAGCAGTGTGTTCTTCACAACAGAATAAGTTGTTGCACCACTTTCACGAATCTCCTTACGGAGCTTTGTGTCATCTGCAACAGTAATGCCCTTGTAATCTACAACGACACCAACACAGGCCTCTTTCAGCTTTGCGCTGAGCTCAGCAACAGCCTGTTTCTTTTGTTCCAAAATCTTTTCGCTTGGCAAACCTATTCACCTCCATAGTGATTCGGTGCGCATAATCTAAGAAGGAAAAAGCCTTTCCCACAATCTGCGGGAAAGGCTTCTCATATATAACAATGCTAAATAAAATTCAGAATTATTATCATATGCAGCTTTTCCTCGGCAGGCGGGATTTCATCCCATTATGCGATACACCTGCTGTCTTTGGATAAAGTACAGCTATAAATTATATTGTACAGCAGTCGCAAGCAACTGTCAAGTACTTTCTAAGAAAAATTATTCCAAACCAACCTTTACAGGGTTCATGCGAACGCCAGGGCCCATGGTTGTAGCAACAACGCAGGACTTGATGTACTGACCCTTTGCAGCAGCCGGCTTAGCCTTTACAATTGCGCCCAGCAGAGCGTCAAAGTTCTCTTGGAGCTTTTCAGCGCCGAAAGAAGCCTTACCGATTGCGCAGTGGATGATGTTGGTCTTGTCCAGACGATACTCGATCTTACCAGCCTTTGCCTCGGTGATAGCCTTAGCAATATCCGGAGTAACAGTACCGGCCTTTGGGTTTGGCATCAAACCACGCGGACCGAGAACCTTACCCAGACGACCTACCAAGCCCATCATGTCCGGAGTAGTTACCAGTACGTCGAAGTCTACCCAGCCCTCGGACTGGATCTTCTGAACCATATCCTCAGCGCCTACAAAGTCTGCGCCTGCTGCCTGAGCGGCTTTCTCGTTGTCGCCCTTGCAGATTGCCAGAACGCGAACAGACTTACCTGTGCCGTTTGGCAGAACGATAGCACCACGAACCTGCTGATCTGCGTGACGACCGTCAACGCCCAGCTTTACGTGAACTTCAACAGTTTCGTCAAACTTTGCTGTGCTTGTCTTAACACAGAGCTCCAGCGCCTCGTTTACTTCATAAAGATTTGTGCGGTCAACCAGCTTCAAGCTGTCGACATATTTTTTACCGTGTTTCATGTTTGTCCTCCCAATTAAGTGGTAAATCGGATTTGGTGTTCCTCCCACCCGGGTCCAATTAGTCTTCTACTGTGATACCCATGCTGCGTGCAGTACCTGCTACCATGCTGATTGCTGCTTCCAGAGAAGCTGCGTTCAGGTCTGGCATTTTTGTCTCGGCAATCTTCTGCACCTGCTCCTTTGTTACGGAAGCAACCTTGTTCTTGTTTGGTTCACCGGAAGCCTTATCAATACCGGCTGCCTTCTTCAGCAGAACGGCTGCCGGTGGAGTCTTCGTTACGAATGTGAAAGAACGGTCTGCATAAACTGTGATGATAACAGGGATAATCAGACCTACATCGTTCTTTGTTCTCTCGTTGAATTCCTTTGTAAAGGACATGATATTTACACCGTGCTGACCGAGAGCAGGACCAACCGGTGGTGCCGGTGTTGCTTTACCGGCCGGGATTTGAAGCTTAATCAAGCCTACTACCTTTTGCGCCATTTGTTTGCACCTCCAAAATTCGTGGTAATACCGGAATGGGCTCTAAAAAGAATTTAACCCATTCCTCCCACAGGGGAATCCCCCGCTTAATTAAACAGCCTTGCTGGATAATTAACTTTTGTTATCTCACTCAGACTCCGGCACTACTTGATCAAGCTCAAGCTCTACCGGTGTCTCCCGTCCAAACATGGAAACCATAACTCGAACGGACCCCTTTTCTACATCGACTTCCTCCACAGTACCGGTGCATCCATCCAGTGGACCATCGGTAATTGTGACGATATCGCCGACAGCGTAAGAAACCTCAATGGATTTCTTCTCTACGCCGAGCCGCGCGATCTCTTCCTCAGTCAGCGGGATAGGCTTTGAGGAAGGACCGACAAAGCCGGTACATCCGCGGATATTGCGAACAACGTACCAGGACTCGTCTGTCAGCACCATTTTGACCAGAACATAACCGGGGAAAATCTTTCTTTCCACTTCTTTCCGCTTGTTATCCTTAATTTCGGTAACAATCTCCGTGGGAACACAGACTTCTTGAATTAAATCCTGTAAATTGTGGTTTTCCACCGTTGTTTCAAGGTTGGATGCTACTTTGTTCTCATACCCCGAATAGGTATGCACAACATACCACTTTGCTTCATCAGGCATTTGTTTCATTCCTCCGATTGTGATTTTTCCTTAGCCAACGTGCATAAACAGGCGGAATAAAGCGGCCAATCCTGTATCCAGTCCAAAAACGAATGCGCCAACCAGAATGATCATCGCCAAAACGATGCCCATATTCTTAAAGGTTACGCCCGGTTTTGTCCAAACAATCTTTTTCAGTTCAACTTTAAAGTCGTGAAAAAACTTGCCGATACGGGAGCCAATTCCTGGCTTCTTTTCAACTGCTTTTTCAGCCATTTGTTGTTCCTCCCGACCTTACTTTGTTTCTTTGTGCAGAGTATGCTTCTTGCAGAATCTGCAATACTTGTTCATTTCAAGTCTGTCTGGATTGTTCTTCTTGTTTTTCATTGTGTTGTAATTGCGCTGCTTGCACTCTGTGCAAGCCAAAGTGATCTTCACTCTCATGACGGCACCTCCCGTTTTCCGGAAATAAATTAGGCTGTATCGTAGCCCGAAAGCCTCCCTCTAAAAGGGCACAAAAAAAGAACCCCTAATATCGAGGTAAAAGTATTGTAACACGGAAGCGTCGCTCCGTCAAGGGGAAAATAGAAAATTCCCACGAAAATTTGTAAATTTTGCTCCAAAGTACAAAAGTCGCCCAAACGGGCGACTCTCTCTGTCATATGAAATTTATTTCTTTCTGTATTCCTTTGGAATGTTGCCGGACAGACGCTCCGGAATATCGCTGCTGGCGGAACGGCGAAGGTTGGTGCGCTTCACCTTTTCCGGCTTTACGGTCTTGTGCTTATACTTTTCGCAGCGCTTGTAGTACTTCTGGAAGGTTGGGCTCATGTATGCCAGCATATTGTTCTTGGACTCTTCGCTGACCCCGTTGAAAATAACCATTGTAATAATGGAACGAACGTCCATGTCACCGTTCTTGTAGAACTCCTCACAGAACTCACAGCACTTCTTCAGTTGGTTGGAATTCTTTTTCTTTGCCAGTTCATCAATTTTCGGCACAACGTGGGCTCTTGCAAAGGTAACCGCACGGAAATCCTCATAGTTTTCCCGCTCCTCGGCAATCTCCTCCCGCAGCTCCGGGAAAACGTTTACCAAACGCTTGTAGAAGAAAACCGGACCCGGTGTATGCTCATCGTTGGTCTTGGCTGCCTTTCTCTTTGCGGCACGAACGGCAGTACGGCGCTTGGAATCATCCACAGTGGAGCAGAAGTCATCTGCAATGGATTCTGCATCCCGCATGGTGTCGGTCTCCGGATTGAACAGCCAGTTGGAAATGGACTTCCAGTTGCCGTCATCGGGACCCTCGTCGGTCATAGCAGTGCTGCGCAGCTCGAATTGTCCGTTCTCTTTATTGTAGAGAATGCTGTATGCTGTGTTTTCACCGATATATACAACTGCTTCACCGTTTGCTTCCTGCACTTTTTCCTTTTGTCTTTGAAACCCTTGCTTCTCCAGCGCTTGCTCGGTTCTGGAAGCAATGAGGTCAAATGCTTTTTGTTCCAAAATGATCACTCCGCTCTATTAAACATTCTAGTGGAATTGTTGCTTGTTTCCATGATTAAAAGCATTATACACTATTTTGCGGTATTTGTCACCCTTTTGTTTTGAATCTTTTCTGCGCTTTCCGAAAATTGCAAGTTGCGCCTATTCTTATAATATGATATGATATATAATTAAGGTATTGAAGAAATACACGATTTTTTAGAGAATGATTCTTTCACTTTAATCCAAATATTATGGAGGGTTTGAAATGGAAAAAAAGACTGTGGCTGTTTTGTTCGGTGGGGTATCTTCCGAACACGACGTTTCCCTGATCTCCGTCACATCCGTCCTGCAACATATTCCCACCGATCGCTATGACATTGTAAAAGTGGGTATCACCAAGGACGGTCGCTGGCTGCACTTTACCGGCGACAACGACCTAATTCACAATGGCGCTTGGGAATCTTATCCCACCAACCGCACCGCATTCTTTACCCCCGACCCCACGGTTGGCGGCTTGGTGGTAAAAACCGATACCGGCTGCGAGGTTTTGCCGGTTGACGTGGTGTTCCCGGTACTGCACGGCAAAAACGGAGAGGACGGCACCTTACAGGGGCTTTTGCAAATGAGCGGGATTCCGTTTGTAGGCTGTGACCTATTGTCTTCTGCTGCTTGCATGGATAAGGGCGTTACCAATATTTTATTGGAAGCTGCCGGTGTTCCCCAGGCAAAGTTCCTGTGGTTGTACGCCGGAGATTACGAGCAGAAAAAAGACGCTGTTCGTGAGGAAATCACAACCCGTTTGGGCGGTTATCCTGTATTTGTAAAGCCTGCCAATGCCGGTTCTTCCGTAGGTGTCAGTAAGGTACACTGCGAAGCAGAACTGGATGATGCCATCGCAAAGGCAGCCCGTGAGGACGGCAAGTTGGTTATTGAGGAAGCCATCGTCGGTCAAGAGGTTGAGTGCGCTGTTTTAGGCAATGAAGAACCAAAGGCTTCTGTTGTTGGTGAAATTGCTACGGATGCAGATTTTTATGACTACGAAGACAAATACATCAATGGTACTTCTCAGCTCTTTATCCCTGCCAGAATTCCGGCAGAAACCGCTGAAGAAATTCGCAAGATTGCCGTTCACGCCTATCGTTCTTTGGGTTGTGGCGGATTATCTCGTGTGGACTTCTTTGTGCGAAAGAGCGATGGAAAAATCTTCCTGAACGAGTTGAATACCCTGCCGGGCTTCACCAGCATCAGTATGTACCCAAAACTGTGGGAGCATTCCGGTCTGCCCTACGGCGAACTGTTAGACACGCTGATTCAACTCGCCTTTGCCAGAACGTAAGCAGGAGGCGCAAGCAAACATTATGGATAACAGACCTATCGGCGTTTTCGACTCCGGGCTTGGTGGCTTAACCGCTGTCCGAGAATTGCTGCATATTATGCCAAACGAAAACGTTGTTTACTTTGGAGATACCGGTCGTGTCCCTTACGGCACCCGCAGCCGGGAAACCATTTTAAAATACGCCGCACAGGACATTGCTTTTTTGCGTTCCAAAAATGTAAAGATGGTAATTGCAGCCTGCGGCACCGTCAGTTCCGTGGCATCTTCTTTGGGAGAATCCCTACCGGTTCCCTTTACCGGCGTGGTTCGCCCCACTGCATTGGCAGCCTACTTAGCTACCCGCAACGGACGAATCGGTGTCATCGGTACCACAGCCACCATTCGCAGCGGCTCTTATCGCAGCGCCATCTGCGCCATCAACGACAATGTGCAGGTCTTTGAGCAAGATTGTCCCCTGTTCGTTCCGTTGGTGGAAAACCACTACTTTGACCCTGCCGACCCGTTGCCTTGTCTGGTTGCGGAACGGTACTTGACCCCGCTGAAAGAACAAGGTGTGGATACCCTGATTCTCGGCTGTACCCACTACCCTTTGCTGCGAAAAACTATTCAGCAGATCATGGGACCGGATGTGGTATTGATTGACAGCGGGCAAGAAACCGCTTCCTTTGCTATGGAATTACTGCGGGAACAGAATGCGCTGTGTGATCGCACCGAGTCGGGACGCTGCTCCTTCTTTGTCAGCGACAGTACCGAGGGCTTTTCTAAAGCAGCATCCATGTTCTTGGAGCGAGATGTCGCAGATGACGTGAACTATATTGACATTGTGGCGTTCGCAGAATCCCATGCGAACCAAACAGAAAGTGAATCGTAAATGAAAGAAAACTATTTGATTGAAATTACCAATCGTCAAAAAATCGACGATGAGATAGAAGAACTGACGCTGACCACCAAGGGCAGCTATGTAACAAAAGACGGAAAGCGATACTTAATGTATAAAGAGTTCGATCCGGAAGGCGCTCAAGAACAGCAAACTTCCACACTGAAAATTGATGACAGCGGAGATAACAAAGTGGTTTCGCTGATTCGCAACGACCCCAACCGTGGACGAACCAACCTGATGCTAGAGCAAGGCAAACGCCACCTGTGCCAATACGGCACAACCTTTGGCTGCCTGACCTTGGGTGTATTCACCTCAAAGATTGAAGATCATCTTACCGATGACGGCGGTTCTCTGCTAATGGAATACACTTTGGATATCAACACCAATTTATCCAGTATCAATTCCATTGCGATTTCCATTCGCCCCATCGCCTAACCAATTTTATCCAGTCATAAAGCAATGAAAAGCGGCGGTGTCCGCTGCATATCAAGGAGGATTTTTTATGTCTAAACTCGTTCAACAAGCAACGGAGCAGCTCCGGCAGCGTTTGGTGGATGCCGCCAACGCTGCAATGGCAGCCGGCGTTCTGCCACAAGGCGATGTGCCTGACTTTGCCATCGAAGTGCCTGCCGACCGCACACACGGCGACTACGCCACCAATATGGCAATGGTTTCCGCCAAGGCATTCCGTCAGGCACCAAGAAAAATTGCAGAAATCATCACCGAGCATCTGGATCTCTCCGGCACTTACTTAGACCGGTGTGAAATTGCCGGTCCGGGCTTTATCAACTTTTTCCTGACACCGCAATTCAACATTGATGTGATGCAGGATATTGCCAAGTTAGGCAAAGACTACGGTCGCAGCGACTACGGTAAGGGCGAAAAGATCATGGTGGAATTTGTTTCCGCCAACCCGACCGGTCCGATGCACATGGGCAACGCCAGAGGCGGCGCGCTGGGCGACTGCTTGGCTGCCGTATTGGACGTAGCAG
>CAKSOB010000043.1 GCA_934476545.1 uncultured Eubacteriales bacterium | reverse complement strand
GTCTGTGTCTTGATCCAGTGCGGTGATCGGAACCTCGTAAGTATACTTGCCTTCGTTGTTTACAACAAAGGGGATAAAGTCCGATTCCGAAGCCTTTTCGGCAGCCTCTCCGGTTCCCATATACAGCTTGCCGTAGCCTTGTCCGCTCAGGGTCATTACGGCTGTCATTTTTCCGTCGGAAACTTTCAGTTGACAGTCAATGATTCGGAACATGGAGGAGCTGGATTTTACAGAGATGGAATACGTTCCGTCGTTTAAGTCGGAGGGGTAGATGGGATTTTGTTCGGTTGCAGCTTGTGCAGACAGACCGAAGGCAGCGCATACGGTCAACATCACAGCAAGCCACAGAAGGGTAATTCGTTTTTTCATTTCGGTTAATTTATTCCTGCTCCAGCGCTGTCATAGCGGTCTTTACATGGTCAACGTAGAGCTGTTGGATCTCATCCACTTGACCCAAGCCTTCCAGAACGCAAGTTACGTCGTAACCCTCTTTTTCAAATACGCTCTTCCAGGAATCCTTCTCGTCGCCTGCCATGTCATTGTTTGCGTGGTCGCCTGCAACAACCATCAGTGGGTGGAGAACAACCTTCTTGTAATCCTTTTTCTTTACAGCTTTTACAACGTCATCCAGAGAAGGAGTGGACTCAACAGTACCGATGTAGTAGTTGTCTGCGCCCTCTGCGGTCAGAGTTTCCTGCAGCTTAGCATAGGCAGCGTTTGCCTCGTGCTCTGTGCCATGACCCATGAATACAATTGCGGTGTCCTCGTTGTTGTACTCCTTAGTGGAATCTACCAGTGCCTTTGCAACATCCTTGTAGTCCTCGTCAGAAGTCAGCAACGGAGTACCCATGGAAACAGCCTCGAACTTATCCTTGTACTGGTTTACAGCTTCTACCAGATCGTCATACTCGTAGCCGCTCATAACGTGAGTTGGCTGGACAACCAGCTTCTTTACACCATCGTCAACCAATCTTTGCAGAGCTTCCTCTACGTTGTCGATCTCGATGTTGTCACGCTTTTTCAGAATGTCGATAACAGTCTGGCTGGTGAATGCTCTGCGAACCTCGCAGTTTGGGTTTGCCTCTTGAATTGCCTTTTCGATTGCGCCGATGGTCTTTTCTCTGCTGTCGTTGTAGCTGGTACCAAAGCTAACTGACAGGATAACAGGTTGTTCTTCGGAAACCGGGGTGGACTCTGTAACGGATGTGTCGGATGCTACAGTTCCGGTTTCAGAGGAGGAGCATCCTCCCAAAGCGAGTACACCCGCTGCCAAAATTGCTGCCATAATCAAAATACCTCTTTTTTTCATTGTTGTTCTCTTCCTTTCTAATGATTATACCTGGTGAATTTATTTCTGTAAATATGCAAACGCATAGATTCAGACAAAATATTTTTGATAAAGGTCCGGGGGAATGTCATACAGTTCTTGTAATTTCCCTGGTATGAAAATTTCTTCCGGCGAACCGGCAGAAACAATTCTCCCGTCCTTAACACATAATGTTGTATCGGAAATCTTTTTTGCAAAATCCAGCTCATGAATAGAAACGATCACAGCGAGTTGCTGTTCTTTTGCCAATTTTTGCAGGATTTCAAAAAAGATGATTTTATGGTGAATATCCAAGAAGGAGGTGGGTTCGTCCAAAATCAAGATTTCCGGCTCTTGACAAATGGCTCTGGCAAGCAGAACCCGTTGTCGTTGCCCATCACTGACATGATTGAAATCCGAGTCGGCGAACGATTCCATCTCCACTGTGGCAATGGCTCGGTTGACGCAGTCATGGTCTTGGGGTGTCAGCCGCCCGAAACGCCCGGTGTAGGGATACCGTCCCGTTTCCACAACCTCTCGGCAAGTCATCAGCTCCGGTCGAATCCGTTCTGTGAGAACGACCGACAGCAGCTTTGCTTTTTCATGGTCGGTAAACTGTTCGGCGGTGACCCCCTGCAAACAAACGGTGCCGTGAAGCTGTTTTAAATAGCCGGCGAGTGTTTTTAGCAGGGTGGATTTTCCTGCGCCGTTGGGGCCGATCAGCGTTAAGATTTCACCCCCACGAATCCGAAAGTTAATGGATTCTACCACCGGCTTGCTGCGGTATCCAACGGTAAGGTCTTCCGCAGACAAAAGAATTTCTTCCATCACAATTCCCCCCGTTTCCTGTGGATTAAAATTGCAATAACAACCGGAGCGCCAAAGATGGCAGTCACCGTGCTGATGCTTAATTCGGTAGGGGCAAACACGGTTCTGGCAATCATATCGCAAACCATACAGAAAATACTGCCGCCTAAAAAACAGGCAGGAATCATAATCAATGGTTTAGCGGTGCGGAACAATAACCGCAGAATGTGCGGTACAGCGATTCCCACAAAAGAGATGGGGCCGGCAAATGCCGTAACACAAGCAGAAAGCAACCCGGATAATAAAATCATGGCTGCCCGCAGAAACCGAATGTTTACGCCCATGTTCTGTGCGTAATTTTCTCCCAACAAATAAGCCCCCATGGGTTTGGAGAGGAAAATCGTTCCTGCAACACTCAGTGCAACCACAATGGCAATCACCCCCACGTTCTCCATGGTCATGCCGGAAAAGGTTCCCATAGACCAATCGTGGAGATTGACGATGTTGGCATCATCGGCAAAGGTTACCACAAAATCGGTGATAGCGGAGCAGATGTAGCTGATCATCACACCGCAGACCACCAAGAGGGACATTCGCTGAACGGTACGGGATACCAACAAAACAAATCCCAAGGATAACATGGAGCCTACAAAGGACGCCACAATCAAGAACAGCGAACCGGCTGCATGAACCCAATGGTAGGTGGCAATCATCGCTAAGGCAACCACCAGTTTTGCGCCGGAGGATACGCCAAGAACGAATGGACCGGCAATGGGGTTGTGAAAAAAGGTTTGGAGCAAATATCCGGAAAGCGCCAATGCGCCGCCCAACAATAAGGAGGCTAATGCACGGGGAATCCGAATTTTCCATAGGATTTCGCTTGCGCTGCCGCCGTCGGCAGGGGAGAAGATGGCGCTGAATATCGCTCCAAAGGATAAGTTGCTGCTGCCAATAAAAATGCTGAGAAACAGCATGGAAACGGTCAATGCAGACAAAAGAACAAACAGGAAACTATATCGAACGGAAGTGCGGCTCACGATGCATCACCGCTTTCCAGTCGGTATAAAAATACAGGAGTGTGTTCCGCTGTGGTATCGGTGAAGATTGCATGGAAGTCGGAAATCACCGTTCCCAGCTTCATGGGCTCTTGGAACAGGTTTTCACGAGTACACCATACGTCACCGTTTTTCACAGCCTTGCATCCGGACAGCAGGCTGCTCTTTTGTAGCAGGTCATCAATGGAGGTTATAGCTCCGTCAATGGTACTGTTATAGATGAAGATGTCTGCATCCTTTGCTTGGCTGTAAAATTGCTCCATCTCCATGGTAATGGTAGAAGTAGCGGTTTCGGAGGAACCTAAGTTTTGAATTGCCGGTTCACCGCCGGCAAGCTGAATCATTTTGGTAATGTAGTCGCCGGATTTTCTCGTTACCACTTGACCGGAGGAGTTCACATAGAAGAACACTACGGTTTTTCCGGTGGATGCTCGGCTTTCAATGGTTGCAAGTTGTGCCGCTTGTTCTTCAAACAAGGTTTCGGCAAGAGCTTCTTGTCCCATCAATTCTCCATACACCTTAATCCATTCGCTTCGTCCCAAAGGATGGGATTCGTAACTGGAGTAGTCTACCAGTACGGGAATCCCCAACTCAATCAGCTTTTCTTTTACCTCGGGAGAGTGCAGAATCATGGTGGATTGAATGGATAACCGACATTGTTTGGTCAGCAGCAATTCGTAGTCCGGCTCTCGGTATTTTCCGGCATAGAGCAGGCTGCCGTCCTTCATGGCTTTTCTGGGATAGTCAATCTGCCAATCGGAGGCTTTTGTGCCGGAGAATCCAATGGCATCGCCACAGCCCAGTTCCACAAAGTTGCTCATAACAGCGGTAGCCGCCAGATAAATATGATCCACACCTTTTGGAAGAACAGTAACAGAAGGGGCTAATCCATCAGGGGCTTCTTTCCCTTGGGGAACGATTAAATACTGATTGCCGTCAGACACACGAATCAGAGAGTAGCCGCCCTCGTAGCGGTCAATGGTAAATTGTTCGGCATAAGAGAGCGGCACCTGTTCTTTCCAAACAAGACCGGGCAGCTCCGCCGGTTCTTCTAAAGAAGCTGTGTTTGTGGCGCATCCGGTGAACAATGCCACAATCAGAAGAAAGACCGGTAAGAAATTACAAATTCGCTTCATGATGCTTCTTCCGTTTCTTTGTAAACCATACGCTAATCGCAGCAATCACAGCCGCGCAAAGGAGCGCTGCACCGGCACAGCTTAATCCAATGGCAAGGGCAGGGGAGCCGTCAGTACTTTGCAAGGTGTCCCCGTGAATACAAATGGAATATTCAATCATGTGGGGTTGGCTCATGGCAGTGGTTTCCGCAAGGACAGGAACCTCCTCATCCAAGGGAACATCATCAATGAGAAAGGTGGAATTTCCGGTTTCATTCACCGGAGAATAACTCTTTCCGTCCACCTCCATATAGTCGTAATTGCTGCTGCTCCAAACAATTTTCGCTTGTACTTCGCCGTCTTGCACCGTAATCTCTGCGGGAGAAGTAATGGTTGCTCGTCCGCTTCCGCCGGAGAGGGTGATGTCGGCAGTGTATTGCCCATCGGCAATCTGCTCTGTTTGCATAAATATCACCTCATTTTTAAAATAAAAAAACGCTTTTACCTAAACAGTAAAAGCGCACGAAAAAACACGCACACAAATGCGCGGTTTCGCATTGTATCCGTAAGAATGCGTCCTGCCAATTACTCGTGGCATTGAATCTAGTTCTGTACCAACAACAGGCAGGTCTCCTGACTTATGGATCTTCACGCAGAAAGGTCTTCCCACGAAATGCTTCGCAGTGACAAGTTCTTTCTTTGCTCCTCAATTACAGTGACGAGTTCGTGCAGGACTTACACCTGCTTCCCTTTTCACCGAATCCGTTTCTAAGTAGAATAGAAACGATTCGACACCTGATGTTTTTATTTAATTGTAATCGCAATTCATTCTAAATTGCTACAAATAGTATAGCATGGTTTGACGGCATTGTCTAGAATTTTCTCAAATTCTCTGACCGCTGTGGCGGAGAATTTCATAGATTTGTTGCATATCCAGATTTTGCCGAACCTGCTGTGCCAATAAATCAAATTGGGTTTCCTGATAAGCGGTTCGATTCATTCCGGAAGCCGTGCGGGAAAGTCCTCTGCGGCGATACAATGCTTGCAGAATTGCGTCTGTCACTTCGTGAGAATCGAAAATTCCGTGGATATAGCAGCCGTACACGTTTCCTTGTGCTGTTCCGCCGCAGGAGAGCAACGGCGTACCGTCGGATTCTGTTTGCCCCATATGAATCTCATAGCCGGAAAATGCAATCTGCGACAGCGCAGAGAATATTCCGGGAACCGATGCAAATTGTCCGGTGGTTTGGCTGCGATATTTTTCTTTTGCAAATACCGTGCGGCAGGGGAGCAGTCCCATGCCTTCTACGGTGCCGCCGCCCTCCACGCCAAAGGGGTCAGAAACCGATTGCCCCAGCATTTGATAGCCGCCGCAAATTCCAAACAAAGGTGTTCCCATCGCTACACAATGTTGAATGACAGTTTCCAGTCCGGTGTTTCGCAGCCATTGGAGATCGGCAATGGTGCTTTTGGTTCCGGGCAATAAAATCAAATCCGGCAAGCCAAGCTGTTCCGGTTTGGTAACGTAGCGGACGGAAACATCCGGGTATTGAGAGAAGCTGTCAAAATCGGTGAAATTAGAAATACGGGGCAAGCGAATCACCGCTATATCCAGAATGGCAGTTCCACCGTTTTTTTGCAGCTTGTCGGATAAGCTGTCCTCATCGTCAATGTTGCAGTCCACATGGGGAACAACCCCCACCACAGGCTTTTTTCCTTTTGCTTCCAGTAAATCCACGCCGCTTTGAAATAGCGCGCGATCCCCTCGGAACTTATTTACAATCAATCCCTTTACCCGTTGCAGTTCCTCCGGCTCCAAGAGAGAAAGCGTTCCCAAAAGCTGTGGGAAAATACCGCCTCGGTCAATATCGCCTGCCAACAGAACCGGTGCGTTTACCAACTTTGCCATGCCCATATTGACAATGTCATCGGTTTTCAGGTTCAATTCCACAGGACTGCCTGCGCCTTCAATCACGATAATATCGTGTTCCTTTTCCAGTGCGTGATAAGCTGCTAAAATATCCGGGATCAATTCTTTTTTATACTTAAAATATTCCGCTGCCCGAAAATTTCCTCGCACCTTTCCGTTGACGATTACCTGCGAGCCGACGTCGGTGGTCGGCTTCAGCAAGATTGGATTCATGAGAGCGGATGGCTCAATACCGGCTGCTTGCGCTTGCATGGCTTGCGCCCGCCCCAGTTCCAAACCGTCTTTGGTAATAAAGGAGTTCAGTGCCATATTTTGCGCTTTGAAAGGCGCACAAGCGTAACCGTCTTGTCGGAAAATTCGACAGAGCGCAGCTGTCAATAAGCTTTTTCCGACATTGGACATGGTGCCTTGTATCATAATTACCTTAGCCATAAATCACCCTCCTCATGGCTGTGAGCAACGCTGTATTTTCTTTGTGGGTTCGTACTGCAATGCGGAAAAATCCCTCGGATAAGCTGTGATAATTTCCGCAGTTTCGGATTAAAATTTGCTCTGACAGCAGCAATTCCTCCAATGGCATCGGATGGTGAAAGAGCAAGAAGTTGCAGTCCGAATGATAAACTGTGCAGCCCAGTTTCGTTAATTCGATTGTCAAATATAATCGCTCTTTAGCAACCAACGGAACGGTTTTTTGCAGGTACTCGGATTCCTCCAGCGCAACCGTTCCGGCAAGCTGTGCCGGTGCGGAAACACTCCAGTATTGTCCGGTGTTTGCAACCTGTTCTGCAATCGATTTGCTTCCGAATAATCCATAGCCCAAGCGCAGTCCTGCCATTGCATAACTTTTGGTAAAGGCTTTTAGAAGAATCATCTGTTCGCCGAACCATTGCCTGCCGCTAAACTGCGCTCCGTCTTCTACAAAATCCAGAAAGCATTCGTCGCAAATCAAGAAGATACCTTCTTGATGGCATCGCTGGGAAATAGCATGAAGTACCTCCGGTTGAATGACGTTTCCCACCGGATTGTTGGGATTGCAGAGAAAGACCAGTTCGATGGGCTTGTGCAGGGAGGAGAGGATGTCAGCAGTCAGAGCGAATCCGGTTTCTTCTCGTAAAAGATGTCGTTCTACGGCGCAGCCAAATTCTCGCAATGCTGTTTCATATTCGCTAAAGGCAGGGGCGCAAACCAACGCACGCTTTGGTCGAATGGCGGCTACTATGCGATAAATCAAATCTGCCGCCCCATTTCCGCAAACAATTTGCTCCATTGGAAGCTGCTCTTTTTTAGAGAGTTTTTCCCGCAGCGTTCGGCAAAAAGGGTCGGGATAGCGTTCCCACTCCGAAACAGCAGACTGCAATGCTTCTTTTACTCGCCGGGGCATTCCCAACGGATTGAGATTGGAGGAAAAATCATACCGGATTTCCCGGGAAAAAGTATCTCCGCCATGTTGTGCGATTACCATAGAATGCCTCCTAAAACGACCGTTCGAATTCCTAATGCAAGAATGAGAGTCAAAATAGATGTAACGTACATTAAGCGATTGGTTCGCCGAATATCCTCCGGCTCCACAGGACGATCGTTATCTCCGATGGTTTCTTTTTTATGCAGCACGCCAAAATAGTAGGCGTCTCCCGCCAACTGAATATGGAGCGCGCCGGCACAAACCGATTCTGTCTGAGCGGAGTTGGGACTGGCGTGACAACGGCGATCCCGCTTCCAAATATGGTACCCATTTGCGCCGTCCAACCGCAAAAGGTATGCGGAAAGAATCATCAAGAGTGCGGTTAATCGTGCGGGAAGATAGTTGACAATGTCATCTGATTTTGCGGCAAACCAACCCAATTCTCCATACTTTTCATTGCGGTAGCCAATCATGGAATCCATGGTGTTGACGGCTTTATATGCCCACCCTAAGGGGGCGCCCCCCAGCGCCAAATAAAGAATGGGGGAGGTAACGCCGTCCGAAGTATTCTCCGCCACGGTTTCCACTGCTGCTTTGGTAACGCCTGCGGCATCCAGCGCAGCGGTGTCCCGTCCCACAATCATGGAAACGTTTTTCCGTGCCATCGGCAGATTCCCTTCTTTTAATGAAGCATAAACCTTCATGCTTTCTTTTTGCAAGCATCGAGGCGCGATTGCAAAATAACAAAGAACGGTTTCCACCGCAATGCCCAAAATCCAATGAATCCAATAAGAGCAGATTACCAACCCAAGTGGAATTGCCGCTGTAATGAGAATGACCGCAATGGCAAGAAAACAGCCGCCCAATCGCAGGTGATTGGGGAAAAGTCGTCGGACTGCTTTTTCCAATCCGGCAATCAAGTTTCCCACCAATCGAATGGGGTGATACAGCCAGTGTGGGTCGCCTAAAATAGCGTCCAAACAAAATCCCAATGCCGGTGGTAAAAGAGCAATGAGCCAAAATCGGCTATCCATGGACAGATTCCTCCTTTAAAACCGTTGGGATTCCGCAAAAAACACGCAGAACCGTATGGGCGTGTTCTGCCAAAAGACAACCGCATCGTCCTACAGTTTCTCTCCAAAGGCGTTCCTGTTTCTCCATGGGGATGATTCCGCATCCGATTTCATTCATCAGAACAATACCGTTTGGATGTTCTTTGCACAGTCGTTCTGTAAGCGCAAGGGGATCTTTGCCGGAATCCATCCATCGACGAATCAGTAGATGGTAGTGGGTAATGCACTTTGCACTGAAAATTTCTTCCGTAGCGCAGGTGGCTCCATCTAAGAAATCGGAGTCGGAAAGAGAAAAGCGGTTTTTCGCAACGGTTGTTTTACCTTGTGCGGCGCCGCCGATGAAAAGAACCATCTACATCACCTCCAATAGAATTTGTCCTGCCACAGCCCCCATAGGAATGGCAAGCTCACAAAGCTGCAAGAACCATCCGGCAAGATCGCCTGTGATTCCTCCAAACTGACGATAGGAGGACCATCGGTAGTACACAAAGATTAACGCAGCACCAAGCACAGAAAAACCGCCGATGATTGGCTGAATGGCAATCATGCCACCGGCGGTTGCCAGTGCGGTTAAGAGCAAAATAACAGAAGAACCGGTTTTTTGTGCCGGTTTAGAAAAATTCTGTAAAGCGCCGGTCTTTTTGGCAGAACGAAACGTAACGGCTGCAAAACCGCTGAGGGCACGAGATAATACAAATCCCAATGCAACAATCCAAATTGCAGAAAGCGGTGTTAGCTGAGAGAATACGCCGCCCTGTACCAGTAAATAAATGCACAGCCACATAACGCCAAAGGCACCAATGTGCGGGTCTGCCATAATCTCCAGTTTTTTTGCCCGATCGGCACAGGATGCCTTGGCATCCATCACATCACAGAAGCCGTCCAAGTGAATGCCTCCGGTAATCACCATGGGAATTGCCACAGAGATTGCGCCACGAAGAAAGAAGTGGATGGAACAGGCAGAGCAAATCCAATTCCACAAGAAAAAAATTCCACCGATGACAACACCGATCAACGGAAAAAAGCAAAGAGCATACCGCCGATTTTCTTCCTTCCATGACACGGGAATCATGGGAATTTTAGAATACATTAAAAATGCGCTGGCAAGAGAAGCAAGCCAATTCATCGCAGCACCTCCTTTTGATAGATTGGAATTCCGCAGACACATTCCACCACTTGGTCTGCCAGTTTGGCAAGGCGGCAGTTGAGTTCACCCAACACCTGAATATACCGTTCTGTTTCTTTTGCATAGGCAATCCCATCACTGCCTACATCATTGGAAACGATCACCAACTGCATTGCAGTGCTGCGAAGATGACAGATTCCCGCCATGATTTTTTTCACCGGATCAGGGGCAGGGGTGTCACAAAACAATTCGTTTGCGCAGAGATTCCCCAGACATTCCAATAATACCCCGCAAGGGCTTGGCAAAGAAAGTGTGTGCAGGTCGGTGAAGCGTTCCATAGTTTCAAAGCCTTTGCCCAGTCGACTTTGTCGGTGGCGGTCAATGGCAATTTGCGCTTCTGAACCAAAGGGCATCATGGTAGCAAGATAAATTTTTCGGTGGGGAAATTGAGAGAACAGCGATTCCGCAAAGTGAGATTTTCCGCACTTGGAACCGCCGATTACCAGTGTCATCATTTCAGTTCCACATACCTTTCTACTGCAATTTCCTCAAAGCGATGGGCATGACGATAAACGGATAATGCACCGTCCAACAATGGAAGCAACAGTACGCCGCCGGTGCCTTCTCCCAAGTGGAGCTGCCCGTGAATGATGGGGGAGAGCTGCAACTGTTCCAACAGAAGGTGTGCTGCCGGTTCTTCGGAAACATGACTGGGCAGCCAGTAGTCCTTCGCTTCCGGGTGAATTTTAAAAGCAATAGCTGCGGCAACGGTGGAAATCACACCATCCATAACGATGGGAACGTGATAAACAGCACCGCCTAAAAACAGCCCCACCATGCCGGCAATATCCAAGCCCCCTAACTTGGCAAGCAACTCGAAAGGATGGTTACTGTCGGGGTGATGCAATGCAATGGCACGTTCAATCACTTGGATTTTTCGGGCAAGTCCCGCGCTGTCTAATCCGGCGCCTCGTCCGGTCACTTCCTTTGGCGGCAAGTTCAATAAGACGGAGGTTAACGCAGCGGAGGTAGTGGTATTGCCGATTCCCATTTCTCCGGTAACAAGGAGATCGGCTCCCTGTTGCTGCAAATCTCGCACCAGATCCATTCCGATTGTAATTGCCTGTTTGCATTCTTCTATGGACATAGCTGCTTCTACCGCTAAATTTTTGGTGCCGAACGCCACTTTTTTTTGCAGGAGTTTGGGATTATTTACTTCTCCGTCAATGCCGATATCCACCGCAACCACGTTAGCGTGAAAGGTCTTAGCCAGTTGATTTACAGAAGATGTTCCGTTGGCAATGGCATCGGCGCAAGTGGCAGTTACCGAGCTGTCCGTTTGGGTAACGCCCTCTTGAACGACACCGTTGTCGGCGCACAGAACCACAACGGTTCGGTGGTCGATACACACATCCGGTGTGCCTTGAATGGAAGCAATTTTGATAATAGCTTCTTCCAATAATCCCAAGCTGCCCAAGGGTTTTCCAATGCTGTCCCACTGCGCTTTTGCAGCGCAGCCGGATGCTTTATCGGCAGGACGGATCAAATCGATTCGGTTCATATTAACAGCCTCCGTATTCGGCACATTGTTGAACAAATCGTTCCGCCATGTGCGTATTTGCATAAAAATAAAAATGAGGGAATCCGGCGTAGCTTGTTTTTGTGCTATGCCCGCAATACCAAGATTTTCCGTTTGTTTTTTTAGCAAGGAATGCTTCCCCGCAAGCGGTGCTGTCCCAATAATGGAACTCATGTCCTTTTATGATTTCGCCTGCATTGCAGAACAGCGTGTCCTGCTGTGCGGTCATGGTGATATATCCAAACCGCTGCAAGCGCTCGGTAGGGAATGCTTCGCCGTCAATCCAGCCGACCATAGGGAAGGCTGCGCCGTCCTTTGTTTGCAGGGTGCGGTGTAAATATAAAAAGCCGCCGCATTCCGCAATCACCGGCATTCCGGTTTGCAGTGCTTGAAGAATTTCCTGTCGCATAGCTGTGTTTTCCGATAATTCTTCTGCGTATAGT
>CAKSOB010000042.1 GCA_934476545.1 uncultured Eubacteriales bacterium | reverse complement strand
GTCCACCAGCACTGCCTGTCTGGCGCCACGGCTCACCGCCTCCAGTCCCACCTGACCGCTGCCGGCAAACAAATCGAGAAACCGCCGTCCCTCCAGCGAAAATTGCAGAATATTAAACAACGATTCCTTGACCCGCTCTCCGGTGGGGCGCACGTCCCGTCCTTCTAGCGTGATAAGTCGTTTGCCTCTGGCTTGTCCTGTGATGATCCGCATAGTCTGCCTCCTGTTTCTTCGTTGGGGTACGCCCTTATTCAAATATTATCGCATTATCCGCAATCCCTGTCAATTCTTGTCCCGAACTGAGAATAATTTGTAATTGTTTTTTAATAATTCTTTCAAATTTTAACTATTTTCTCGTGAAAAACACAAGTCTATTCCTCAGTTTCCCCGTGAAAATAAGAATATACACTGTGAGCGGCAGCTTTTGTCATGGAAGGAACCTCTGCCAATTCTTCCTCCGTTGCCTTGGAAATAGCTTCGACCGTCTTGAACTTTTGGAATAAGGCGGTGGCACGGGCAGCGCCGATGCCGTCAATCTCCATCAGTTCCGAAGACAGCACCTTTTTCCGCCGCTGCTGCCGATGATACCCGATGGCAAACCGGTGTACCTCCTCCTGAATGTCGGACACCAAGGTAAAGGCTCTCCGATGGGACAAAATTGCGATTTCTCCCCCGTCACCGGTGATGGCACGGGTGCGGTGCTTGTCGTCCTTTACCATACCGAACAGAGGAACTGTCAAGCCAAACTGTTTCAACACAGGGCGAATGGCGTTCACATGACCCTTGCCGCCGTCCAGTAAAATCAAGTCGGGCAGCGCACCGAAACCGGTGGTTTCTCCCTTGGCTTGACACTCTCGATATTCGTTGAAGCGACGGGTCAGCACCTCTGCCATAGAGCCGTAGTCATCCTGCCCTACAATGGTTTTAATCTTAAATTTTCGGTAATCGGACTTCTTTGGGCGACCATTCTCAAACACCACCATGCCTGCCACGTTTTCGCCGCCGGCTAAGTTGGAAATGTCGTAGGATTCAATCCGCATAGGCGGCTTGTCCAGTCCCAACAGCTTGGATAATTCATCCAGCGCCGAGGCTTCCCGCCCTGTCCGTCCGGAGGACTGCGCCAAATATTCGGCAGCGTTGTTGCGGCACATTTCGACCAGCTTGCTCTGCTCGCCTCGCTGGGGTACCACAATAGAAACCTTTCGCCCGCTTTTTTCTGTGAGCCAATCCTCCAACAGTTCTCGGTCGGCAGGTTCTTCATCAATGGAAATGCGAGGGGGAATCTCTCGATTCAGGGAGTAATACTGCTGCAAAAACTCCCCTCTGGCTTGGGCAGGATCTCCGGTTTCCGGCAGTAAAAACTGCTCTCGGTCATAGAGCCGCCCTTCCTGAAAGCGGAACACCTCGATGCAGCCGTCGGCATTGCGCCCTTTGCCCTGCGCCAAGGCAATCACATCCTGATGTGCAATTTTTGCCGACACCACTTTTTGTTTTTCCGTCACCCGCTGAATGGCTTGAATCCGATCCCGCAGCGCCGCTGCCTGTTCAAACTCCAAATTCTCGGCGGCGGCTTCCATTTTCTCGGTCAAGATTTTTACGGTTGCTGCGCTGCCGCCCTTTAGAAAGTCCACGGCTTCTTCAATGCGCTTTCGATAAGCTCCTTGGGAAATCCGTCCCCGACAAGGCGCACAGCATTGTTGAATATAGAAGTTTAGACAAGGACGGCTCTTGCCAATATCCTGAGGGAATTTCCGTGTGCAGGTGGGAATCTGGAAAATCTTTGTCACCTGATCCACCGCCTGATTCACCGCCCATGCACTGAGGAACGGACCGATATACTCTGCGCCGTCATTCTGCACATCGCTGCTTTTTGCCGCCAAAATCCGAGGGTACGGCTCTTTGGTAATCTTGATATAATGATAGCCTTTGTCGTCCTTCAGCAAAATATTATACTTGGGGCTGTACTGTTTGATCAGGCTACATTCCAGCACCAGGGCTTCAAACTCGCTGTCGGTGACGATGGTTTCAAACCAGTCCACCTGACTGACCATTTTAATCACCTTGGCGTTGTGGTTTTTATCCGAGCCGAAATACTGGCTTACACGATTTTTCAACGCCTTTGCCTTACCCACATAAATGACCGTACCGGTTTTGTCGTGCATTAAATACACGCCGGGCTGTAACGGAAGCTGCATGGACTGCTTCCGCAAAGCAACAATTTTTTCACTTCGTTGTTCCATAGAAATTCCCTCCTTTCGCAAAAAAGAAAAAGCACCGCCCATGCGATGCTTTTGCAAAAATTACATCTGGAAGCCGGAATCAATCAGCTTTACCAGACCGTCCACAGCGGCTTCTTCATCAGCGCCGTCTGCAATTACTTTAATGGTAGTTCCGCCTACAATACCCAGGGACAGAACACCCAACAGGCTCTTTGCATTTACGCGTCTTTCGTCCTTCTCAATCCAGATAGAGGACTTGAACTCGTTTGCTTTTTGAATGAAGAAGGTTGCCGGACGTGCGTGCAGACCAACCTGATTTTGTACTGTTACCTCTTTAGAGAACATAATTCATTCACTCCTAATTTCAACATAAGTTTTCAAGCGGGAACCGCTCCCCTGATTTTATCCACCCCTGTGGAACCATTTCATTTTGAATCGTTATTCATTATACCGCAATTTGCCATAAAGTCAACTAATCCGCAAAAAGTTTGGACTGTTGACCTATTATGACTTTTTTGCAAACTGGCTGTTTGTGCAACTTTCTATAATTGTTGAAAACTTTTAGCCAGGTTGCCAACGGCAATTCTCCCTTAGAATGGGCCGTTTTGCAAGGATTTATTCCGTTTTTTCCTCATCCGCCTCAATTTTGTCCGATATCTCACCGAACGGTTCCGAAATCTCTTGTGCAGTTTCACGAAGGGCAGATTCTTGTGCAAGCTGCTCTAAAAATGCCTGATCTTTTTTGGTCAGCGGCGCCGTCGCCAACATATCGGGACGATAGGTTGCTGTGCGCCGCAGGGACTCCTCTCTGCGCCACTGCTCAATGTTGGCATGGTGACCGGACAGCAACACCTCCGGCACCTCCTGCCCTCTCCAGTTGGCAGGGCGGGTATAGTGGGGATGCTCCAACAATCCATTGAAGTGGCTCTCCTCCTCAAAGCAAGCGTTGTCGGACAGTACACCGGGCAACATTCTGCACACGGCATCTGCCATCACCAGACCGGGCAGCTCTCCTCCGGTGAGCACATAGTCCCCGATGGAAACGTACTCATCTACAAAGGTATCCAGTACCCGCTCATCCACGCCCTCGTAATGCCCGCAGAGGATCGCAATGTTGTCCAGTTCCGACAGCTCGATGGCTTTTTGCTGGGTCAGCACACTGCCGCAAGGGGACATATAAATGATATGCGGCTTTTTGCCAAGCTGTGCAATCAAGTCCTCAATACACAAGGCAATCGGCTCCGCCATCATCAGCATTCCCATGCCACCGCCAAAAGGACAGTCATCCACCCGGTTGTGCTTATCAAAGGCAAAGTCCCGAATCTGGTGGCAATGCACCTCCACCGCACCTTTTTTTCTGGCACGCCCGATAATGCTCTCGCTCATGACCGCTTCACACATTTCCGGAAACAGGGTTAAAAAATCAATCCGCATCGTCAAAAATCCCCTTGATTGGTCGAACCGTCATTTTGCGCTGCGCAATATCGGTATCCAACACAATATGCGGCACTACCGGCAGCAGATAAGTTTTGCCGTTGTCGTCGGTCACCTCATACACATCATTGGCACCGGTTTTAAACACCTCGGTCACTTTGCCGTATCGCTGCTCGGTATCGACATCGAACACCTCTATGCCAATCAAATCGGCAATGAAGTACCGTCCCTTGGGCAGCTTGGCATCCTTGCGGTCAATGTACAGCATCCGACCACGGAGCAAATCTCCCTGCTCAATGGAGGTAACGCCGTCCAGTGTGAGGAGCAGCAGATTTTTATGCACACGAGATGCCTTTACCGCCACGGGAACAAATGCGCCGTCCTGCTTCCAGTAGAATGTTTTAAACTGCTTCAAAAAAGCGGGAGAATCACACCAAGGCTCCACCCGCAGCTCTCCCCGCACGCCGTGGGTTCCTACAATTTTTCCGCCTTCCAAATATTGCTGCAACACGATAATCGGCTCCTTTCCTGCCAAAAAAGGCTGTATCGAATGGGATCGTACAGCCTTCTTGTTGGTTCATATGATTAAAAGTACAGGGCGGTGCGGTTAATCAATCTCAACCGCAACCTTTTCCCCGGTGCGTGTGGATGCTGCCCGCATCACGGTGCGAATGGCTTTTGCAATTCGTCCCTGTCTGCCGATCACACGACCCATGTCGGACTCGGCAACGTGCAGATGGTAAATCGTCACACCATCAATATTCGGCTCATCCACTGTAATCACGATGTCGTCCGGATATTCTACCAAACCTCTCGTGATTGTATACAGCAGTTCTTTCATGAGAGAACCTCTTAGAGAACGTTGTTCTTCTTCAGCAGAGCCTTTACAGTATCGGTTGGCTGTGCGCCCTTAGCGATCCAATCCTTAGCCTTGTCTGCGTCAACCTTTACTTCAGCAGGGTTGGTCAGTGGGTTGTAGTAACCGATCTCCTCGATGAAACGGCCATCTCTTGGGGAGCGGGAATCTGCTACAACGATACGATAAAAAGGAGCCTTCTTTGCGCCCATTCTGCGAAGTCTGATTTTTACTGCCATGATAAATTCCTCCAAATTTTCTTAAAATATAGAATATTGATTTATTTCCAACCAAAAAGGGAACATCCTCATTGGGTGAATTCGATTGTGTTTTGGGAACGGTTTAGAACATTCCCGGCGGCATACCAAAGTTCATTCTGCGCTTGGTACCCTTCTTTTGCTTGATGGAACGAACCATCTTCTTGGTGGTTTCAAACTGCTTGATCAGCTTGTTTACATCCTCCACCTTCATGCCGCTGCCGGCGGCAATGCGGCGTTTTCTGGACGGATTGATGATGGAAGGCTTCCGCCGCTCTTCTTCCGTCATCGACAGGATGATTGCCTCCAAGCGGTCGATTTGCCGGTCGTCAATGTCCACATTCTTCAGCTGCTTATCCATACCGGGCAGCTTGGAGATGACGGACTTCAGCGGACCCATCTTTTTTACCTGACGGAACTGCTCCAGAAGATCGTTGTAATCAAACTGATTTTGCAGAATCTTCTTGGCTGCCGCCTCGGCTTCTTTTTCGTCCAATTTGCTTTGGGCATCTTCAATGAGGGACAGCACGTCGCCCATGCCCAAAATACGGCTTGCCATTCTGTCCGGATGGAATACTTCCAAGTCATCCAGTTTTTCACCCACACCCACAAACTTGATGGGCTTTCCGGTAACTGCCCGAACGGACAGCGCCGCACCGCCTCTGGTGTCACCGTCCAGCTTGGTGAGGATGACACCGCTGATGGACAGCAGATCGTCAAAGGTCTTTGCCACGTTGACGGCTTCCTGACCGGTCATGGAGTCAACCACCAAGAGAATCTCATGGGGATGTACCTTTTCGTTGATACGCTTCAACTCGTTCATTAACGCTTCGTCAATCTGCAACCGACCGGCGGTATCAATGATGACGATGTCATGACCGTAGTCTTTCGCATAGCGAATGGCATTCTGACAAATCTTTACCGGATCGTCCTTGCCCTGCTCAAACACCGGCACACCTGCCTGCGCACCCACAACCTGCAGCTGCTTGATCGCAGCCGGACGGTAAATATCACAGGCAACCAACATCGGGCGGTGACCCTGCCCTTTGTAGAGCTTTGCCAGCTTTGCGGCATGGGTAGTTTTACCTGCACCCTGCAAGCCACACATCATAATAATGGTTGGCGGCTGTGCGGCAAACTTGACACGCTCCTGCTCGCCGCCCATGAGATTGGTCAGCTCCTCGTTTACGATCTTAACGACCATCTGACCGGGGGTGAGGCTTGCCATTACGTCCGAACCGATTGCACGCTCTGTTACACGGTTGGTAAAGTCTTTGGCAACCTTATAGTTTACGTCCGCCTCCAATAATGCCAAGCGAACTTCTCGCATTGCGTCCTTTACATCGGATTCACTGAGCTTACCCTTTGAACGCAACCGTTTAAAAGAATTGGCAAGTTTATCCGCAAGTCCTTCAAATGCCATGAGATCTCTCCTTTCCCACTGGAATGATTATTGTTCCGTTTCGTCTTGTTCCAGCTCCGCCACAATGAACAGCAGCCGCTCCAAAACCTGCTGCGAATTCGTTTCCTTACACGCCTCGGAAAGCTGTTCCGCACAATGGCGAATCTCCTGCAAGCCCTCCTGCATTTGGTAGAACCGCCGAGCCAACCCCAACCGTTCCTCCATCTCGCAAAGCTGGGCTTCTGCCCGCTTCACGCCGTCCCGCACACCTTGACGGGTCATCCCTTCCAGGTCGGCAATCTCCGCCAGAGAAAGGTCGTCGTCATAATAGCTTGTAAACAACCGACGTTGTTTTTCGCTCAGCATACTGCCGTAAAAATCCAACAGCACCGAGCGCTCTAAATTTTTCGCCAATTTTTATCCCGCCATTCCGGTTTTCAGGTGTAAAGAAAAACGCTTTACAGTTGCTAATTATACCGAATCCCTCGATAAATGTCAAGGGATTTCTTCGATTTTTTCAAAGAAAAAAGACGGCTTTCGCCGCCTTGTGGTTTATTGCTCGATTTTCAGCTTTTTCGCAAAGGCATTCTGCATCACCTGCTCCAGTTCTACCAACGAACCTCGAATCATCACACGAGAAAGCGCATCGCTGTCGGTCAGCTTCCACTGCCCGTTCTGCTTCTCCATGGTGATGCTCCCCTCCACCGGCGCGGTGGTCAGAGCAGCAATCTCTACGTTAATCAAATCCATGGCTCTGCCGATTTTCCGCATATCCGGCTTGCCCTCAAACAACTGCAAGGTATCCTTGTGCTTTGCCAAGGTTTTCAAGGCACGGCGGCACAGCTCCTCTCCGCTGACGGTTTCGCCAATCAGGTGGATGGTGGCTTTCGTTTCGTCTGCGTCCTCCTCCACATCGTCCACAGTGAAAAAAGACTTCTCAAAGAAGCGGCGCACATACCGGGAGGCGTGTCCCTTTACAATACCGCTCCACCCTGCAATCTCGGCGGCGGATAAGGTTTTCAATCCGGCGGTTTCCACAATCAAAACCAAATCGCCGTCCATAATGCGATTCATTTGCTCCTTCAGCACATCGTCTGCCGTCACAAAATCCTGCTCTGAATCGTAGCCCAACAACTCCAATAAAGGGTCCTTTTTCTTTTTCCACATAACCGTCGCCTCCTTGACAAAGCATATTTCTTTTATTGTAACGGGCGGGCAAGGCTTTGTCAATAAATCTGACACAAAAAGACCGCTGTGCGGTCATTGCGCCACACAACGGTCTTTCTATATTTAGAATGAGAAAACGGAATTAGCCGTTTACCTTTGCCATTCTTGCAATCAGGTCAAGAACCTTATTGGAGTAACCGATCTCGTTATCGTACCAAGAAACAACCTTTACGAAAGTATCGGTCAGAGCGATACCTGCTTTTGCATCGAAGATAGAAGTTCTTGCGTCACCCAGGAAGTCGGAAGAAACAACTGCGTCCTCTGTGTAACCCAGAATGCCCTTCAGCTCACCCTCAGAAGCCTCTTTCATTGCTGCGCAGATCTCTGCGTAGGTAGCAGGCTTCGCCAGGTTTACAGTCAGGTCAACAACGGAAACATCCAGGGTAGGAACACGCATGGACATACCGGTCAGCTTACCGTTCAGCTCTGGGATAACTTTACCAACAGCCTTTGCAGCGCCGGTGGAGGAAGGAATGATGTTGCCTGCTGCAGCACGGCCGCCTCTCCAGTCCTTCATAGAAGGTCCGTCAACGGTCTTCTGGGTAGCTGTGGTGGAGTGAACAGTGGTCATCAGACCGTCTACAATGCCGAACTTGTCGTTCAGAACCTTAGCGATAGGAGCCAAGCAGTTTGTGGTGCAGGAAGCGTTGGAAACAAACTGGGTGCCCTTCTCGTACTTGTCGTCGTTTACGCCGCAAACGAACATTGGGGTGTCATCCTTGGAAGGAGCAGACATTACAACATACTTTGCACCTGCGTCGATGTGAGCCTGTGCCTTCTCCTTTGTCAGGAACAGACCGGTGGACTCTACAACATACTCTGCGCCAACCTCGTCCCACTTCAGCTCCTTCGGATCTCTGCAAGCGGTTACACGAATCTCTTTGCCGTTTACGATCAGCTTGGAGTTCTCTACGTCAGCCTCGATTGTGCCGTTGAACTGACCGTGCATGGTGTCGTACTTCAGCATATATGCCAGGTAGTCTACTGCGCACAGGTCGTTAATGCCAACGATCTCAATGTCGTCACGCTCTACTGCTGCGCGGAATACAAAACGACCGATTCTACCAAAACCATTGATACCAACTTTAATTGCCATAAGAAAAATCCTCCTAAAACATTTATGTACTTCTATGGGTTTTATTATAGTCCATTTCGGACAAATTTACAAGTGCTTTTGGACAGATTTCCAATTATATTTGCCAAAAATTTCACATACTTTTTCGGCAAAGCCCCCAATCATTCCGCTTTCTTCTTGCGTTTTCTGCCTTTTTCATTTTCCGGCTCCGGGTCCGGTGCCTGAGAAGCCAAGTGCCGCGCCTTTCTCCGCTCCAGTTCCTCCGGACTCAAATCAAAGACCTCCGGATAGTACGGCTCGTCTGCCTCGTCCCGCTGAATACCGTAGAAATCCAGCCGCCAGCTTTCATCCAGCCGCTTGGTAGGTTGCTCGTCCAACTCACCCGGCTCCCACTGAATAACCTTCTTCTTTTTCTTTTTTCGTTTTCCAAACAAGAAGGTAACGATTGCTTTCCAAGCCTTTTTAAAGATGCGGAAGAATGCCAACTGGTTGTCCTCTTCTTCCGGCAGTTCTTCTTCATCCTCTTCGGCTGCCTCGGTCTTGACGGTTTTTTCCGCCTGCTCCGGCTTCGGTGTTTCTTCCTCTTCTGCCGGAACCTCTACCAGTTCCTCCTCAAAGGCATCCTTTGGACGTGGCAAAAGCATGAGAAAGACCACTGCGGAAAGCGAAAGCAGCAGTACCACCAAGCTGAACAGCCACCCGAAGGAGCCTGCGTCTGTGGTGTGAAACAGCGCGGACAAAATGCCCGGCAGTGCGGAAATCACACCGAACAGCACCATAGGCAGTCCGTAGCCGTATACTCGCTTGCCGCACTTTTTGCCCTGTGCGCCTGCAATCATCTTGCAGTGGTTAAAGGCAAACAGCGCCATGAATACCAACGTGGTGGTATCGTAAAGCTGCTCGGTATTGTTCAGCGTAATGGAGTTTCCGGTAAACTGCACCGTTTGGATGAACAGCAAAATCGCCATCCAAATCGGCGGCAGAATGCCTGCTGTCGGAATCCACCGCAACAGATTCTTCCCGAGGAACGAGCTGACACCGTTGAGAATCCACACAATTCCGGCGCCCACACCTACAAAGGACAGAATGATTGCCACATACAGCAGGCCCCCTGCCAACGAAGTGTTGGGGTCTTTGGGGGCAGCAAGGCGCATAATCTCCCAAATGGAGTAGCATACCGCTCCGGCACCCAATAGCACGTTGATCACGCCGCTTGGAATGTTTCTGGTCTGCGTAAATCGCTTCGGGAGTTTCTTCCCGGTCAGCGACCCCACGATCAAAATTGCCGTTGCGGCAAACAAAATTCCGAGGATCATCCAAGAGGTGGTGTCGCCATCGGTGTAAAATCCGGTACTGTCCATCAAAAACAGCAGTTGATACACCCGCAGCGGCACCGCCAAAAGAAATGCGATCCCAAAGGTCAGCCATAAATATTTGGTTTTCAAACCGGTTCCCACCTCCCTTTTCTGTTCTCGGCAGCAGCGTGTCAAACAGAATCGCCCCTGCCAACGGATAGATAAATTTATTGTATAACAGGCAAAAAAGAAAGTCAAGTTTTCCCGCGCCCTTGCATATACATATAGTAGCACTTCTATTTCCCAAATCCCCTCCCGGTTCCCTTTCCGTCCGATCTTGTATGATTTTTAGAAAGGATTGAGAAGAATGAAGAAAAAACTGATTTTATGTGCGCTATTTTTCCTAATGATACTCGCCATTCCCTTTGTGTCTTTTGGATTTTTGGCAAACCAAACAAAACATACAACTGCCCAAGCGGTAACAAAAATTGCAGAAACCGGTCCCGTTTCCTCTAAAGAACCCCGGACCGGCACTCTGCAAACGGCAGAGCAGCAAAAAACCGCGTCTGCCGTAACGGTGACAACCGACTCCAAACAGCAAACCAAGCAGCCCTTCCGATTGCAGGACGACGGCACCAATTCCATCCTGAATGTGTCGGAGCGGGAATTTCTCATCGGCACCTTAGCCTGCGAGCTGTCACCGGACAGCCCCGAAGAATCTCTAAAGGCGCAAACGGTGGCAGCCTATACCTATTACAGTAAAAAGCGTGTTGACAGCCGAAAGCAGGGCAAGAAAGCGGATTTCTCCGTCAATACGAAAGCGTGGCTCTACTACACTACCAAAGCCCAACGAAAAGCCCTGTGGGGCGACAACTACAAGCAAAACGAAAAGCGGCTCTCCAAGGCGGTGGACAGCGTGTTGGGCGAAACCCTCCAATACAAGGGCGAACTGATTACCGCCACCTACCATGCCATTTCCTCTGGGCAAACGGAAAACGGCGGCGATGTGTGGGGCGGCACCTATCCTTACTTAACGGCAGTGGCAAGCCCGTGGGACAAGTATGCCGATGATTACAAGTCCACCTGCACCCTTTCCGCCGAAGAAGTATCTCAGCGAGTAAAACAGCACGAGTCTAACTGTAAGCTGCCAAGCAATCCCAAAGACTGGATTGGGAAATGTACCCGAACCGATTCCGGAGCCATCAAGACCATTCAAATCGGCAGCGCCACACTGGACGGTGTGGAAGCACGGAATTTATTCTCTCTACGCTCCTCTAACTTCTCCGTAAGCTATCAAAACGGAGCCTTTACCTTTACGGTATTGGGCTACGGGCATGGTGTAGGCATGAGCCAATACGGCGCCAACGCTATGGCAGAGCAAGGCAAAACCTACAAGGAAATTTTAGCATGGTACTACCCCGGCACAGATTTCGTCCAACCTTCCTAACAAAATACAAAAGCGGCAGAGGTGGTTTCCCCTGCCGCTTTCTTCATAAGAGGAACATCCCTTCAATCAGAGGTTCTCTCTTATTTTACAGTGATTTTCAGTTCTTTATACACACCGTTCTGTGCATAAACCCAAATCTTGCAAGTACCCTTTCCTACTGCCTTAATGACACCCTTGTCAGTTACTTTTGCAACCTTCTTGTTGCTGCTTTCGTAGCTGATGCCACGGTGGAACAAGGACGGCTTATCGTTGCGGAATACGCTCTCCGCTTTGATTTGTGCCTTCTTGCCCTTTTGCATGGTATAGGTCAAGGTGTTTTTCTTGTTGCCGATGCTCTTGATCGCAACCGCCTTTTCAATGCCGTAACGCTTGCTGGTTGTGGTTACATGAATATTGGTAGAAACAGCAATTACCTTTTTCTTGCCGTTTACAATCTTGTAAGCCTTTACCACATACTTGTAGTAGGTATCGTTCTTCAGATTCTTCTGGGTATAGGTCAGTCTGTTCTCGCTTGGAAACACTGCAATTTGCTTGAGCTTTCTGATATGCTTGTAAGTATTGCACTGGGAGCCCAAGAGGATGTAGCCGTCTGCGCCGGCGTGACGAACCCAGTCAACGGTAATGGAATTCTTGGTCTGCTTCACAGAGAATGCCTTCAAGCGACTGGACTCCCTAACGGTGTTGTCGTCTTTGCCGGTGTCATCATCCTTGCCGGTGTTGTCATCCTTGCCCGTATTATCATCTTTACCGGTGTTGTCATCCTGATTGGAGTCATCC
>CAKSOB010000041.1 GCA_934476545.1 uncultured Eubacteriales bacterium | reverse complement strand
AAAAAAGAGGATTTTACTATATAAAATTTGACAAAATATGTCATGGAATGGAGGATTATCATGAAAAAGAGAATTATAATCGCAGCGCTTTCTGCCCTATTAGCCTGTGGTGTGCTCTCAGGCTGTGGCGGTGATTCACAAAACGCTACTAATAGCGAAACTTCCACTGTGGAAACAGCAGGCGAAAAGCTACAGGTTGGTGACTCTATTACGCTCGATGAGTGGGACATCAGCGTGACCGGTGCGAACACAAAGGATGCAACTTATCTTTCCAGTGCGAACGAAGATTTGGTTAGAGTGAGGGTTTTTCTCAGTATAAAGAATAACGGGGAAGTTCCAAATAATCCATTTTCTGAATATGAATTCGGAACCCGCACTCCAAAAAGAGAAGCGAAGTTGTTTTTTCAAGACAAGTATGAATACTATCCTATTAAAGTCATAGATGCTGATGATATCACGCTAGGTGACATCAAACCACTAGAAACTAAAAAAGGAAGTATTTATTTCGATATTCCTCTTGAAGCAAACGACCCATCGAACCTTGATTTTTCAGTGGAAACTGGTGGAAAAGAAAATCTGTTTCATCTCTCAAAGTACGATAGCGCACTGGGAAAGTATAAATCCATTGAAGAATACATTGAAAAAGAGGATCTGAAAAATCATGTCGAGCAGATGAATTACGGGAATCAGATATTTGGCGAAACCGTTCTTGCCGAAAAAAACAGTCTTGTTTACGAATTTAAATGGAAAGAACAAGAAGATGCGACGTCAATCAGAAATACATTTGAAAAGTACTACGGTTCCGGAACTGATGCTGAAAAAAATCAAGAAAAGCAGGCAGCCTTACTAAAAGACACAGTCGCTGTTAAAAACCCAACTGTAACAGTACGTTGCTTAAATAAAGACGGAAGTGTAATATATGAAAGAATCTATGATAGTTCTGGAAACTCAAAGGAAACCACGCCTTCTAAATTATCATCAGCTAATACAACAGAATCTACTGATACTGCAAAAAACACATCTTCCTCCAATGATTATGAAATAAAGCAATTGAAGCAAAAAACTACGTTTGGAAATTTTGAAGTCATGGTCATGGGGACAAATACAATTTCAGAAATATCAGATGCTTGTAATACATTTGTTCCTCACGATATAGGAAGCGAGTATTGTCTTGTATATATTCACATCAAAAATTTAGGTACCGAGTATGATACATTTCTTTCATCAATCGCAGATGAAAAGGCCCCAAAATTCAACCTTATCATAGATGATAAAAGTTACATACCGACCACATTAGTCGGCTATTCCCAAGAATTACATGGACTTGGGTTAAATCCATCCGAGTCTGTCACAGCCAATGTTGTGTTTGTAGTGCCCAAAGAAAACGAGCCAATTATAAACTCGCCAACTACTTATTTAGACATAACGCAAAGTAACCAATCCGTGCGTTATGTGGTCAGTGAATAAAACAATCCGTGTCGGATATCTGAAAAAATCAGGAAAAATAAAAAAACCGCCCTACCCTGCGCCAACAGGATAGGACGGGCATCATCGGTGGGATGATATTTGTCTACACTAAGACATGAATATTGTACCACCGCAATCCCGTAAAATCAAGAGGGGGTTGCTTTTTTGCGCCCCTTTTTAGAGGTGTTTCAATGTTTTACAAACCAAATAACAATTTTTTACCAGAAGAAACAGTGGTTTACTTGCGAAAATCCAGATCGGATGACCCTCTGATGGACGTAGAGGAAGTTCTGGCAAACCATGAGAAACTGTTGGATGACTGGGCAGAAAACAACTTGGGTGGAATCATTCCGGAGGAAAACAAATACAGAGAGGTTGTTTCCGGCGAAACCTTGAAAGACCGTCCGGAGATTCTGAAACTGCTTCGTAAAATTGAAAACCCAAAAATCAAAGTAGTTGCTGTTGTAGAGCCACAGCGTTTGACTAGAGGAGATTTAGAAGATATCGGTCGCATGATGAAGCTGCTAAAACACACCCATACATTGGTAGCCACACCGCAGCGGATTTATGATTTAACGGATGACTACGATTTCGATGCTTTTGAACGGGAGTTAAAGCGAGGAAACGATTATTTAGAGTACACCAAAAAGATTTTGAATCGTGGGCGGCTGCTGTCGGTCAGTCAGGGGTACTTTATTGGATCTATCCCTCCCTATGGCTATGAAAAAACCTTTGTCATGGATGGCAAGCGAAAGCGTCCCACACTGGCAGAGAAGTCGGAGGAAGCTGATACCGTTCGCATGATTTTTGATTTGTACGTCAACAAAGATTACGGAACTACAAACATCTGTAACATTTTGGAGGAGTTACATATTAAGCCGCCAAAAGGAAAATATTGGTCGCCCTATGCTGTGAACGATATGCTGTCTAATATTCATTACATTGGAAAAGTGAAGTGGAATTGGCGAAAAACGGTTCTTGTTGTGGAGGATAGCGAGATTATCAAAACACGCCCCAAAGCCAAGGATGGAGGTTACTTAGTCTATGACGGAAAACACCCTGCTATCGTGTCGGAAGAACTGTTTCAGGCAGCGCAGGAAAAACGTGGGCGCACGAGCCGACAGAAAGCCAGTACAGAGCTTCGTAACCCCTTTGCGGGACTGCTTTTTTGCAGGTGTGGTCGAGCCATGTCCCTACGGTTCTATAAGGATAAGCTTGGGAAAGAACGTAGTGCTCCTCGTTTGCTTTGTGACGGTCAAACAAGATGCAGAATCGGTTCTTGCCGATACAGCGAGATCGTAGATAGAGTTTGCAATGCCCTTGAAAAACATATTCATGATTTTACGGTGAAACTACAAAGCGACGAACCGGAAGTGATTTCATTCCATCAAGAAAAAATCCGCCTATTGGAGCGCAGGCTAAAAGAATTGCAGGAAAAAGAATTGGCGCTGTGGGAAATGCAGTCCGATCCGGACGTAACGCTGCGAATGCCACCGGAAATTTTTCGCACGTTGAATGAAAGAACGCAAGCAGAAAAAGAAAGCGTGCAGCAATCTTTGCGGGAAGCCTATGAAACCATGCCCTCCCCCATCGACTACGCAAAAAAGATTTCCACTTACCAAGAAGCTTTGGATTCTCTGCAAAACGATACCATCACTGCAAAAGAGAAAAACAGGCTACTGAAATTCTGCATTGATCGGATGGAATATTACCGAGAACCACCGGAACGAATGAAGTCCAGTCACTCGGATAAAATCTTGGTTCTTGGCGCAAATTGGTCTGATACCCCCATCAAGTTAGATGTAAAAATGAAGGTGTAGCCTACATCCATCATTTATGCGCAAAAGAACTAGCGCATTTAGAGATGGTATCGACCATTGTTTACCAGTTGACAAAAGGATTAAGCGAGGAAGAAATTAAGAAAGCCGGATTTGATACGTACTTCGTGGATCATACCACGGGAATCTATCCGGTAGCTGCCAGTGGAACGCCGTTCAGTGCCGAAACCTTCTCGGTTGCCGGGGATGCTCTAACAGATCTTCATGAAAATTTGGCTGCGGAACAAAAAGCCCGCACAACCTACGACAACATCCTGCGATTCTGCGACAATAATGATGTAAAAGATCCCATTCGCTTCTTGCGAGAACGGGAAATCGTACACTATCAACGATTCGGTGAAGGGTTACGCATTGTTTCGGATCAGTTAGATTCTCGAAACTTCTATGCCTTCAATCCGGAGTTTGACGTAAATAAACGGAACCGAAAACAACGCTAACAAAAACAGCACACCCTCTTGTTGGAGAAGGTGTGCTGTTTTTATTGATTGTCTGTATTTTTTGCAGAAAGGGTTTCTAACAATTCTCGCATGGTTTTTCGGAGAATCGGATGCACAAAATAGGGGGCGATTTGCACCATAGGTTCCAAAACAAAAGTACGCTTGGGAATTTCCGGATGAGGAATCACTAAGTTCGGTTCCCATACCATTTGGTCATCATAGAACAAAATATCTAAATCCAGTGTGCGAGGGCCCCAATGACGCAATCGCTGCCGATTAGCAGCTTGTTCTGCTTGCTGCAAGAGTTCCAATAATTCTTGCGGTGTTAGCAGTGTTTGCAGTTGCAGGCAACCGTTGAGAAAATCATCTTGATCCAGTACACCATAGGGCTTTGTAACAAGATAATCGGAAACTTTTTGAACCCGAATGGTTTTCTCATTTTGCAAAAATGCGACTGCCTCATTCAAATATGATTCCTTATCCCCCATATTGGAACCGAGGGCAACATAAGCAGTATGCCACTGACGAGAGATGGAAACAGACACCGTATCTAACGGTAACCCTACCGGTGCCCACGGTTTTTTTATTGTAAGTGTTATGCCGTGTAGCAAGGGGAATTCCAGCAACAAATATTCTGCTAACTGTTCCGCTGCGCTTTCAATTAAACGGAAAGTGTTTTGCTGTAAAAAAGCAGTGATTTTTTCTGATACAACTGCATAGTTTACAGACAGCTCCAAATCATCGGTTCGTCCTGCCGGTCTTGTTTCCAATTCCAAGACAGCAGTTACAAGAAACCGTTGTCCTAAAACTGTTTCTTCCGGCAACACCCCATGGTGGGCATATACCTGTAAATTTTCAATGGTAATTCGATCCATAATAGGGTTCCTCACGCTTTCAAAATTGCTTCTGTCATTGCAATCGCACGTTTATTTTTTTTCACATCATGAACACGGACAAAAGCGCATCCTTTCATAACCGCCAGTACCGTGGTGGCAAGGGTGCCTTCTTCTCGTTCTTCTCTTGGAAGATCTAATGTCAAACCGATCATTGATTTTCGGGAAGTCCCCAACAAAACAGGATATCCTAATGAATGCAGCGCTTCCAGATGATTGGTCAAGTGTAAGTTTTGCTCCAATGTTTTTGCAAATCCGATGCCCGGATCAAGCATGATTTTTTCTTTCTCAATGCCGAATTTTTCCGCAATGCAAAGCGTCTTTTTTAAATCTTCCAAAACATCGGTTAAAAAATCCTGATAGTCGGTGTTGGTTCGATTGTGCATCAAACAGCAAGCAACACTGTTTTCCGCAATCAACTTCGCCATATTGGGGTCATACTGCAAGCCCCAAATATCATTGATGAGATCTGCGCCGCTTTTGATTGCCGCTGCCGCTACGGTACTTTTGTAAGTATCTACCGAAACCGGAATATCGAATCGAGATTTCACCCCTTCAATAATCGGGAGAATTCGTTCGATTTCTTCTTCATCAGAAATTTTGGTATACCCCGGACGAGTGGATTCTCCGCCAATATCTACAATGTCCATGCCATCTCGAATTAACTCCTCGGTATGGCGCAAGGCTTGATCCAGTGTATTCCACTTCCCTCCATCGGAAAAAGAGTCAGGCGTTACATTTAGAATGCCCATAATATAGGTATGATTCGGTTCATCGAATCGTTTGCCTCCAATAATCATTGCTACCTCCTAAATGGTCAGCGATAGATTTCTTCGTTCCATGCTCCACTTGCATGATTCTGCTGCCAAGCAGCTAAAGCAAGGGCGAGAACGGGTATCTGCCTCGGAAAGAATGGACACTAATTCCGTTCCGCCCCAAGGCTGCCCGTGATGGTGCTGTACGCAGTCTAAAATTTCTTCTTGTTCTGCAGAAGTAAATTCTGTGTCCTTTAAAATTTTCTGCGCCAACAAAACGCCTGCCTCCCGATGGGGCTGCCCCGTTGCATATTGACACGCTCTGCCAATGTCATGGAGCAACGACGCTGCATATAAAACATCTTGGGGAATATTCGCTTGTCGCTCCAAATTTAAAATTTGCGCTGTGCGGGCAACTGCCAACAGATGCTCTAAATTGTGCCGACAGTAGATACGGTCTTTTTCATAAAATTCCAATCGTTCCAACTCTTGTTGAAAGACAGGATGGTGAATAATCCGGTCTAAACGCTTCATTCCGAGCTTCCTCGCTTTTTTAAAATCTGTCGGCGTGCTTCGCCTAAATAAGACAGCGATCCGCAAACAAGAATCATATCCTGTTCCTTTGCTGTGGTCAGTGCGGTGTCTATGGCAGTTTCAATCGTCATGGGCTGTACTTCTTTGCAAAACGGACGAACACAATCTGCTAAGGCTTCGGCAGACAGCGCTCGGGAATTTGAAGGTGTTATCGTATAAATTTGTGTGGATAATGGCGCTAACATGGCAGCAGAACGAGTGTAATCTTTATCTGCCAACACCCCTAAAATCAAATACAAATTTCCTGTCCAACCGGCATCTCGCAACGCAGACAAAGACGCTACCAGTTGTTCGGTTGCATTGGGATTGTGTGCGCCATCTAAGATGACACGAGGATGGGTTTGCACGGTTTCAAACCGTCCTTGCCAAGTGGTGCTTGCCAACCCTCGGCGAAGGGATTCGTCCGAAATTGGGAATCCTAAGGAACGCAATACGGCTACGGTTTCAATGACCTGTGCTGCATTTTTTCCTTGATAACTACCGGAAAGAGATAGCTCCCATGTGGTATCGTTATAGTACAAAATAGAGCCGGTTTCTGTGGGAAGCAGCTTAGGTTGTTCCTCTGCGGTAATGGTTAAGGCACAGTTTCGATCCGAACAAACACGGCGAACAATGGTTTCTACAGGTTCGCTTTGGTGCTGTAAAACAACCGGAACCCCTTCTTTGATAATGCCACATTTTTCTTCTGTAATTCGCTCGATGGTATCGCCTAAAAAGCCGACATGATCCAGTCCGATGGAAGTCAGCAAGCAAACGAGCGGGTGGTCAATAACATTGGTTGCATCTTCCCTGCCCCCCATACCACACTCGATTACTGCAATATCGCACTGTTCTTCTTGAAAAGTGAGAAATGCAAGGGCTGTTTCTAATTCAAACACAGTTGGCAAGGGTTGACCTGCTTGTTCCATGGCTTCTCGATGGCGTAACAGTTGACCCATACGTCTGGTGTAGTCTGCTTCTGAAATCATCGTTCCGTTAATCTTCCAAACTTCCATAGGGTGAAATACCGCAGGAGATGCATAATGCCCTACTCGATAGCCTTCTTTTTGCAGTACAGAAGAAAGCATTGCGCCGGTAGAACCTTTTCCATTGGTGCCTGCAATATGGATTATCGGCACTTGGTTTTGCGGATTTCCTAAGCGAGATAACAATGCTTGCATGGTAGACAATCCCAACACAATTCCGCTGTTCTTTTGAATGTGTGCAAGCTGTTCTTGAATTTGTACAAAAGAAAACGGCTTCCGTCGGTAGGTGCGATAGGTATAAGGGATCTCCCCCTCTACTCGCTCCTCTTCTTCTAACACAAAGTCCTCTAAAGAAAACTCCGGAAAAAACCGATCGCCGGAAAAGGTTCCTTCTATTTCTGTCAGATAGAGTACATCTGCAAACGGTAACGCTTCTCGATACAGTTGCTCTCCGCCGGAAATAAAGACATCTTGTCCCGCTGCCCGTTCCAATGCCTCCGCTAAAGTAGAAACCGTTTCGCAATTCGGCTCGGAAACCGTCATGGTAGAAGAAACCAAAATTGTGTGACGATTTGGCAGAGGATGACCGATTTCGCAGTAGGTATTGCGCCCCATCACAACGATATTTCCGGTGGTCAATTCCCGAAACCGTGACTGTTCGCCCGGCAACGACCATGGAATTTTTCCACCGCATCCGATTACATGATTTTTGTCATACGCTGCAATGCAAGCAATCATCTCTCTGCCCTCCTGTTTAAAAAGATTGAATTATTATTATAGCACAAAATGTCACTTTATGCAAAACTGTCGCAATATGATCTACGGGATCAGAATCTTTTGGTCTGCTTGGTACTGCGCCATGCAGTGCTGCGCTGCCGTATGGCTGAAAAAGTCTACATTCCCCAAGGACCGCACCGGCATAATTCCCATAAGAGAATTGGTAACGAAACATTCTTCCATTTGCGCTACATCTTCAGGACGTAGAATCGTTTCGGTCACAGGAAATCGCTCCATTAGATACCGGCGGAGCACTCCGGGTAACAAGCCGCAAGATACCGGCGGTGTATATACCGTAGAGCCGCTGCGAAAAAAGAGATTGGACGCAGTGGTTTCGCAAAGTTCTCCTTTACTGTTGCAAAAAACAAGTTCATCAATTCCCATTGCTACGGCACGTCGTTTCTCTAAAATACAATCTCCGTAGTTCATGGTTTTGTGCCGTGTTAATGAAGAAGTTTCGTTGCGATAGACAGAACTATATTCCATTCGGAAGCCTGCTTGGTACCGTTCTTTTGTGTAAGGGTTCGGACGCAGTGTAACGATGCAATTTTTTTCGGATACCATCACTTTCAGAGCATGATGGGAACAGTCTCTCCCCTTTAAATAAGATTGAAGTGTTTCTTCTGTTACGGATTGCACAATTCCTAATTCATCCATAGAATGACACAGCCGTTCCAAATGATAAGAAAGCAAAACAGGCGTTCCGTTCGATACGGCAATGGTTTCAAATAACCCCAATCCAAATTGAACGCCGTCATCTAAGTGCAGTTCCATCGCTCTCTTCTCCTTCCCCGGGAAATATTCCGTTTAATGCGGTCACAATCGCTTTGGCTTTTTGCAATGTTTCTTCATATTCAAATTCCGGCTCCGATTCGCAAGTGATTCCGCCACCTACCCCTAAATGATACGTTCCCTTTTGGTGCAACGCTGTACGGATAATAATGTTTAAATCACAGTCACCGTTGAGGGAAAGATATCCCATAGAGCCGGTGTAAAGATTTCGCCTGCTATGTTCCAATTCATCAATGATTTCCATAGCACGATATTTTGGCGCACCGGTAATGGAACCGCCGGGAAATACAGCATCCAATAAATCGACCACGTCCAGTTCCGGACGAAGCTGCCCTGTTACGGTAGCCACTAAGTGAAATACGGTGGCATAGGCTTCTACTGCAAATAATTCCCGAACGGTAACACTTCCCGGTACACAAACACGGTTTAGGTCATTTCGCTCTAAGTCCACAATCATCAGCAATTCACTTCGGTCTTTTTCCGATTGCTCCAGTTCCTTCCGCATTTGATTATCTTCTGCAACGGTTGCACCTCGCTTGCGTGTTCCTTTAATGGGTCTGGTTTCAATCAAACCATTCCGCATTTGCAAAAATCGTTCCGGCGATGCAGAAACGACCTGAAAATCTCTGTATTGCAAAAAGCCGCCAAACGGCGAGGGGTTCTTCTCTCGCAGAATGCAAAACAAGTCATACGGAGTTAGATTGCTTTCCAAAAGAAGCTGCTGAGTCATGTTTGCAATGTAAACATCTCCTTCTACAATATAAGCGATCAGGCGGTTTACCGCATCCATATAGTCTTCTTTGGTAAAATTCGCACGGACAGCAGATGGCGAACCATGTACTTCTTCCTGTACCACAGTCGTTGCCTGCGCTACCAATTGCTGTAACTCTGCCAACCCTTCCTCGCAGCTTTGCAGATGGTCGTTTGCAATCAAGTACAATCGGTGTGTCTGATAATCCTCAATGAGAAATTGGTCGTAAAATGTCCACACCGCTTCGGGAATCTCCACGTTCTTTTCCCATTGAGAGGGAATCCCCATGTGCTCTCGCCCATAATCATAGGAAAAGTAGCCAATTCCACCGGAAATCAGCGGTACTTCCGGATGTGTATTTTCTGCATGATGCTCTTTCAGGTAGCGTTTGAGATATTCTTGAAACGGAATTTCACAGGGCTGCCCATTCACAGTGAACGCTTCCCCCTGCACAAGTTGCAGATAAGGACTTCTGCCAAGAATAGAGTATCGCCCCAGTTCATTTTGCAGAGAGGAATCCAAAAATGCCACAGAATCTTCTTGGTGAACCAGAGAAAAAATTGTGTGAAGCGGCGGATAGGATTCCAATGTTATCAGCTTATACATACCAATTCCTCCCGTTGCAAACTGTGAGAAAATTGCGAAGTAAGGCGTGTCCTTGCTCGGTCAAAACCGCCTCCGGATGAAATTGTACCCCCTGCACCATTCCACCGGAATGCGCAATTCCCATGACAGCGCCGTCGTCACTTTTTGCAGTAACTTCTAAGCAATCGGGCAGAGATTCTTCCGAAACCACTAAGGAATGATACCGTGTTACCGGAAACGAGGACGGCAATCCTGCAAAAATCCCACGGTTGGTATGGGTAACAACCGACAGCTTGCCGTGCATTGGTCGGTTTCCATGAACCACCTGTGCGCCATAAAAATGCCCAATGATTTGATGTCCTAAACAAACACCCAAAATCGGAACACGATTTTGCCATTCCTCTAATAAACGATGACTAAAGGTTAGGTCATCCGGATGCCCCGGACCTGGCGACAGTAAAATACCCTTTGGCTGCAATTCTCGCAGCTCTTCCAAAGAGGCTTCATCTAACCGACGCACCAAAACGGTTTCTCCCAATTCCTGCAAATAAGCAGACAAATTATAAACAAACGAGTCGTAATGATCCAAAATATAGATCATACCACCGCTCCTTTCCGATGATGATTTCACAGTCGTTATCCGAAAGGTTTCGGTCCGTAACCTGCTTGTTTTTTGAATAGTTCTAGTATACCACGAATCGACAGAAGATTCAAAAGAATTTCCCATAGAAAAAAGCCCTGCAATCGCAGAGCTTTTTATGGGAAATAGGATTATACTTTCCCGTCGTGAAAGAGATCTAAGAACCAAATTTGCTTTGCCGTTACGGTCTTGCCATTCAGATAATTCAAGGAACCTGCATCGGTGGTAAAGCAAAAGGTTAATTGATAAGAATAGAGCGCTTGATAGGGCAAATTGGTTTGCTTATTCAACTTATTGGTACCGTATTTGCCATCACCTAACAGGGGGTGACCGATATGAGCAAAGTGCGCGCGAATTTGGTGGGTTCGTCCCGTCAGCAATTCTACCTCTACTAAGCTGCAGGTTTCATGTTCTTCCAATACCCGATATTTTGTGCGAATGGTTTTCCCTGTTTCTTTGCGGTGCTTGGAAATATACACCCTGTTTTGTGCCTCGTTTTTCTCCAGATAATCCACCATGGTATCTTCTTTTTTGTCCAACTTTCCGTGAATAAGACAAAGGTAGCGTTTATCCAATTCCCGATCTTTCATTTTTTGATTCAGTACCCGAAGGGCTTCTGCGGTTTTTGCGGCAATCACTATGCCGCCGGTGTTGCGGTCAATACGGTTCACTAAGGCTGGTGCAAAGGCGTTTTCCGCTTCCGGATCATACTCCCCTTTATCGTATAAATAGTGCTGAATTCGGGCAATCAGCGAATCGAAGTGGTAATTTTCATCTGGATGCACAATCAGCCCCGGTTGCTTATCTACCAGTAAGACATGGTCGTCTTCATAGAGAATCCGCAGCTTTAAGGGTGCCTTCAGAAAATCATATGCCTTTTCAGAGGTTTGGAAAAACTCTTCTTTCAAGAACATGGAGAGGACATCCCCTTCTTGCAGGCGAGTAGAAATTTCACACCGTTTTCCGTTTAATTTAATATCTTTTTTTCGGATGCTTTTATACAACATGGACTGAGGCAGGTTGGGATATGCCTTCGTAAGGAATTTATCCAACCGCTGTCCTGCATCATTTTTTTGAATCGTTACTTCTTTTCGTGCCACATGGATTCCCCGTTTCTGTTCAATCTGTTTTCATTATACAAGGGATTTTCATTTCGCGCAAGCCAATTACTGCTCAATTCGACGACGTAGGATTTGAAGCGCCTTTTTTTCAATGCGAGAAATATAAGAACGGGAAATGTGTAATCGTTCCGCAACCTCCCGTTGTGGCAATGGTTTTGATTCCGGCAACAAACCATAGCGCAGTAAGATAATCGTACGCTCTCGTTCTGTTAAATCCTCTAAAATAGACCGCTGCATTTTTTCAATCTCCAATTTTCGATCCAGATTTTCTGCAATATTTTCTGTGGAGGACAGTGTATCTAACAAAGATAACACATTCCCATCTTTATCCGTATCAATCGGTTCATTAATGGAAAGATCCTGCGCTGTTTTTCTGGCACTGCGAAAATACATCAAGATTTCATTCGCTATCCTCTCCCAACGGATACATAGGTTGGTCAATGGGCGGCAAATCCGCCTCTCCATCCTCCGCAAAGA
>CAKSOB010000040.1 GCA_934476545.1 uncultured Eubacteriales bacterium | reverse complement strand
TCTTTGGATACCACCACAGCCAATTCTTCCTCGTGAGTCATCAAGCAATCAAAGTCATCGCCTTCCGGCAAGCTGTCTTTGGGCAGAAAGTGAAAATCAAATTGATCTTCCCGTTCTTCCAATTGTGGTTCTCCATCGGAAACATCGGTAATGTCTACCAATACATCGGGGTACCGCTCTCCAAATCGTTTCAAACACATAGCTAAAACTTCGTTATCGCAAGTATCTACTGCGGCAATCGCCAATCGTCCGTCAGCGCCCTCATGAAGCTGTTTTACCACATAGGCGGCTTTCCGAGCAGTTTCCATAATCTCCTTGGCGTATGGAAGAAAAACACGTCCCTCGTCCGTGAGTTTTACATCTCGTTTTGTTCTGTAAAATAATTTTACGCCCAACTCCGTTTCCAAGTCACAAATATGCCGACTGACGGTAGATTGCGGCACGCCGTTTCGTCTGGCTGCACCGGAGAAGCTCAAGGTTTGGGCAACAGAAAGAAAGTTGTTGATTTGATTGAGATCCAAGGAATATCCCTCCTGCCGAAAAAAGGTAATTGACACCGACTGCTCGGTTCAGTATAATCATGTTATCATAGTATATAATACAAATATAGATTTGTAAAGTGGAATCGGAGGTATTTTTATGAGTCAAAACAAACTGGTGATTACGGGAATGGGTGCCGTCACACCGGTGGGAATTGGCGTAGAATCGTTTTGGAACAATCTTCTTGCAGGAGCATGTGGCGTAGGTCCAATTACTAGATTTGATGCCTCCGGATTTCCGGTGCGAATTGCAGCAGAAGTAAAAATGTCCGATCCTGCCAAATTCCTTCCCAAGAGCTTTATGCGAAATTCGGATCCATTTATGCAGTACGCTTACATAGCTTCTTCGGAAGCCTTAGGAGAGGGGGAGCTTCCTGCCGCGCCGGATCGAATGGGCATTGTGATGGGAACTTCCATGAGTGGTATTTCCACCATTGCAGAAACACAAGAAGCCTTGACCCGTTTGGGACAAAAGCAGGTAGGACCACGATTTATTCCCAAAGTGTTGGGCAATGTGGCAGCCGCCAATATTGCGATTCAAAAAGGCATTCAAGGTCCCAGCTTAACCATTTCTACCGCTTGTGCCTCCGGTGGGGATGCCATTTCTACTGCGGCGATGCTGTTGCTTATGGACGAAGCGGATGCCGTGGTGGCAGTGGGCGCAGAGTCGATTCTGTGTCCGTTGGTGGTACACAGCTTGTCCAATGCACGGGCGCTGTCCAAACGGAATGAAACACCTCAGCTTGCCTGTCGTCCCTTTGACGAGAACGGGATGGATTTGTCATCGGGGAGGGCGGCGGTGCGATTGTCCTTGAAACAGAGGAACACGCCAAACATCGTGGCGCGACTATTTTGGCAGAGTTGATTGGTTGGGCGAATAACTCCGATGCCTATCATGTAACGGAGCCGAGAGAGGATGGAGCCACAGAAGCTGCGTGTATGGAAAAGGCAATGAAGCGGGCAGGCATTTCCCCGAGAGAAATTGACTATGTAAACGGACACGGTACCGGAACAAGAATTGGGGATGCGGTAGAACTGACCGCGCTGCGTCGTGTGTTTGGAGATAAAATGCCGCCGCTCAGTTCCACAAAGGGTGCCACCGGTCACATGATGGGAGCCGGTGGGATTACCGAAGCGATTGCCTGTATCTTAGCAATGCGGGATGGCATTTTGCCGCCTACCTTAAATTGTAAGGAACCGGATGGGGAGGGACTGGACATGATTTCCGAAACTCCTCGGAAATCCGCTCCAACCATTTGCATGACCAATGCCTTTGGTTTTGGTGGTCAAAATTCCAGTTTAATTTTAAAAAAGCCGGAAGCGTAACAGCAGCTGGGAGGGAACGCAATGGAACTTCGGGTTCTTGGTTATTTTCTGGCAGTTGCCAGAGAGGAAAATTTTACAAGGGCAGCAGAACAGCTTCATGTAACGCAGCCAACCCTGTCCCGTCAAATTGCGGATTTGGAAACAGAATTGGGCGTAAAACTGTTTACTCGCAAGAATCACAGCATTGTTTTAACGGAAGATGGGATGTTCCTGAAACATAGGGCGCAAGAAATCTTATCCCTTGCAGACCGAACAAAGCGGGACTTTCTATATAAAAAAGAAGCACTGCAAGGCACCATTACCATTGGCAGCGGAGAATTTTTATCCACAGGGATTCTTACGGATTGTATTGCAGTATTCCGAAAAAAATATCCATTGGTTCGTTATGAGTTTTACAGCGGCAATGCTGTCAATCTCAAGGATAATATCGAGCGTGGATTGTTAGATGTAGGCTTGATGATGGAACCGGTTGACATCCGAAAGTACGAATTTCTTTCTATGCCCATCCAAGAGGAATGGGGCGCATTGGTGCGGGAGGATTCTCTGCTTGCAGAAAAAGATTGGATTACACCGGAAGATTTGGTTGGGGTTCCGGTGGTTGCTGCCACCAGTGATATTGCGCAGAACACATTTGGAAAATGGCTCGGCGCGCAGAGAGAAAAGGTGGACATCATCGCAACAGAAAACCTGCTGTATAATGGGGCCATGTTTGCGCAAAGTAATATCAGCGTAGCGATTGGCATTCGGCTGAACTGCCGATATACCGGTTTAAAATTTCTTCCGTTTTTCCCTTCTTTAAGGACAACCACAGCATTGGCATGGAAAAAAGAACAGATTTTTTCTTCTGCTACCACAGCGTTTTTAGAGTTTGCGAAGAAATACATTTTAAGCATAACGAATGATGATAGATAGGCATTAGACATTTGAAAAAGAAAGCATTAAAATGAAGATGTTCCAGTACGGAGCATCTTTATTTTTTTGGAAGGACGGTTGAGATGACGATTGATGAGGTAAGCGAGCGGTATCAAATTCCAATTAAGATTCTAAAAGAATATGAAAGCTGGGGATTGTGCGGCGAGGTAAAAAAGGTTATGGCGTCTTGGCGCTACGACCAGACGGATATCGAACGACTGAGCTTGATTATGACACTGCACGATGTGGGATTCACAAAAGAGGAAGTGGAGAAATATATGCGTCTGTCTCTGCTTGGAGAAGAAACTTCCGCAGAAAGAATGGAAATGCTCCGGAAGAAGCGAAACGGAACATTGGATGAAATTCACTTTAAGCAGCAACAGCTCGACCGACTGGATTATCTTCGCTTTGAAATTTCTCGCATAGGAGATAAAGAAGGAAATCACCGGTAAGAGATAAATCAAGACTGCCTTGCCAGTTCATCTTCCGTCGAGAAATAGAGAATTTGCGTATTTAAATTAGAAAAAACACGGAGAACAAAATAGGAGGATCATACCATGAGTAAAGCATTAGTAGCATATTTTTCAGCCAGTGGTGTAACCAAGAAGATGGCAGAAAAACTTTCCGATGCAGTGGGAGCAGACCTTTTTGAGATTAAACCGGCAGTTCCGTACTCTGATGCAGATTTGAATTGGGAGAACAGCAATAGCAGAAGTTCCGTAGAGATGAACGACAGAGATTGTCGTCCGGAAATTGCGAAAAAAGTAGAGAATATGGAACAGTACGATGTTGTGTTTGTAGGGTTCCCGATATGGTGGTACAGGGAGCCGTCTATTATTGATACCTTTATGGAAGAATATGATTTTGCAGGGAAAGTAATTGTTCCGTTTGCAACTTCCGGCATGAGTCTGATTGGTGATTCCGGAAAAAATATGCAGGAATTGGCACCAAAGGCAATCGTTGCCGCAGGAGAGCGATTCCCAAGCAGCGTATCGGCAGATAAATTGAAAAAATGGGCAAGCAAGTGGCTTTAAGGAGGATATTATGAATTTTATTGAATTGAGCAAGAAACGGTTTACGGTTAGAAAATTCTCGGATGTTCCGGTAGAAAAAGAGAAACTCGACAAAATGCTGGAAGCAGGCAATACAGCGCCTACTGCCAAAAACCTTCAACCGCAGAGAATTTATGTATTACAGAGCAAAGAAGCCTTGGAAAAGGTAGACACACTTACGCCTTGCAGATATGGTGCGGGCACTGTGCTGTTGTTCACCTATAACGGAGATGAGGACTGGAAAAATCCAAAGCAGGAAGATATTCATTCCGGTGTGGAAGATGTAAGTATTGTTGCAACCCATGTAATGCTTCAAGCAGCAGAGCTTGGAGTGGATACCACATGGATCAACTTTTTCGGAAATGCAGAATTGGAGAAAGTATTTAACCTGCCGGAAAATGAGCATTCCGTACTGCTGATGTCTGTTGGATACCGTCCGGAAGGTACAGAGCCATTCCCAACGCATGAGCAGAAAAAATCTCTGGACGAAATTGTAACGTATCTTTAATTTTTAGAACTAAAAAAACCAGCCTCTGTTTTTTTAGTTTTGATGCTTGTGTTTTTGTTCATCGTTTGCGGAAGCACCGCAATGAATTATACCGGTACATATGAAGAGCCATTGTTCATCTTGCTGGAAGAAAATAAGAATACCGAACCATTTTCCGAAGGCGGAACGGAAATCGATATAGGAAATCATACATTGGCTGAGTGTTTTTCTGCAACAGGCAATACCAAAGCCATTGCAGAGACGATTGCCAAAGCGACCGATGGAGTTCTCTTTGAACTGACACCGGTTGACCTGTATACGGTGGAAGATTTGGTTTGTACAAATAAAGACAGCCGAGTTAACACAGAACACAATGACGAGAGCAACAAGCTATTGAAAATATATATTATATGTCACAATGAAAAACGTATAAAAGAAAAACTTGGATGGATAAGCCCTACTGAATACAGGAGATCCTTCTTGGCTGCATAAAAATAGCGTAGCAGCCATTAAAACTGCTACGCTTAAAAAGTCTAACTTTTTTGGGTTGCCTCCGTTCGATGGGACTCCTTGAGGCTTTTTCTTTTTAAAGAATCTTTTATACTACGGCTTGCTCTGTAACAAAGGATAAAAACCGCTCCATTGGTTTTGAAATATGATTCTTCTTACTATATAACAAACAAATGTTAGATTGCTCCGCAGGCATATCTACAATGGGCAGGGATTTCAAATGGCTGCATTGCGTCAGCACTGAGGCAGATGTGGTAATCACCACGTCATGATGATTTTGTGAAAGGTGACTGCCAACGGAAAATTCGTCAGTAAAGCTGTCTGTAACAGAAAGTGTGTGATTCTCTAAGATTTGTCGGATGATTTGTCCCAATTCGGTTGTTTCCGGAAGTGTAATCAAGTTTTGTCCCTGCAAGTCCTTTAAAGAAAGTGCTGTCTTTTCGGCAAGGGGATGTTGCTTACTGACAAATGCGGAAATCTCCTGCTGAGAAACAGGGAGAGCGCAAATGGAATCTGTTTCGCTTGCATTGGGGAAGAATCCAAAATCAAACGTTCCGTTTCGCAGTCCGTCAGCAATTTGCTCTACGGAAGAAAGATTGTGGATTTGAAATGTGATTTGTGTGGAGTGTTGTTCTTGGTAGGAGAGAATCAAATTCGGAATAAAATTCAGCAACAGAGAGGGCGGCGCAGCTAGGTCGATGGAACCACGCAGGGTGCCGCTTTTTTCATGGGCGGTATCAATGCCGTCTTGCAATGCGTCTAAGGCACGACAAACGTGTTGGTAAAATTCTCTGCCGTCTTTTGTCAGTTTTACATTGCGTCCTCTTTTTTGGAACAGTTTAATAGACAATTCTTCTTCCATAGAAGCAATTGCTGAACTAAGGCTAGGTTGGCTGATGAACAACTCCTGCGCCGCTTGGGTGTAGTGTTCTAATTGTGCCAGTTTTCTAAAATAATATAATTGTGCCAGATTCATAAGATACCCTCTAATATATGGTAGATTCAGAAAGTGCCGCTTTTGCGGCAGTGCGTACAGCGGACGAAATACGACCGGGTGTTTTACTGTCACCAATCCATAACAACTGTTCTCGAATTTCAGGGGGGAATTGCTCCGGTGCAAACGAAGGATTTGGCATCCATCCGGTAGATAAAAATACGGCATCGGCAGGAAGAAAATGCTCGGCGTCTTCTTGTATGTAGTGAACGCCCTTTTCCATTACGGCAGTGATTTTAGCGTTGGGAATTTGTTGTACACCCAAATGTTTGCCTTCCAACAAAGCAGCCCATTGGATACTTTTTGCCATTCCGTTGCCGCTCTTTTTCAAAGGACCGATACAAGTGACCGTTCCCGATTCTATGTTCTGCTCCAGCTTTGGAATGCCTGTCCACTTTGCGAAAAATTGCTCTGATTCTATGCGGTGAGACATTCGCTTTTTAGCAAAACCCAACGCCAGTTCATAAGTACGAAAGTCATTTCCGATAAATACAACCTTTCCGGGGAGATCAAGTTCCATGCAGTCTAAGGCAGAATAAACTTTGCCGGAAAGAATCGGAATGTTCGGCGAACTTGTTGCTGCACCGGCAGCAATGACTACACGGTCAAATTTACGCTCTTTTAAAAGTGCTTCAACCTGAGCGGGGGAATAGGAAGTGTAAAATTGAAAGGTTACTTTTTGCCGTAAACATTGTTGATAAAGTCCGTCGATATATGTTCCGGAATCTTCTAAAGCGGGTAGCTTTTTTAGAAGATTGGCAGTGCCTCCGTAAGTACCGCTTTGTTCTGCAATCGTCACATGATTTCCTGCGGCAGCCAGTGCAGCATAAGTCATCCCACTAATGCCTGCACCGATAACCAGAATTTTTTTCCCGATTTCTCGTAGGGAGGGGTGATTTTGTTCGGTTCCAATGAATGGATTGACAGTACAACGTACCGGCTGATTTGCAAAGACACGATCCAAACATTCTTGGTTACAGGAAAGACAACGTCGAATTTCATTGGTTTGACACTTGGCGGCTTTTTTTACCAAATCAGGGTCGGCAATCAAAGGACGGCATAATCCAACCAAATCACAATCCCCTTGGAATACGGCTCGTTGTCCGCTTTCCCAATCTAGGCGGTTGCACCCAATGACTGGAATGGATACGGCTTCTTTTACACGATGTGCCAAGTGTAAATAACCGCCGCGGGGAACATGACCGGTAATCTGTGGGATATGGGATTCATGCCAACCGCCGGTAATGTTCAGTGCGTCTACACCTGCTTGTTCTAAAGCGCAGGCAGTTTGTACCGTATCTTCAATGGTGTTTCCCTTTGGAATGTAATCTTCTCCGGATAATCGGACAGAGAGCGGAAACGCTGCTCCTGTTGCCTCCTTTACTGCATGAACGATTTCCAAAAGGAACCGCATTCGATTGGAGAGAGACCCGCCATATTCGTCTGTGCGGTGGTTGGTGGCAGCAGAGAGAAACTCTGCAATTAGATAGCCGACACTGCCGCACAGTTCTACACCGTCAAATCCGGCAGCTTGACTGCGTTTGGCAGCCGCAGCAAAGAAGGAGATAATCTGGTGGATTTCGTCTTTGGTCATTGCCAGTGTTTGTTGCCGTGTGAATTTACAATAATAAGAGGAGGGAGCAATGGCTGTTTGTTTATGCACAGTAGGATCTGCATATGCTCCCGGATGATAAAGTTGTAAAAAAAGTTTCCCGCCCTCTTTATGAACGGCGTGTGTTATTTTTTGCAATTCCGGAATATACGAATCCTCACAGGCTTGCAGAATTGTTCCATGACTGCGGCGAATAGGGTCTACACCTGCTGCACCGACCATGAGCAATCCCACGCCGCCTTTTGCACGAGCGGCATAAAAATCAATCAGTTCCGGTGTAACCATTCCGTTGGGGCTGCGACATAGACTGGCGGCAGTTAAAACGATTCTGTTTTGCAAAGTACAGTTGCCAATGGATACAGGGGATAACAGGTGCTTCATGCAAAAATCCTCCGTTTTTAAATTATTAAACATAAAATAGATTGTAAACATCTAGTTTTGGATATTATAACATAGAAAGATTAAAATTACAATATAGAGTATCAATTTATAATTAGAATAGATAAATTTGTAGAAATTGATAAAAGAAAATAATAAAAAGCAAGTTGTTTTTGCAAAACAGTGTGACACAGAAGGGAAGATTCATGGTACAATAGAACAAACAAAGAGAAGATGGTGGTTCAATTGAAGAAAGTTGCCCCGAATATTTATCAAGAAAAAGTTTATTCCGGCACAACGCATATGGGATGGTCGAATTTATATCTTGTTCATGCATATCCTCGCAGTTTGTTAATTGATGCCGGCTATAATACCGCAGAAAGTAAGCAGACCCTTTTAAAAATGTTAGAGGAGTTATCGGTTTCCCCTCGTGATTTAGACGTTTTTATTACCCACAATCATCCTGACCATGCAGGTATGGCGCAGTTTCTCTGGGAACAAGGTGCTCGGATTTATATGAAAAAGGAAGAACGAAACACCTGTGCGATTCTTTGTACTTATTGGTGTCAACCGCTCGAACAAGCCTGCAAGCGACTGCACACTTATGGATTTACTTCCACAGCAGGAGATCGAATTTTAGCAAGAGCCTTTGCAGACGATTATCAATATCACCGTTATAATTGGACGGACTTTCCTGTAACAGATGTGAAAGCAGGGGAAATTCTTGCTTACGGAAGCTATCAGTTTGAGGTAGTGCCGCTTCATGGACATACACGCCACCAAATGGGATTGGCAGAACGGAAGTATCAGTGGTTGTTTGCGGGAGATACCCTCAGCCGCAATGAAGTTTTGATTATTTCTACTATGGCACCGGGAGATCAGTTGTTGGAACGGCATTTGGAAACGCTTGATCAATTACGGCAGAATTACAGCCGCTATTGGGTGGTGTCCGGTCACTGTAATCCTTTTTTAGGGACAGAAAAGTCGGTAGAAAATACAAAACGCTATTTTAATCATATTTCCAATCGCATTAAAAAGGTAGTTGAGGATAGTCCAACGCCAATGACGTTGGCAGCAATCGCCAATCAAATCTTTCGCTACAAAGAAGGTCGGCTGGTAGAAGATGAATCTTTAAAGCTACATTTTCGGATTTCAAATACCTTGGCTTGTCTAGAGCGATTGGTAGACCATAATCAATTACAAATGGAGATTTCCCACGGAGTTTGGTATTGGCGAGGGAATCTGTAAGTTACAAACACCTGTCGGATGATGGGTGTTTTTTTGTTGCCTAATTGGATTGATAAAGAAAAGCTATCAATTTTGATTAAATATATTTTGATATTGTATTATACAAAAATGGATAAATAAGATAAGATAAACAGGAAGCATACAAAAAAGATAAAACTGAACAGACAGAAGGTGAAAAGTTGTTACAACCAAAAATAAACGAACAGCAAAAAGCGTTCTATTATCAGCAAGGGTATTGGACAGAACAAACGCTGCGAGATTACTGGGAGAATTCCGTAGCGGCTTACAGAGAGCGAGAATACCTAACAGATCACAGAGGGCATCGGTTTACCTATGGGGAAATTGATGACCAAGCCTCTCGTTTGGCATCATATCTCATGGAAATCGGGATTGGCAGAGGGGATATTGTTTGTTGCCAAATTCCCGTTTGGGTAGAGTTTGCGGTATTGGCGGTAGCATGTTTTAAGGTGGGCGCTGTCATCAATCCCTTGTCAGTTACTTTTGAGCAGCAAGATTTACGCTATTTTTTGCAGTTGCATCGTCCTGCATTATTTGTTTGTCCTACTTTTTTTCGAGGGCGGGATTTTGAGGCGCAAATCACCGCTTTGCGTGGAGAATTTCCTTTTTTACACCATGTGATATTGATTGATCGGTTACAACCAAAGAACGGAACGGATGCAGTATTTTCGGAGATAATACATCGTTATGAACCGATCGCTTCCTTACCGCCGCAAGGAACTGCCGATGATGTAGCGGTTTTGTTGTGTACCTCTGGTTCTACAGGTGTTTCGAAAGGCGCCATGCTAACACATAACAATATTTTATTTGCCGAGTTAACCTTCAATCGAGAATTAGGCTTAACACAGGACGATGTGATGTTTATGCCCTCTCCGTTGAACCATGCCACCGGATTTCAGCATGGATTGATTGCAACCATGTTACTGGGAGCAAGGGTGGTTTTACAGGATCGGTTTCTGGTGAAGGATGCCATTGAATTGATGAATCGAGAGAAATGCACCTATTCTATGGGGGCAACCACCTTTTTGCATGATATTCTCCATGAATTGGATAAAACAGGTGGCGCTTTGGAGCATCTTCGCTTTTATCTTTGCGGCGGTGCGCCGGTACCGGGGAATATGGTACAGCGGGCATGGCAGTATGGCATTCGTCTGTGTGAGGTGTATGGCTCTACGGAAAGCACTCCGCACCTCTTTGTTCCGCCGGAGCAAACCCTATCATTAAGCGGAACGGTGTCCGGTCGTCCGATTGCAGGGGTAGAAGTAAAATTGGTTGATTCCCAAGGAAATGAAGTAGCTGTTGGCGAAGAAGGAGAAGAATGTTCCCGAGGGCCAAATGTTTTTGTAGGCTATACCGGAGCAGAAAAAGACCGCCCGGCATTGGATGCAGATGGATGGTTTCACAGCGGGGATTTGGCAGTAAAGAATGAGCGAGGATTTTTTCGGATTACGGGACGGATTAAAGATATTATCATTCGTGGGGGAGAAAACCTCAATGCCAATCAATTAGAAGCAAATTTATCACATTGTCCGGAAATTGCGGAGCACGCTGTCATCGGAATGCCGGATGAACGGTTGGGAGAACGGATTTGTGCATTTGTAACCTTAAAGCCAAATGTTACAGAATTGACCCATGCGTCGCTGCTTCACTATTTAAGCTATCGAGAAGTGCCAAAATGGCAGTGGCCGGAGCGACTGGAAGTAGTGGAATCCTTACCTAAGACGGATTCCGGTAAAATCAAAAAGTATGTATTAAGGGAAACGATCACTGCATTATTGGCAAAAGAAAAAGGAGGACTGTATGAGTAAATTATCTAAGGCAGAGTTTGCCGCTTATTTAAAACAAATTCAAGCATTAGCGGAAGGCCCACTGGAGGAACTGCAAAAAGAGGTAGAGGTTACCAATGAATTTCCACCGGAATTTTACGAATTAGCGAAGAAGCATGATTTATACCGTTGTGCGCTGCCGGAAAAATACGGTGGTTATGGATTGAGTGAACTGGAAATTTTGCAAGTACAGGAAGCCTTTAGTCGTGGACCCGGTGGAATGCGAATGCACCTTCATTATGCAATGGATTTGAATTGGAGAATCTTAGATGACTTTGGGAGTCAAGCACTGAAAGAGCGCTATATGCACCAATTTCAAGATAAGACCATCTTTACTTGCTTTGCATTGACGGAAGAAACCGGTGGTTCCGGAATGGACTTACATACAACGGCTGTAAAAGATGGGGATGTGTATATTCTCAACGGAGAGAAAACCTTGATTTCTCATACGGATTGCTGTGAATTTGCATATGTATTTGCGGTAACCAATCCGGAGGGAGATAAAAATGAGCGGCTGTCTGCCTTTTTTGTTCCGGTCGATCTTCCGGGATATGAAGTGCTTCCGATGCCAACCATGATGGGGTGCAGAGGTGCCGGCCATGCAAAACTGAAGTTTACCAATCTTCGCTTGCCGAAAGAATATTTATTAGGAAAAGAAGGAGATGGGCTAAAAATTTCCATGCACTCCTTGGCGGTTTCTCGTGCGCATATTGCCGTTAGCAACTTGGGAATGGCACAAAGAATGATGGAGCTTTCTATTGCGCGGGCAAAAGAGCGTGTAACCTTTGGGAAACCATTGGCGAATCGTCAAATGATTCAGAGTTATATCGCTGAGATGGGAACGTATATTCATGCGTTGCGCACCATGGTGTATGATTTTGCAAGAGATTTTGATGCGGGGAAAGATCCAACGGTAAAGGCTTCTATGGCAAAATACTTTAGTATTGAAACAGTACGTCTTGTGTCAGACTATATGCTGCTGATTTTTGGAGGAATTGGATACTTTGAAGATTGCGAGTATGGTCCGGTAGAGCGGATGTATCGAGATTGTCGGGCAATGTGGTTGGAGGAAGGACCGCCTACCGTACAATTGCAAACGGTATCTCGTGGATTGCTTGCCACAAACGGAACATTAGAATATCTCATATAAAAGAAAAACCGCTTGTCAAAAAAAGACAGGCGGTTTTTGTGAGGAAGACGAAAAAGACCACCGAAACTCGGTGGTCTTTTGTTTGGCGGAGAGGATGCGACTCGAACGCACAATGCCTTGCGGCAC
>CAKSOB010000039.1 GCA_934476545.1 uncultured Eubacteriales bacterium | reverse complement strand
ATCCAAAGACCATTCGTTGGCAGGAACCCCACTGGATTTTTCTGCGCTGCAAAACGAGAAATTCCTCATTCTTTCTGAAACGGAAAATCCCATGCTGTATCGCCAACTTATAGAGATTTGCCGTGCGCACCACTTCACCCCTGCCATTGCCAATCGAATGGATTCTGTGCGAGCCGTTCTCCTTGCAGTAGGCGCAGGATTGGGCGTAACCATTTTGCCTACTTCCATTGCAAAATCCCTTTTATCGGAACGAATTGCTGTGCTGCCTATTGACGATATGGATACAACGATTCCTTACGCAGCCGCTTGGAAAAAAGAACTGCTGAACCCTGCCGCAAAGTTGTTTTTGAGCATTTTGCAAGAAGTATTGGGGAAATCTCCTGCCGAATAAAAAGAAGCCTATAAAAAAACCGCCGAGCTGTTCGGCGGTTTTTTGTTTTGTAAGATTAGGAAGAATACCGCCCAAAAATCAAGCTGGCATTTTGCCCTCCAAATCCAAAGGCGTTATTCATGGCAATTTGCACCGAATGCGGTCTTGCAACATTCGGCACACAATCAATGGGGCAATCGGAATCGGCTGACACATAATTCAAAGTAGGTGGCAGAATTTGATCTCGAATTGCCAGCAAACAGGCAATGCTATCGGTAATGCTGCCGGCTGCCATCATATGCCCCGTTGCGCCTCGCAAGGAGCTTACCGGGATTTGAGAGAATTGCTCGCCGAACACAGCTTGCATGGCTGCGCATTCTAAGGCATCGCCTATCACTGTTCCTGTCCCATGACCGTTGATATACTCTATCTCCCAAGGCTGCAAGCCTGCCGATTGCAATGCCATTCGCATACAATCCGCGCCGCCTTCTCCGCCCGGTCTGGGGGTGGTGATATGGTATCCATCATTGTTATTTCCATACCCCAACAGCTCCCCATAAATTTTTGCGCCTCGGCGAAGTGCGTGTTCTTCGGTTTCCAACACCAGTGCGCCGCCACCCTCCCCCAGTACAAATCCACTGCGGTCTTTATCAAAGGGACGAACAGCGGTAGGGTCTTCTCCGGAAACCAACACTCGAGAGGCAGACAACGACGACACCACAACGGGACAAGTAACCGCCTCACAGCCTACCGCCAGCATCACATCTGCCGCACCGGAGCGCAACAGCATTGCAGACAGACCCACTGCGTCATCGCCGGAAGCACAAGCTGTGGACAGCGTATAATTTGGTCCACGCAATCCATGCCCGATGGCAATTTGTGAAGATGCCATATTAGAAAGAATCTTCGGAATAAAGATAGGAGAACCTCTCTGTCCCGCTTCTTCAAACCGCAATTGTTCTTCCGCAATCTCTGCTGTTCCACCCAGAGCGGTTCCCAATACGATCCCCACTCGATTAGGCGCTTCGATTGTAATTCCGCTGTCCTGCAAGGCTTGGGTAGCCGCCGCATACCCATATTGAGTAAACAACGCCATGCGAGAAGCAATTTTTTTGGGGAGATATGCAAGCGGGTCAAAGTCATGAATTTCTCCCGCCAAACGAGTTTCCATTTTAGAAGCATCATATCGAGTAATGGTTCTAATGCCGCTTTTTCCATTTAATAAGTTGTGCCAATAGGTTTCTACGTCCGTTCCGATGGGCGTAATTGCGCCCATTCCGGTAATGACAATTCTTGTATTTGCTGTTTGCTTCATAATTATACAAGATAGGTTAACTGTCCATCGGTTTTCAGCAAACCACGGGCAGCAGTCAGTTTCATAACGCTAGGCGGACCTTCCTCCAACCAAGTAACACGGCAATCTCGATACAGGCGCTCCACCGGACCGTATTTGCAATCTTCAAAGTAACCGATTCCACCAAAAATCAAGAGCATATAGTCGGATACTTTTTGGGCGGTCAGAATACTGAAATACTTTGCCATTACCGCCTTTGTTTCATGCTCTTTTCCTGCATCGTAGTCCCGTGCAAAATCATAGAGCATAGTTCGCAAGGCATGGATATACGTTCCCATTTCTGCCAAATAGCTTTGAATCATCTGACGGTTTGCCAATGGCTTTCCAAAAGTGACACGCTCTTTTGCCCGCGCAATGGACAATTCCATCATCCGCTGACTAATGCCTAAGTTGCTGACTGCCACATGGGCTCTGGACACTGCCAGGGTATGCACCGCAATGTGTAAGCCTTGACCCTCTTCCCCAATGAGAAATTTCTTTGGTAAGCGAAGATTTGTGAACTTTAATTTTCCATACCCTGCACCACGGCAGCCCATAGGGCGAGGCATTGGGAGCACCTCTAAGCCCGGTGTATCCATAGGAATGAAAAAGGCAGACAGCTTTTCCTGCTTCTTTTCCGGATCGGTTACGGCAAATACATACGCATAATTACAATATTGCGCATAGGAAATCAGCGTTTTTTCTCCGTTGATAATGTAATCATCACCATCTCGTACCGCAGTGGTATGTAAATCCACGCCGGTACCGCCGGTTTCCTCTGTCAATCCAAAACAAGTAAAAATTGTCCCATCCTGAAACTTAGGAAGGTACTCTGCCTTTAATGCTTCACTGCCAAAATCATGGAGAATCCGCCAGTTCATGCACATGGCATAGTGCAGGTACATCCGCATTCCACCGGGTCCACGGCTGTACTCCTCCTGCACCTGCATCAGCTCCAAGTCACTAAGTCCCCAGCCGCCATAGGCTTCCGGCAAGGCACAGCGATACAAGTCATTTTCCTTTACCAAATCGAAAAATGCTTTCGGGAATACATCGGTCTTTTGCACCTCTGTTTCCAATTCTTCAAAAGGTCCCTCTGCCATCGCTCGGATTTGCTTCAAATAATTCTGAAACTCCTGTGGTGTCAATTTGCCCATTGGTTTCAAGTCCTCCTTTTTGTCGTACTTCTTGTAGTTTTATGGTAAGATGTGCTTGTTCTCACGACTGCTGCTATTATAATTCACTTTTCCATTTTTGTATAATACAATATCAAAATAGGTTTACTGTAATCCATAGGGGAAATCAATTGGTTTTTTTCCTGATTTTATAGCAGGAACGCAGGAAAAATCAGGCTCTATGTGCAAAAGAAAAGGAAAAATCTAAAAAATTTTTTCTTCTTTTGCAAGTTTGTGAAAAATAGACGAGAGGCACAAGGTGACTGTTTCTGCAAAATGCTAATATTGCTAAAAAGATATGAACATTTTTTCATCATAACACACTTTATTCACTTAAATTATATCATCTAGTTTTTAGAATTATATGATCTGCTGTATTTTCTGAGAAGAATCCTTCTTCAATAGGATACCTTCTCTTGACTTTTATTGGTATTTTCTATATACTAAAAACACATGGAACCCGTATAACTTCGGGTTTTGAAACTCTGACTGGACGCTTTCTCACGTTAAGAAACACAGTCGCATAAAGGTGGTAAATGGTCTCATGACGAAACAAAAACTTGTAATCACCGGTATGGGCGCTGTTACACCAATCGGTATCGGTGTAGATACTTATTGGAACAATCTGCTCGCCGGCGTGAAGGGCATCGCTCCTATCACTCGCTTCGACACTTCCGGCTTGCCCGTGCATATTGCAGGCGAAGTGAAAGACTTCAATCCGGCAGACTATCTGCCAAAAAAACTGGTTCGAGAAACCGACGCATTTATGCACTACGCCTTGGTTGCTGCAAACGAAGCCATTGCACAGAGCGGTCTGCCGGTTCAGGAAGAACGAGTTGGCATCGTGATGAGTTCCGCACTCAACGGCATCACCACCATTGCCGAAACACAAGACGAATGCACGAAAAAAGGCGCTTATAAGGTAAGCCCACGCTTTGTTCCAAAGGTTGAAGGCAACATTGCTGCGGCACAGATTGCCATTTCTCACGGCATTCAGGGACCAAGTTTGACCTTGTCCACCGCCTGCGCATCCGGCGTAGACGCAATCGGCACCGCTGCCATGTTGATTCGTGCCGGAGAAGCAGAAGCGGTAATTGCAGTTGGCGCTGATGCAACTATTTGTCCGGTAATGTTGTCCGGTTTGGCAAACTCCCGTGCATTGTCCTTAAATAATGAAGATCCTGCCGGTGCCAGCAAGCCATTTGATCTAAATCGTGACGGCTTTGTGGTAGGCGAAGGCGGTGGCGCTGTGGTCATTGAAACGGAAGAACACGCTAAAAAGCGTGGCGCAACCATCTTTGCAGAGCTGTTGGGCTATGACAGCAACACAGACGGCTATCACGTAACCTCCCCTGCGCCGGACGGAAACGGCGCCATTAGCTGCATGACAAGAGCCATCCAAAAGGCAGGCTTAACACCGGATGACATCGACTATGTAAATGCACACGGTACTGCTACAAAGGTTGGCGATGAAATTGAAGTACGTGCGCTTAAGGCAGTGTTCGGAGAAGAAGATCGTGTAACTGTCAGCTCCACCAAGGGCGCTACCGGTCACATGATGGCAGGCGGCGGCATTACAGAAACCATCGCCTGCATCCAAGCGGTTCGGAATGACGTAGTTCCGGCTACCCTGAACTACGAAACGCCGGACCCAAGCTGCCAACTGAATTTGGTTGTAAACACACCAAAGAAGATGACAGTACGGGCTGCTATGTCCAATGCATTTGGCTTTGGCGGTCAAAATGCCAGCGTAATTGTTGGCAAATATTGCGAATAATTTTATTCCGTTTTGCACAATCCTGTTATCAAACAAAAATTTCTTTCCAAAATCAATTTTTGCTCTTAAAAGGAGAAATATTATGGATTTCACTTACGACATTTCTATGTTTAAAGAAACATTTGAATCAGAGTTCACCTATATCAACGGCTTTTTGCGGAACACCCATCGCTTTGCCAACAAACCTGCCATGTACTGCCCTTTGCGGGATCTTACTTGGACCTACGCTTCTTTGAACCGTGAAGTAAATAAGCTGGCACACGCACTGGCTGCTGACGGCGTAAAGAAAAACGATGTTGTTATGTACCAGCTCTACAACTCCGCTGAGTTTGTATTCTGTTACTTGGCACCACAAAAGTTGGGGGCAATTAACAGTCCGATCAACTTCCGTCTTTCTCCCGGAGAAACTGCACTGATTTTGGAGGACAGCAAACCGGAAGTATTTTTCTACGATGCAGAATGCCGTGAGATGTCCGAAAAGGCACTGGAAATGTCCAAGCATAAGCCAAAACGTGTGATTATGGTGGATATTTTCGGAAAAGAAACTCCGCCGGAGGGCGTTCTCACCTATGAGCAATATGTAGAAAATTGCTCCGAGGAAGAGCCGGAGCAGCCAAAACGCCATATTTATGATGAAAACACCCGACTGTATACCTCCGGCACCACCGGTCTGCCAAAGGGTGTTCCCGTAAATAATGTAAATGATGTGCTTTCTGCCCACGATGTAATCATGCACTTCCCGCTGACCCCACAGGATCGCACCATGAACATGAGCCCATGGTTCCACCGTGGCGGTCTGCATTCCGGCGGACCTACTCCAACGCTGTATGTGGGCGGTGAGATTATCATTCTCCGTGCATTCAGTCCAAAGCACACCCTGAAATTGGCTGCGGAGCAAGGCGTTACCTTCCTTATTGGCGCACCGCCGATGCTGAAAATGATGTGTGATGTTCAGAAAAAGCGTCCGGTAAATCTGGAAACGCTGAAGGGTATTATCACCATGGGCGCACCTCTTGAAAAGGCTGCCTGCATGGAATATCAACAGTATCTCACACCAAACATCTACAACGGTTACGGCACCACCGAAACCTTCTGGAACACCTTCCTGCGTCCATATGACTTGCCGGACATGTCCGGAACTGCCGGTCGTACTTGCACAGACGATGATGTAGCTGTCATCAAGAGCTATCCGGATCGTCGTTCTGAGCCAACCGAACTGGTTGCAAAAGACAATCAAGAGGTCGGTGAAATTGTTATTAAGTGTCCAACCAAGACCACTTATTACTACTACAACAAGCCGAATGAGTCCGACCGAGTTTACTACAAGGGTTGGATGTATACCGGTGATTTGGGTGTTTGGGATAAGAATGAATATATCACCATTGTTGGTAGAAAAGACGATATGATCGTTTGCTCCGGCGAAAATATTCATCCGACTCAGATTGAGGAAATTATCAACGACCATCCAAAGGTTCATGAATGTGTCATCACCAGTGTTCCGGACGATCTGCGCGGACAAAGCGTTGTGGCTTATATCATTAAAGAGGACGAGTCCCTCACTGTAAAGGAACTGGTATCCTACTGCAAGAACCACCCAATGCTGTCTGTGTATAAGTGCCCTAGATTTTACCGTTTTGTAGAAACACTTCCTTACACCGCAACCGGTAAGAAACTGCACTATAAGGTTCGGGAAATGGCTCTGGAAGATCAGCAAAAGGGTTTGTTAGAGCGGTCTTAATTCCGAATAAGTTTATAATATTGCATAAAAAACACCACACGAAACTCGCTTGAGCCGTGTGGTGTTTTTCTGTTGTATTTAAGTTGCGTGATAATATGCCATAATGGCTTTTGCTTCTTCCTTTGCAAGTCGCTTTAGATTGCTGTTTTTCACCAACCAACTTCTTACCGAAGCTGTTGTATAATAGGAATGCTCCATAATTACACCGCTGACTCCTACCTTTTTGGCGTGCCGTAACACACCGAAATAATTTTCTCCGGGGTGGTCATCGGAATAAATGTGGTAATATTCCGGCTTGCTGCCACCCATCACCTTTTGTGCTGCGGTTGCAATCTTCTTTGCAAGTGCGTCTGCTGTGCCATCAACGGAGCAATATGCCTCCACCCGATGGATGGCGTAGTAAGAATCTGTTGCATTGGAATGAATGGAAAGAATATAATCGCAGCCTTTTGCCATTCTTCCCCGATCTTTTAAGGAAAGGGTAGGATTTTCCGCTGTGGTTCTCGTCATGACCACTTCAAATCCTTTCTTTTCCAGCTCTTGCTTCAGATAGTTGCTGAGCGTTAGAGAAAACGTTGCTTCACTAAAGCTGCCTATAATGTTATCGTATTCTCCGGTTTTGCTTTCTCCTCTAATATGACCGGGATCAATACAAATTTTGCAGGTCACTTCCAGTTGTTCCGTTGCGCTCCATGCACCGGTTACCTTTGTTCCATTTACAACTTTATAGGCACAAGCACGAACGTAGTGGGTTTCCCCCAGCCCCATATGAGAAATGGTTTGGGCAATGGCAGTATCTCCTGTGTAATGAATCGTCTTTGTGTTCTTCTTAAATGTAGGATCTGTTCCGTATTGCAACACATACCCGTCTACATTGCTGCACTTGCCATAAACAATCCGAATCATTTTCGTTTTTCCGGTTCTCAGCGTCCGAAGACTTGGTACTTTCACCTGGTAGACGGACACCTGTGCAGAGCGATCTCCGAGATACTGCTCTCCATTTGCTTCCCAATAAGGAATTACAGTATAGTGATATTCTCCGGTTGTGGTAATCTCCGAGGAATCTATGTAGCTTGTTCCTGTCTGCGTTGCGAGCAATCCTTCTGCTTTCTTGTCTATTTGCCGATAAATCCGATACCCGGTTGCACCCTCGATGGAATTCCACGAAAGAGAAATACCATCGGTTGTTTTTTTCAAGGTTAAGGTTGGTTGGATTCTCCACGGCTGAATCACAAACTCCGCAGACTTTGTTCCGGTATAGGTATGGATTCCCGTAACGTAAATTCTGCCGATACCGGGATGCACATTGGATGCATAGGAAACCGTGTAATCCACATCCTTTTGCAGAATCATTCCCCCAAGAGAAACGGTAATTTCCGGCTCCAATCCGATACCTGTTGAAGATAACACCGGCTGCGTTACAGAGATGACGGCACTGTCAATAGAGATTGTTTCCGGTGGAGTACCCTCCGAGGAAGTGGGTAATTCTTCTGCAAATGCAGTTGCCTGCACTGTGAGAAGAACGTATCCCAATGCAAGGATGCCGCATAATGCCGTAACAAGAACGGCATGAAATCGTCTTTTCTTCATATAATACGCCCCTAGTTCATCTGTCTTATTTACCCTATTGTACCATAAATTCGACGCAAATACAAAAAGAACCCCAAAATTCCCTATAAAACAAAAATGACCCCGAAGGGTCGCTTTTCTATTGCTTTTCTAATTTAAACCGCCATAATCTATCTTGATCTTCTTGAGAGGCATAGCCGATTCCCACTCGTTTATCGGTAGTAATGCGGCAAGAGAAGCCATCATCCTCTATCCAAATAGGACTGTCCGGCGCAGTGAAATCCAAACGATTGCGCTTTCCTGTAATTTGCAGTCGTTTGGTTAGTTTTCCGGGGCCCTCGGAATCTACACAGGCACGAATCAATACACCTTGGGGCTGCTCCACTTCACCGGTGATAACATTCAGCAACCAATGCACCCCATAGCATAAGTAGACATATACGGTTCCTGCTTTTTCATAAAGCACCTCTGTTCGAGGGGTTCGCCCTTTATGGGCATGGCAGGCAGTATCGGACTCCCCACGGTAGGCTTCCGTTTCTGAAATACGAAGCCGCAGAACCTCTCCTGTTTCTATTTGATGCGCCAATACCTTGCCCACCAACTCCGGTGCCACAGTTAGGCAATCTCTATGAAAAAAATCATAGTCCAGTCGTTTCATAGCATTTCTCTTTTCCGGATTAGTCATCCTTAATTTCTACTTTGATTGCTACGCTCCAAATCACATTGATGAGTGTAAACAAAACGGCTGCAATAGGCCAGATGATCCAGCTTCTTCCCCAATCGTCTGTGAAAAAGCTGTACACCAAATAGACTGCCACCATCAACGGCCAAAATGCACTGCGAAAAATTGTCAGAGAAGTTGGTGTGGTATGGGGTGCCGACGGAATCGGTTCCGGTTCTTTTGCCTCTTCCGTAGCATCGACGTCATATTCTTCCTTTAATAAGACATCGGTGGATACTTCAAATAATTGGCTCATTTTTAAGATTTTTTCAATGTCCGGTGATGCCTGACCGCTTTCCCATTTGGAGACTGCTTGTCGGCTCACTTCTAATTTTTCTGCCAATTCCTCCTGAGACCATCCTTTTTGCTTCCGCAATATCATAATCTTTTCTGATAATTTCATAATGATTCTTCCTTTCAAACTAGTTTCTCTTTTCTAATTTGCTCTCCTTTATCTAAAATTATAGCCAAACCTTCGGTTGCATACTAGAAAGAAGGCGCTACAATTTGTCAACCAACGGTTGCAACCGGCTGTTTTTTACAATAAAACCGAAAAAAAGTCCGGAGAGACCGGACTTTTTTGAATGATGAGAATTAGTCGTTCGTGCCAAAGAATTTTGCATGAATTGCAGCCACGGCATTGTCTGCATCTTCTCTTGCCAACAGAACAGATACTTTGATTTCGCTGGTGGAAATCATCTGGATGTTGATGTTTGCCTCGAAGAGCGCCTCGAACATCTCTGCTGCAACACCCGGATGGGTTTCCATACCGGCGCCAACGATGGATACCTTGCAAACATTCTCATCGAACACAACCTTCTGTGCGCCGATTACCTGTGCGTACTCTTCCACAGCAGTCATTGCTTCGCTCAGCATATTCTGCGGTACGGTGAAGGTAATGTCCTTCGTATTATCTCTGCCAACGGACTGGAGAATGATGTCTACATTTACTTTCTTTGCAGCCAGCTTGGAGAAAATCTTAAAGGCAAGACCCGGCTTATCCGGCACACCGATAATTGAAATTCTCGCTACATCATTATCCTTTGCCACACCGCTGATCAACATTTTTTCCATTTTTGCTTCCTCCTTCACGATCGTACCGGGTTGTCTTGTCAAACTGGAGATTACTTCCAGTTCAATGTTATATTTCTTTGCCATCTCTACGGAACGGTTATTCAGCACCTGTGCGCCCAGTGTTGCCAGCTCCAACATTTCGTCATAAGAGATTACATCCAACTTCTTTGCGTTTGGAATCTTTCTTGGATCGGCAGTATACACGCCGTCTACGTCTGTGTAGATTTGGCACAGGTCTGCGTGCATAGAAGCAGCAATTGCAACGGCGCTGGTATCGGAACCGCCTCTGCCCAAGGTCGTCATATCGTCATAGCGATTGGTTCCCTGAAAGCCGGTAACAATTACGATGTTTTTCTTATCCAATTCCTTTTGGATTCTGTCAGCCTTTACCTTCTTAATGCGGGCAGAACCATAGGTGCTGCTAGTCTGGAAGCCTGCTTGCCAGCCCAACAGAGAAACAACCGGATAACCCAGCTTTTCGATTGCCATTGCCAACAAGGAAGCAGAAATCTGCTCACCGGCAGTCAGCAGCATATCCATCTCACGCTTGGAAGCGTTTGGATTGATGGCATTTGCTTTTTCGATAAATTCATCGGTTGTATCTCCCTGTGCAGAAACAACAACGACTACATCGTTGCCTGCATCATAGGTTTTTGTAACAATATCTGCTACATTAAACATTCGCTCTGTATTGGCAACAGAAGTGCCGCCAAACTTTTGCACAATCAAACTCATTGTTTACCCCTCCAAATACGATGATTACTTTATGCGATGGAAACCGTTGCACCCTGATTGTCAGTATCCAAGATGCTGAGACGCCATCCGGTAATCCCCTTGTTTTCCAGATTTTTCAGCGCATACTTCTCAAAAGCAGCAACAGATTCCGACTCGATCAATGCGATAATGGTAGGACCTGCACCACTGATATAAGTACCCAAAGAACCCAATTCATAGCTCAAACGGAACACGGCATCACCGTCCTGAATCAAGCCTAAACGATATGGTTGGTGGATTTTATCCTGCACAGCTACTCGCAGATTCTCCGTTTTACCAGAGAACAGAGAAGCTGTCATCAATGCGGAACGGGACAGGTTATAAACTGCATCGCTACGCTTGTAGCTCTCCGGCAGCACAGAACGGGACTCCTCTGTCTTCAGTTCAAATGGTGGATGGAATGCTGCAAAGCGAATTTTATCCGATACCGGAACACTTACGCTGTATACTCTGTCGCCTTCCACAGCAGATGCAACCAAGCCACCGGAAAGTGCCGGAGTGGTGTTATCCGGATGACCCTCGATGGCAGCCGCCAAATTGATGAGGTCGTTCTCATTCAATGGATTGCCAATGAGTCGATTTGCTCCCAACAGACCTGCTACAATACAAGCGGAGCTACTGCCCAAACCGCTTGCCATCGGAATATTGTTTTCTTGAATAATTTTCAAACCGGGGAGCTTTTTACCGCACTCTTCATACAAACGCTTTGCTGCCCAGTAAATTAGATTGTTTTCATCCGTCGGCACTTTTATGTCGTCTTTGGTGGTAATGTCAATGACATCGCTCTCTTCCATCCAAACACGGTTGTATAAGGTCAGCGCCAAACCCAGTGCATCAAAACCGGATCCCAAGTTTGCACTGGTTGCCGGAACTTTAATTTGTATCATTTTCAATCAGCCTTACTTTATGATGATATGTAAAAAGAATCGGATTTGTTAAATTTCGCCGATTCGAACGGTGGTTTTAATCTCCACGCCCTTGTCTGCCAGTTGTGCCAACTTGGCTCTGGCCTCTTTTTCTGCCATTCTTGGAGTGATGAATGCAAACTCCTCAGCCGGCGCATTCTCTCTTGTGAGAACCTCTACGGCGCCGAACACTTCCTCTGCGCAGTGCTTGCAGCCCTTCTCGGTACGAACATACAGACAAACGGATTGCTCCAGATAGTCTGCTACATAGGAAGCATCTTGGTTATCCTCCCAATAAAGGTTCTTTTTTGCTTTAATGTGCTTTGCGCAGTCCATTACGTCTGCTACAACCGCACTGGCGGTTGGCAGTTTGCCGGCACCCTTACCATAGAACATCACGTCATCGGTGAAGCTGCCCTTTACCATAATGCCGTTGAAAACGTCTTCAATACTGGAAAGCTGGCAGCTATGCGGAATCAGCATTGGGCAAACAATGACAGAGATCCGACCGTCATCCAACATTTTTGTCTGACCGATCAGCTTGATTGCACCGCCCCAAGCCTGTGCATAGGAAACATCCTCCAATGTGAGGTTTGTGATTCCTTCGGTGTGAACCTGCTCCGGATAAACGTGCTTTCCGAATGCCAGCGCTGCCAGAATACAAATCTTACGGCAAGTGTCGTGACCGTCTACGTCAGCGGAAGGATTTCGTTCTGCATATCCCAGCTTTTGTGCCAGCGCCAATGCCTCGTC
>CAKSOB010000038.1 GCA_934476545.1 uncultured Eubacteriales bacterium | reverse complement strand
ATGGCGACCTAGAACGGGCTCGAACCGTCGACCTCCAGCGTGACAGGCTGGCGTTCTAACCAACTGAACTACTAGGCCACAATCTTTATTAATTGTGACAACGTTGATTATTATATCTTATATTTCTCGGAAAGTCAATGGTTTTTTCAAAAAAATTTTTATTTTTTTGAAAATAAAAGAAATTGCTTGTTTTTCCTCAAAATTTACGGTTTTCTTTCCCGTTTTATCACATTCTTTTCACGATTATCTTTTTATAATAATATTGGCAAAGGAAAATCCCCACCATCTTTCCTTCTGCTTGCTGTCAGGCAGAGTTTCTCTCGCAGACTCACCCCATTCTGAAGCGAGTTCTTTCTGGAATCCCCCATCCAATCCGAGGAGGAGGAACCCTGCATTCCCACACGTCAGCAGCGATTTGTGGACGAAATGATCGAATCCCCAATTTGATCGTTATTTGATTTTGGTATACGGTTTCATCATTCACTTTCTCTTATCTGGTTTTATATCATACGATTTTTCAATTCTCTTTTACAAATTCTCAACCGAATGATTTTGGAACCACTCCCTTTCATCCACAAAACGCATTTAGAACGGACAGCTTTCTCTGTCCGTTCTTTTTTATGGGCAGAAAAAACAGCGACAGGAACTTCCCTCCCGTCGCTGTTTTCTTTTTTTATTCTATGGTTCCGCTTTGACTGTTTGCTTGCAGATTCACCATATGGGCATCCATTCCGTTCTTCGTTCTTTCGATACAGGTCATCCGGCGCGCCCTGCTTAGCTACTGTTCCGTCAGAAAGAACCACGATCTTATCTGCTCCTGCAATGTTACGCATCCGGTGTACAATGACCAATACCGTTTTGTTTTGAATGAAAGTTTTATTTTCCAACACTTCACAGTCTGCCATATAGAATACCCATAAAAGTCACCCGGTTGTAACACCGGCTGTTTTTACGATATTTCATAAAGACGCAAATCGAAACCCCTTCTCCAAGAACTCCGTTTTTGCTACCAGTTGTATTTACTCCGATGTCGTTATTTCTTTTTGCTCATCTCCGCCTCCACAATATAACACTGTTATATTAATAAGGAGTTTCTTTTATTTGCAAAGAGATTTGGGAAAACTTTTTATATTTTAGCAAAAAATAGTGCAACTCCAAACAGGAGCTGCACCGTATCGCTTGATTATAAAATCATTTTTTATTTTTGAAGTTGTTCTTCTGCTTCATATCGACGAACCAATTCTCGGAAAGAATTTCGATTTACCCCCAACACTTCCGCTGCATGGGTTGCAGTAATTGCCTTACTTTTATAGCAGTTATAAATCCCATCAAAGTTTTTCGGAAACTGCATCCTCGGACGACCAAATTGAACCCCCCGTTCTTTTGCAGCCGCAATCCCATCTGCTTGTCGACGGTGATTTTGCTGTTTTCGGTCATTTTCCATTTCTTCAATAATCAAAAGAACCGCCTGGGTTCGTTCCTCATCTCCGATAATTTGGCGAATCGCATCTATACTTTTTTGTGCAATCACTTGCATCACTCCCATTTATATTCTATGCAACCATCTCACTTCTCTTACTTATCCTAGTAATATTATACAGAAAAAATCAATCTATGTCCACAGTTTTTAGAGCAAAATGGGGTGTTTTTCGTAATTTTTTTCAAATTACAGGCATATTTTTCCGGAATTCTGTCACACTTTTTAATAAAATGTGAACAAAACCGTTCTTTTGCTATTTTTGAATCTCATAAACTATTGTCCGCACCAATTTTCTAGGCATCCATTTTGATGCAAGAACAATCAATTTATTTTTGCATCCGGGAATAGCGATCGTTTTTCCTAACTTCATTTTCCGCAATCCATAAACAGCTACATCTTTTGCAGAAGCTACGCTCAAGTTGCGGAACAAACCTGAGTCTCCCAAGGATGCGTGTTCCTCAAATCCGGTCTGTGTCGGTCCGGGGCAAAGCGCTGTTACCGTTACACCGGTTCCACGCAGCTCTACGGAAAGCGCCTCTGTAAAGGATAGCACAAAGGCTTTGGTGGCATAATAAACCGACATCAACGGCCCCGGTTGAAAGGCTGCCATCGACGCTACATTGAGAATCTTTCCGCTACGGCGACGAATCATAGGCTTTAAGAAGCACTTGGTTAACTGCAACAAAGCGGTGCAGTTAACCTGTATCATTTCTTCTTGTTTCTTCCAATCGCAGTCCGCAAAGGTACCAAAATCGCCAAACCCTGCATTGTTAATCAACACATCAATTTGCAGCTTTTGCTCTGTGGTGAATGACCGTATCGCTTCCGCTGCATCCGGCTGAGATAAATCCTGCACAAAGGTATCCACCTTTACGCTGTAAACTGACTCCAACAAGCGTTTGATATTGTGCAGCTTTTCTTCGTCTCTTGCCACCAACAACAAGTTGTATCTCAATTTTGCCAATCGGTTTGCAAAGTGAACACCCAATCCACCGGAAGCCCCGGTGATCAATGCTGTTTTTCGTTGTTTCATTGTAATTCCTCCTATTCATATAATTAAGTGTTTTTTATTGAAAATCCAAGATTTTCTAACCTCTCATATCTCAGTGAATGAGTCGCAGTTATGAGCATTTCGATATATTAGGTATTGAAATGGTAGTGAACAGGATTATCCCTGTCCCCCAAAGATCCTAACTTCCTTCGTCCTGCCTGCCCATAAGCAAGGTGTCAGCTCCCTTTTGATAAAACAAAACTGCCGGACAGAATCGCTCTTCCGACAGTTTTCGTCAATTACAGTTCACCGTTTTCAATAGCGGTAATCTGCTGAACACGGCGCTCGTGACGGCCGCCTTCAAATTCTGTATTCAAGAAAATCTTTGTAAACTCTACTGCTTCTACCTCGCTGATTACACGACCACCCATGCACAGGATGTTAGAATCATTGTGCTGACGAGTTGCTTGTGCGCAGAACGCATTGGTAACCACAGCCGCACGGATGCCCTTTACCTTGTTGGCAGCAATAGAAATACCAATGCCGGTGCCACAGCACAGAATGCCTTTTTCTGCCTCGCCATTTGCAACGGCATGCGCTACCTGTGCTGCAATAGGACCGTAGTCCACGGAGCATTGATTATTGGTGCCGAAATCCTTGTAGCGGATTCCGTTTTCATCAAAGTAATTTTGAATTGCCAGCTTTAAGTTTACACCGCCGTGATCGGCTCCGATTGCTATCATGTTCTCTCCTCCAGTTGTTGTTTTCGTTTTAATTCCCGCTCTGCTTGGGGCAGACGCAGGTAGACAGGAGATAATTCTCCCGGAGAAACCGTTTCTCCCTGTTGTGCCAATTCCAGTGCAGCCATTGCCACACCGCCGGCACGCTGATACCGCAGTTGTTCCGATACAAGACGGACATGGGATAAGGATAAGAATGGCTCTGACCGGTCACAGAGGACAGCGCCGTCCCCTACCAGATACACCGGCTCTTGAAAGGCACTGCATTCCGCTGCCAAGTCGCTGATGGCAATGGCGCGGTCTTCCGTCAGCCGTGTTACAACGCCATCCTCTACGGAGAACAGCGCATTATACACCTGCTGACAGCGAGCGTCCATCACAGCGCAAACAATGCCGTTGTGATCTCGCATTTGTGCCGCCATAGCTTCTAAGGTAGAAACCCCGACGCATGGCTTTTTTTGCGCCATTGCCATGCCCTTTACACAGGCTACGCCGATACGCACGCCGGTAAAAGAGCCCGGTCCTGCCGACACTGCCAGCACATCCACATCGGAAAGGCAAGTACCGGTAATCTCCAGCACATGCTGCACCATAACCATCAAGGTTTGGCTGTGGGTCTGCCGAATATTTACATAATCTTCTGCCAGAATGTTGCCGTCCTCCAGGATACAGGCGGAGGCAGATACCGCAGAAGAATCCAGTGCAAGAATTTTCACAGCTCTACTCCTTCCATCTCAAACAGCCGTTCCTCTTCCGATTCTCCTTTGGAGATGGTGATACGAATGGCATCGGGCGGCAACGCACCCTCAATATTTTCACTCCACTCAATAATCAACACATCTTCCGTATCAAGATAATCGAAGAAGCCGGTAGAGTACAAATCATCCCAACCGTCCACACGGTACATATCAAAATGATGTACCGTCAATCGTCCGGTGTAGTCATGTACCAATGCAAAGGTCGGGCTGGATACACCGCTTGGAATCCCAAGTCCGGCTGCAATTCCTCTGGTAAACGCTGTTTTTCCCATGCCAAGGCCACCGAACAACGCCAACACTTCACCCCCGTGAAGACACTCCCCCAAACGGAACCCCAACGCCTCCGTTTCTTCCGGTGATGTTGTGCGATATTGTGCCATTGTCAGCCCTCCCTTCTGAAACTGTATTATAAAAATAGAATCTTAGAACAATCCGGAAATCTTACCGGTTTCGTCTACGTCAATGGTTACGGCTGCCGGAACCTTTGGCAGACCTGGCATCGTCATGATGTTGCCTGCATAAGCAACTACAAAGCCTGCACCGTTGGACAACCGCAGGTCACTGATGGTGATGCGGAAATCGGTTGGACGACCCAAACGAGTTGGGGTATCGGTCAGGGAATACTGTGTCTTTGCCACACAAACCGGCAGATTATTACCGCCCAGTTTTTCAATCTGTGCCAAAGATTTCTTTGCTTTTGCAGTATAGTCTACGCCGTCTGCGCCGTAAATTTCCTTGGCGATTTTTTCCAACTTTTCGGTAATGGTCAAATCCAAATCGTACAGCGGTGCAAAGTCAGACTTCTGCTCTGTTGCTGCTACAACCTTCTTTGCCAAATCAATGCCGCCTTCACCGCCCTTTGCAAATACTTCGGACAGTGCAAACTCTGCATTGTTTGCCTTGCAGTAGTTCTCGATAAATTGCAGCTCTTCTTCGGTATCGTTTCCAAAACGGTTGATGGCTACTACAACCGGTACGCCGTACTTGCGCATATTCTCAATGTGAACGCCCAAGTTTACGATACCCTTTTCCAGTGCTTCCATGTTTGGCTGAGAAGCCTCGTCCTTTGTCAAACCGCCGTTGTACTTCAACGCTCTTGCCGTTGCAACCACAACCACCGCAGATGGCTTCAGACCGGCATAGCGGCACTTAATATCAAAGAACTTCTCTGCGCCCAAGTCAGAGCCGAAGCCTGCCTCGGTGATGCAGTAGTCGCCTAGCTTCAGAGCAATTTTTGTTGCACGAACAGAGTTACAGCCGTGCGCAATGTTTGCGAACGGACCGCCATGCATCACAACCGGAGTACCCTCCAGTGTTTGAATCAAGTTCGGGTTAATGGCATCCTTCAACAGCGCTGCCATTGCACCGTTTGCGCCGATGTCTTTTGCGTAAACCGGCTCGCCTGCATAGGTGTAAGCAACCAAAATGTTGCCCAACCGCTCTTTCAGATCCATAATGTCATTTGCGAGGCAGAAGATTGCCATAACCTCACTGGCTACGGTAATGCAGAAGCCGTCCTCACGAGGCACACCGTTGCCCTTGCCGCCAAGACCGACTACGATGCTGCGCAGAACTCTGTCGTTCATGTCCAAGCAGCGTGTTACATTGATGGCACGAGGGTCAATTCCCAAATCATTGCCCTGTTGAATGTGGTTATCCAACATAGCGCACATCAGGTTGTTGGCTGCTGTAATTGCGTGCATATCGCCGGTGAAGTGCAGGTTCAAATCCTCCATTGGCAGAACCTGTGCATAACCGCCGCCGGCTGCACCGCCCTTTACGCCAAATACAGGGCCCAGAGATGGCTCACGCAGCGCAACAACTGCCTTCTTGCCGATTTTTGCAAATGCCTGACCCAAACCGGTTGTTGTGGTGGTTTTACCCTCACCTGCCGGAGTTGGGTTGATGGCAGTTACCAGAATCAACTTACCGTCTTTCTCGTTCTCCAAACGACGGAATACAGCGTTGTCCAGCTTTGCCTTGTAACGGCCGTAAGGAATCAATTCATCTTCTGTAATTCCCAAATCTGCAGCGATTTTTGTAATTGGCTGCAAAGTAGCCTGTTGTGCAATTTCGATGTCTGTAAGCATTGTTTTTTACTCCTTTTTTCAAATTCTTACGTTTATCTCCCTATTGTATAATATAGCATATTTTCTCTCACTAGGAAAGAGGAACTTGCACTTTCCCCTTTAAAATTATATAATGAAAGCATCTTATTTTTTGGAACTTCTCCCAAGGAGGTGTCGCTTTGGCTTATACCACCGCCGATTCCCGCAAATACCGAATGACACAATTTTTCAATCGGTGCGGAAAAGGCTTTGTGGACTATCTGAAACGCTCGGACAAACTGCTATGGCTGGTGATGCTCACTATTTCCGCCTTCAGTCTAACGCTTTTGTATACCGTTCCCTCCAACGCTATGGGACGAAATTATTTTGACATTCAGCTCATTGCGATTGTTGCCGGATATGTAGGCGCCATTATTTTAACGCTGATCGACTACCGAACCATTGCCCGATACTGGATTTGGATTGCGGCAATCGGGGCAGCAATGATTCTATACACGCTGCTTTTCGGTGAAAGCGTTACCGGCTCCGACGGCGTAAACGCAAAGGCTTGGCTCAAGCTGCCCGGTGGCATTACCTTTCAAACATCGGAATTGGTAAAGATCCTCTTTATGATTACGTTTGGAAAACATCTTTCTATTTTAAACGAAAAAGGGCTGATTCGAAAATTCCGCCACGTTTGCTTACTGGGACTGCACGCTGCGGTTCCGATTCTTCTCGTTCACTTGCAGGGTGACGACGGTGCAGCTATCATCTTCTTCTTTATGTTTTTGTGTATGTCTTTGGCGGCAGGTGTGCAGCTTCGATACTTTGCAGCACTGTTTGGTGTGATTATTGCCGCTATCCCCATTGCATGGAACTTTATTTTTGAAGATTATCAGCGGAATCGAATCATCAATATGTTCCACCCGGAAGCAGACCCATTGGGCACCGGCTTACAGCAAATCCAAGGTAAAATTTCCATTGGCTCCGGCGGTTTAACCGGACAAGGATTGCTGACTGCTCCTCGTGTGCAAAGCAGTGTGGTTCCCGTTCAGGAAAGTGACTTTATCTTTGCAGTTGCGGGAGAAGAACTGGGCTTTATCGGATGCGTCGCAATCTTAGGCTTGCTTCTGTTGTTGCTGTTCCGTGTTTTGCGAACTGCCTTTGTGTCCTGTGACCGGTTAGGTACCTTTATTTGCTTTGGATTCTTCGGCATGATCGCCGCACAAACCGTCTTTAACTTGGGAATGTGCCTGAGCCTGCTTCCGGTTATGGGCGTTACCCTGCCGTTTTTCAGTGCCGGCGGTTCTTCCGCAGCCTGCTTGTATTTGGGTTTTGGGCTGGTACAAAACGTTTCCATGCACCGCAGTGAAAAAGATCGCATCAACCCGGACAGTATTCGCCGCTTGCAGCGCAACCGATAGCATAGGGATTTTGCCCAACTTTTTCCTCCCTGTTTATATTGTTTTACTAAAAGCCTATTTGTGACATAGGCTTTTTCTTTTTTTCTGTGATTAAATCACTAAAAGCCCTATTGCTATTCCAAAAATCCCATGCTATAATACGGGCAACTTTCAAGAACTTCTCGGAAGAAATTAGCACAAGCTAAACAAGTATAATTGAAAAGGAGAGAATCTTGATGAAAAAAGTAAAATTCTTATCTCTTGCTGCCGGTGCTGTCCTGACCGCCAGCGCATTGGTTCCCACCACTACCGCATTTGCAGCCAATGCTTCCCTGTTGGAGGGGCAGGAGTACCAAAGCAACGGAGTATTGGAGGTTGACTTTGTAAAGGACGTTGACCTGAGCAACGCAAAGGTTTCCGTAAAGGATTCCAACGGCAAAGCCTACACCGTAACACTGTACGGCAACAAGAAAAACGACGACGATTTGAAAATTAAAATTCAAAAATTCGTTGCCGGAAAAACTTACAAATATACCATTTCCAATATCGTTCTGGCAAACGGAACAACCGAGTCTGTCAGCGGCACCGTAAAAATCCCACTGAACAAAGCCTCCATTCAGAAAACCACTTATGAAGGCAGCGGCAAGGTAGAGGTAGATTTCCGCTACGATGTAGATTTCCGTCACAACGTAAAGGTAACGGTAAAGGATAATACCGGCGCTACCTACGCTACCAAGATTTTGGATTGGGATGACGACGAACTGGAGTTCCGCATCCTCAACTACAAGGCAGGCAGAACCTATACTTACACTATCGTAGGCGTTCGTCCTGACGGCACAACCGCTTACAATCGCATTTCCGGAAAGGTCACGATTCCTGCCAAGAGCAATAACATTTCTCTTGCAAAGGCAAAACAAATTGCCGAAGCAAAAATCAAAGCACTGGGCTTTAACCCAAGCAGCGTCACCCTCACCAAGAAGGAATTGGACAAAGAGGATAATGTTTACGAATTAGAGTACCTTCACAAAACCTCCGGTACCGAGTTTGAATTTGAAATTAACGCAAAAACCGGAAAAATTTTAGAGTGGGACGTAGACTACGACTAAGCCTTCTCTCTAATCCTTAAAACAAAAAAGCCGACAGATACAGCGCGCTTGCCGTATTTGTCGGTTTTTCTTTTTATAAAATCCCTAAATTTCGTTGCTGTCACAGGCTTTGGTCAGCGCATGAGAAAATCGTCCAATCCGCTCTGTGATCACCGCTAAGTCACAGCCCTCATTTTGGATATACGCATAGTATCCGCCATAAATGCAGTAACTGAGCAAAATGTTATACTCCATATCCTCTTGCAGCGCCGGGTTTTGACTATATGCAATTTCTTTCACACACTGCTCAATGCGGCTAGGTAAGCAATTGACCTGATTGCCGGAAAACAATGTGTGAATCAGCGTTTGCCGTGCAAAATACTCATCGGTCAATTCCTTTACAAACAGGGGCAAATTGGTAAATAAATATTCCGGATGGGTTACACCATCTATAATAGAGCAAACAAGCTCTCGCTCCAGTGTATCGGACAAATCGTAAATATCCCGAAAATGAAGATAAAAGGTGGCTTTGTTAATCATCGCCAGCTCTGCCAACTCTTTCACAGTAATCTTTTCCAGTGGTTTATTGGCTCGCAGCATCAAAAAGGCATTGATAATGCTGCGGCGTGTTTTTTTTACTCGTAAATCCATGCGTTCACTTCCTCGACGAAATTTAAAAATCGTTGCTTAATAAACGGTTTTTAGAAATTGACGATGGCTTTTTTCCCATCCCTCTTTAAAATAGATAATAGAATAATAAACGACGGGAGTCAAGGAAAATATGGATCTTTACAGCTTTTACATGGGGCAATGTTTCGATGCCTATCAATATTTCGGCGCCCATTGGGATGGGCGGGCAACCACCTTCCGCACTTTTGCACCGGAGGCAGAAAAAATCACACTGATTGGTGAATTCAGTAACTGGAAAGAACTTCCGATGCGAAAGGTCAGCGACGGAAATATCTACGAGCTGTGGGTAGAAGAAGCTAAGCCCGGCATGATGTATAAATACAAAATTTACGGCAAAGACGGCAGTGTCATCGACCACTGCGACCCTTACGGATTCGGAATGGAGCTGCGCCCGAATGCAGCCTCCTATATTCGGGATTTGTCCGAGTATACTTTCTCCGACAGTCAATGGATGCGCAAACGTACCGACTGCAAGCAGCGCCCACTGAACATTTATGAGGTGCATTTAGGCTCTTGGAAAAAGAAGGGCGACGGCGAAACCGATTGGTACAACTATGAGGAAATTGCAGATCTGATGATCGACTATGTAAAGGAAAACGGCTACAACTACATTGAAGTCATGCCGTTGAGTGAACATCCTTGTGACCAATCTTGGGGATACCAAAACACAGGCTTCTTCAGCCCAACCTCTCGCTACGGCACTGCAAAGCAGCTCAAAATCTTTGTAGACAAGATGCACCGGAATAACATTGGTGTGCTGATGGACTTCGTTCCGGTACATTTTGCGGTAGACTACTACGGCTTGGCGCACTATGACGGTACTGCTCTGTACGAGTACCCACACCATCATGTAGGCAGCAACGAATGGGGTTCCCTCAACTTTATGCACTCCCGTGGAGAGGTGTGCAGCTTCTTGCAGTCTGCCGCCAACTTCTGGTTGGAGGAGTTCCACTTTGACGGTCTGCGGATGGATGCCATTCGCAACCTGATTTACTGGCAAGGCGATGAGAACCGTGGAGAAAACAAACACGCTATCAACTTCCTGAAAACCATGAACCAAGGCTTGAAGCGCCGCCATCCTTCTGCCATTTTAGCTGCGGAGGATTCCACTGCTTACCACAATGTAACAAAGCCGGTTCACAAGGGGGGCTTGGGCTTTGACTACAAGTGGGATATGGGCTGGATGCACGACACACTGGAATACTTCCAAACCGATCCGGAGTATCGCAGCCGAGATTATCACAAGCTGACCTTCTCCATGCACTATTATTACAATGAGCGCTTCCTGCTGCCACTCTCCCATGATGAAGTGGTACATGGCAAAGCAACCATCGCTCAAAAAATGAATGGAGATTATGAAGGAAAATTCCCCCAAGCCAAGGCGCTGTACTTATATATGTACGGCCATCCCGGCAAAAAGCTGAACTTTATGGGCAATGAATTTGCACAGCTTCGGGAGTGGGATGAAAAGCGGGAGCAGGATTGGGATATTCTCAAGTATCCAAACCACGATGATTTCCACCGCTTTATGAGAAAGCTGAACCATATTTATCTCAAGCACCCTGCTTTGTCTGTTTGGGACTTTGACTCCCGTGGATTCCGTTGGTTGGATTGCCATCAGGAAGAACGGTGCATCTACGCCTTCCTCCGCACAGACGGAAAAGAGCGCATTGCCTGTATCTTTAACCTTTCCGACAAAGAACAAGCGTACACCCTGCATCTGCCAAACTGCAAGCACTTATCCTTGCTCATCAGTAACGAACGAAATCTTACAGAAACTACGCCTGTTAAAAGCAACATGGCAAAATTAAAACTGGCACCGTTCTCTGCTCGGTATTATCTTGTAAAATAAAAAAGCACATAATAAAACGCATCGCTGTAAGCAATTACAAACGATGCGTTTTTTCTTTATGAGAAAGATTTATTTTTTCTTAAAGCCATCCTTCAGCAGAACAGAGCGGTTCAAAATCAAATTGTCCTCTGTGCTGTCTTTGTCAAAACAGAAGTAGCCCTGACGCATTAACTGGAAGGAAGTTTCCTTTGGCATTTTTGCAATGGAGGATTCCATCTTGCAGCCGGCGAGCACTTGGAGAGAGTTGGGGTTTACAACCTCCAACAGCTCCTCGTCCTCCGGATCTGCTACGGTGAACAGATTTTCATACAGGTTCACCTGCGCATCCAAACAGTTTTTCACGTCAACCCAGTGGATGGTGCCTCTTACCTTGCGGCCATCCGGAGTGTTGCCGCCACGGGTTTCCGGATCATACTCGGCGTAAACCTCTACAACATTGCCGTTTTCGTCCTTTTTGCAGCCGGTGCATTTTACAATGTAGGTTGTTTTCAAACGAACCTCATTGCCCGGATACAAGCGATGGTATCCCTTGATTGGCTCCTCCATAAAGTCGCTGCGCTCAATCCAGCTCTCTCTGGAGAAGGTTACAACACGGTTGCCGTCCTCGGGATTGTTCGGATTATTCTCTACCTCGAACTCCTCTACCAAATCCTCCGGATAGTTGGTGATTACCAGCTTCACCGGATCCAATACACCCATCACACGTTGCGCCCGGAGGTTCAAGTCCTCCCGCAGGCAGTGCTCCAAGAAGCTGTATTCCACCAAGCTGTTCACCTTTGCCACACCGATCCGAGTGCAGAAATTCCGAATGGATTCCGGCGTATAACCACGGCGGCGCAAACCGCACAAGGTTGGCATTCTTGGGTCATCCCAACCGTTTACCACACCGTTTTCTACCAGTGTGCGGAGCTTCCGCTTACTCATTACGGTGTTGTTGATGTTCAGTCGAGCAAACTCAATCTGACGAGGCTTTTGTTCAAAGCCGGCATTCTCCACTACCCAATCATACAACGGACGATGGGACTCGAACTCCAAGGAGCAAAGAGAGTGGGTAATCCCCTCAATGGCATCCTCAATTGGATGGGCAAAGTCGTACATCGGATAGATGCACCACTGATCTCCGGTGCGGTGATGGTGCATATGGTTGATGCGATACAATACCGGATCACGCATATTGAAGTTACCGGAAGCCAAGTCAATCTTTGCGCGCAAGGTCATTGCGCCGTCCGGAAACTCGCCTGCCTTCATGCGAGCAAACAGGTCAAGGCTTTCCTCAATGGGACGGTCCCGCTCCGGACTGGTTGCCGGTGTGGTCAAGTCACCACGGTTTTGGCGCATTTCCTCTGCATCCATTTCACAGACGTATGCCTTGCCG
>CAKSOB010000037.1 GCA_934476545.1 uncultured Eubacteriales bacterium | reverse complement strand
GGCATGTCCTCCTCGCTGAGGTATGGGTACCAAATGGTCGGATCGGAGTTCAAATAACCGAATCCGTTTTCCACACCTGCATCCAAACGATTATGGAAAATAGAGGAAATAACGTACATATCCTTCTTGTTGGCAGCTTCCGCCTGAATCATAGATGCCATGGTAATCACGTCATCCATACTCATGTTTGCCTTTTCTGCCTTCTTATACAGTGTTGCAGTCAGTTTATCCTTGGTGTTATTCAGCATCTTCTCGATGGCGTTCTCTGCGCCTTCGTTCTTATAGAATTCGTAGGTATCCGGGAACAAATATCCTTCCAAGAAGTATGCTCTGCCCTCTTTATCTTTGATGTCGTTAATGAACTCATAAGACATATAGTTGTCTTTTTGATTTGTAGCGTCTTCAAATTCCTGTTGGGTGCAAACACCGGCTTCTTCCAACTTCGCGCCCATTTGAGAAACAGACATTCCTTCTGTAAATGTGATTTTTACAGTTTCTACACGACCGCCGGACAGCTGTAAATTATTAATGATTGCTTCATAGTCCATATCGGTATTCAATGTGAAGGTTCCGTACTCAAACGTTCCCTCTGATTTGGTAAAGGATGCGTAGGTGCAGAACGCCCATTTGTTATGGATAACGCCCTTATCAATCAGTTCGTCTGCAACTTCATTGGTGGATGCGCCCTTTTTCAGTTCTACAACTACCTCTTTAGAATCCTTTTGGAATGCCAACATATCATTCAGGCAGGTAATGGCAAATGATGCAATTCCAATTCCCACCAGAACCAAAACCGCAAGCCAAACGCCACGGAAAAACCAGCGATTTTTCTTGCCTTTTTTTCGATCACGCTTTTTATGCCCTTTTTCAAAGGCAGCGCCCGGCGCAGTTGCTTTTACTGCCGGCTGATGCACCGGCGGCGGACGAAACCCTTCCGGTGCCACCGGACCTTCTCCGTTACTGTGGCTTCTGATTTCATTATCGCTCATTTCCAGAGAGTCTTTCACCGGTTGATCGTCTAAATCCAGTCGAAACCGTTCTCCTGTTTTGCGATTACGCTCTTCGGGAAGATTCCCGCCGGCTTTATTCTTTTTATCGCTCATTTCGTGCCTCCTCTTTTCCGCCCCTTACCGATTCTTCGAATATAATTTTCTGTCACCAGTACATCGACCGGACGATCGAAATAACCGTGGGGAAGATTCCATTGGACGCATTCGGCATAACAAATTCCTGCCGTAGCTCCTTGATACACGGATAAAAACCGGTCATAGTATCCTTTGCCATATCCCAAACGATACCCCTTGGCATCAAAGCACAATCCCGGAACAACACATAATCCGTGAGAAAAATCGGTAATCTTACGGCATTGGCTCACTTTCGGTTCCATCACACCAAAGGTTCCTGCTTCCAAATCATCCGTACTTTGAATTTCATAGAACTCCATATCCCGTGTTCCCGGAACACAACGAGGAACTGCAACCGTTTTTCCGTCTTTCCAGCATTGCTCCATGATTCCGTAAGTATCCACTTCAATTTCTTTGCTTACATAAAGAAATAATATGTCATTTTCCTGATATTCATTCAACTTTAAAAGATTATGCTTGATGGATGCGTCAAACACGTTCTTTTTTCCCGCTTGCAGGGATTCCCGAAAGGATCGGTATTTTTTTCGCAGGTCACTTTTGACCTCTTTGATATTAAAGTTTTTTACGCTTGCAGCCATTGCATCTCCATCCCAATTTGATTTGCCAATGTTTCTCCAGAAATCGCTTTTACAATTTCCAATGCAAATGGAATCGCTGCGCCCGGTCCTTTGCCGGTAATGATCGTACCATCCCTTACGATCAATGTGGATTCTGTTGTTGCTCCCTCCAGCGCTTCTTCAAAGCCGGGATAACAAGTCGCACGCTTTCCTTTTAAATAACCTTTGTGTCCTAAAATAGAAGGCGCTGCACAAATCGCCGCTGTCAAGATTTCCTCCTGAATGCAGTCGAACAACACTGCCTGAACAACATCGGATCGCTCCAAGTTCAGTGTGCCAGGCATTCCACCGGGCAGTACCATTGCCTCCGGTTTCTCCCCTGCAATCTCTTGCTCCATTCGATCTGCGGTTACGGTAATGCCGTGCGCCCCCTGTACTTGAAGGGTCGGTGTCCCTACCGCCACGGTTGTTACTTGGTAGTTTGCACGTCGCAATACATCGACTACCGCTAAGGCTTCGATTTCTTCAAAGCCCGGTGCTAAAAATACATAAATCATTCCTTTGATCCCTCCCGTTCCTTTTGCAGATACCTCTCTACAATCGTTACAATCTCTTTATGAATCTCCTCCGGTGATCGGGGTGTTTCTCCATCGTCGCAGCGAATTTGATGCCAACCGCAATGCTCGGCGCTATACAAAGCGCTTTCCCTACACTGCATTAAAAATGCAACATCTCGCTCATGAATATCTTTCTTCTGTTCGTCGCCATCATACCGGTGCAGCAATAGCTTTTGAGATACAGAGGGAAGCATATCCAAATAAATTGTAGCGGTTGGACGAGGTAATCCCAACTGATCATATTCATAAGACTGTAGCCAATCGACAAATGCTGCTCGCTCCGATGGACGCACTTTAGAAAGTTGATAAATTAAATTGGAGGTTACATAACGATCCGCCAAAATAATAGTTCCAGCTTCATAGTCCGATTTCCAGTCCTGATGGTATCCGGCAAATCGGTCTACCGCATAAAAAGAAGCCGCTGCATACGGATTTACCGATGCCGGTGAACCACCAAACGCACCACCCAAATACAGCTTCACCAACGCAGAAGATGGAGAATGATAGTTTGGAAAAGTGACCTGACGGCAAAAATAGCCTTTCTCTGCCAGCGATTTTGCTAATAGTGCTGTTTGTGTTGCTTTTCCGCTACCATCTAATCCTTCTACCACAAAGAGACGCTGCTCCATGACTACACACCCATTTCCTTAAAATACCGACGGACTTCCGCCATCTTTCCACAAGACATTTTTCCTTCGGTGCAAGGGCCGTTTACACAAGCAGGTCCACATTTCGCAAAAATATGCGGGGCAACACCCTTTACCAAGCGAAGCATCTGAACAGCTACGTCACGAATTTCCCACTGCGCCCGATTGCAACAACGATGTGCAAAGAAGTTGTACAAAGATCGTGCATTCATGGTCAATACCATTTTTGTATCACACGCATTGGGCAATACAAATCGTGCATCTTCAATCGCCATTTTTTGCGCCATTCTGTCCGCATCCTTTTCTTCTTTGCCCTCTGCCAACAAGGTTGCCTTATGCTTTTCCTTTAAAACAGCTGTCAGCCGATTGTAATGGACTTGATCTTCTTCCATTGCAATCAGAAACTCTGCTTTCGCTTCCGGAATTGCTTCAATTTCCGGCGGCACTACATATTCAAAGGAAAGCTCCGAAACATACCGTTGACTTTGCACGCTAAAGGATGCCATACGATGACGGGTAATCTGCGCAAGAAGTGCTCTGGATACACCCTCGATGCCAAAGGTGAAGGAGGCGTGTTCAATCGGGCTTTCATGCCCAATTTCCGACAACATTTCTACAAAAGAGGATGTTTTTTCTTCTGTGAGACCATCCATAATATGATCAATATCTGCCGGAGAATAACACAACTTTGCTGCTGCCGCAACAATTTTTTCCGGCATATCCGTATGGGCAATCAAGGTTACCTTTGCCATAACACTTCTCCTTTTAAACAAAATCATACGAATTTATTATAGCAAAAGTGCAACTGCAATTCAACATGAAAATCATGTTTTTTCAAATGTTATACACTTTTCCGTCTTTTTTGTATGATTCCTTCTATGCTTTCTTTGAGAAAGTGTATAGAAACAGAACCTTCACCTATTTTTACGCAAATAAAAATCGCCTGAAGCACTATTACGGCGCATTCAAACGATTTCCAAAAAATATTACAAAAGATTCTTTGCTAAATAAGCTGCTCCGATGATACCGGCATCATTTCCGAGTGTTGCAAGACACAACTCAACATGATCCCCACCACGTTTATACTGTGTTTTTGCTACATAGTCTTTCAATGGGTCTAACAACGCATCTCCTGCTGCTGCCACACCGCCACCGATGCAAACGGTATCCGGATCTAGCAGATTTAAGACATTCACCAAACCAATTCCTAAGTGATGGATATAAATATCCACAATCTCCGCTGCTAATTGCAGTCCTTGCTCTTTTCCAAAGAACGCAGTTTTCCCCTCGATGTTATTGATATTTCCGCCGATCAATGCCATCATCGAGCTGTTGCGATCCGGATGCTCAATCAGATACTCTCGAGTGGTTTGAATCAACCCGGTAGCGGAGGCATATCGCTCCCAGCAGCCGTGGCGACCACAGTTACAAAGTCGGCCATCCATATCAATTACCATATGCCCCACTTCTCCGGCTGCACCAACTGCGCCTCGATACAGCTTGCCATCTACAATCATACCGCATCCGATTCCGGTACCTAAGGTCAACATCAAGCCGTTCTTGCTGTTTTGCAGCGCACCTTGCACAAACTCTCCGTAAGCAGCTGCATCGGCATCATTTTCAATGGCAATCGGTTTATCAATCACCTTTTGCAACAATTCCTTTATGCGGAAATCCTCCACAAATAAATTACTGGAAAAAGTAACAACGCCTTCCTTGCTATTAACTGTGCCGGGAATTCCAACACCGATTGCCGTTACATCATTTAGTGTGGCCGAGCAATCTCGCAGAGCGGATTTCGCAGCGTCTAAAATCTGGCTGCACAACTCTCGATGCGGGCAGGGCACCTTAATTTTCAAGGAAGATCGTCCGATAATGCGACCTTCCTCATCCATCACACCGGCAGCAATATTGGTGCCGCCTACGTCAATACCGATATAGAGCATAGAATCCCTCCAGAATATTTTGATATTAGTATACCACTTTTTGCGTTAAAAAGAAATAATCCTTCCAAAATTCATCGGAATAAAGTGCCAACCACAAGGAAATGCTATCAAAAAGACAGGAGGATGTTTTATGAAACAGGAACAACCCACACACCATCAGGCACATCCCAAAAACCACCACGGGCACCGCATCATTACATTGGCAGCAACCATACGAAAACAAAAGGAAGTGATTCCTTCTGATGTGCTGGGCAGTTACACCGGCAGTGATGAACAAAACAAAGCGCCGGAACAGGATGCAGATGATTTATAACGCAAAAGAAAGACCGGATAAATGTCCGATCTTTCTTTTTTAGTGTGTGAAATTTATAGTCCAACTGCAAACTAACAAACTGGCTAGTCCCCAGTGGATTTCGTGTAAATATTAGAATTTATGCTGTTCACCAGCTTCTGTTAGAGAAAATATGAGATACATCCAATTGAATGAATTGTTATTTATTTTGCTATGCGAATGGGATACAACAACCAAATTCGTTATCTGTAATTTTAATGCACATTATTCCGATTGTCAACAATATTTTACGACAAAGAAGATTGTTTGATAAAGTACAGCTCATCTTCCATTTTAAAAAAAGAAATTCTTCAAAACCTATTGATTTTACAGAATGTGTATGCTATAATCAAAGAGTTCCCGATGTGCCGCTGTGGTGGAATCGGCAGACACAAGGGACTTAAAATCCCTCGGTAGCAATACCGTACCGGTTCAAGTCCGGTCAGCGGCACCAACCAGAGCAGTTTTTTAACTGCTCTTTTTATGTATGTATTCTATCATTACAAAGAACAGGGCTCTTTCTATTTTGAGGGAGCTCTGTTCTTTGTTTTTTAACCCTCTATGAGATCAATACAATTTACGTAAAATGCTTAAAAAGAAAAAGCTACTCAAATCCGAGTAGCTTTCCTTGTTATCATAAAAATGGAAATAAATTACTTTTTCAGTGCAATAACTTCTTTTACTGCTGCAACGATATCCTCTGCACGCATTTGGTACTCCTCTTTCAAGAATGGCATCTTGCCAACTTGACCAAAGCGATCTTTTACGCCAACAGCACGCAGCGGAGTTGGACACTCCTCACAAAGAACTTCGGAAACAGCAGAACGCAAACCACCGATGATGTTGTGGTTTTCCGCAGTTACAACAGCGCCTGTCTTTTTCGCAGAAGTAATCACAGCCTCCCGATCAATCGGCTTTACTGTGTGAATGCTGATGATGTCAGCGGAAATACCCTCTGCTTTCAGGATTTCATTTGCTTTTACAGTTTCCTGTACCATAATACCGCTGCAGAAAATAGAAACATCGGTACCCTCTTGCAGAGTATCTGCATGGAACAGATCAAACTTGTAATCCGGATCGGTAAATACATCATCAATCGTTTTACGGAACATCCGAATGTATACCGGACCCTCATGGGCTACGATCTGTGGCAATGCCTGACGGAATTGGTTAGCGTCTACAACCTCATAGATTACCAAATCCGGAATACTACGCAGCACGCCGATATCTTCCATACTCATGTGTGTACCACCGTTAAACTCTGCGGAGATACCCGGGTCAGAGCCAATGATTTTTACATTCTGCTTTGCATATGCAATGGAGATTGCAATTTGGTCACAGATACGGCGGCTGGCAAATGGTGTAAAGGAAGTGATGAACGGAATGAAACCGTAGCTGCTCATGCCGGCAGCTACACCTGCCATGTTCTGCTCTGCAATACCCACATCAAATGCACGATCCGGGAATTTTTTTCGCAGTGGGAACGTACCGTTTGGCTTAGAAAGGTCTGCGTCAATTACGACGATCTTCTCATTTTCCTCCATCATCCGTTCCAATTCTGCACACAATACCTGGCGAATTTCCATTAGTTTGTCCCCCTTACTTCTGCCAATGCTTGCTCCATAACCTCTTTTGTCATGGGGATACTGTGGTTACCAAAGCCCATTTCTTCAATGAACTTTACACCCTTACCCTTTACGGTCTTGAGAATAATCATAGAAGGCTTGTCCGCAGATTTTGCTGCTACGATTGCCTTGTCGATTGCATCTACATCATGACCGTTTTCTACTTCAATGGTGTTCCAGCCAAAGGCTTTCCACTTCTCTGCCAACGGTGCAATGTCACAAATATCGCTAACGTTGCCGTCAATTTGCATATTGTTGTAGTCGGTAAATGCAATCACGTTGTCCAGTTTCTGCTGTGCAGCAAACATTGCTGCTTCCCAGATTTGTCCTTCTTGGCTTTCACCGTCACCGATAATGGTGTAAATGGTTGCGCCGTCCCCTACAATCTTGGACGCTTTTGCAATGCCCATTGCGCAGGAAAAGCCCTGACCCAGAGAACCGGTAGTCATGTCTACGCCGGGAGTCCGGTGCATATCGCAGTGGCTAGGCAGATTGGTCTTGGACTGATTCAGTGTCAGCAACCAAGATTTATCAAAGAACCCTTTCTCTGCCAACACAGAATAAACTGCAGGACCGGCATGACCTTTTGATACGATCAGGCGATCTCTGCCTTCCATTTTCGGGTTGGACGGGTCCACCCGCATATGCTTTTCATACAATACCACCAACAGATCTACGATAGACAAGCTACCGCCGATATGACCGACACCCAACGTGCCGATGGTTGTTACTACATTTTCTCGTACTTTGGCACAAAGGCTCTTCAGTTCACCCATAAAAATCCTCCAAAAATGCAAAATTCAATTTAATTATAGCATCTTCCTCATGAAAATGCAATCAATCTCAACAGGTTTCCGTAAAAAGTGACCGTGTTTCCACAAGAAATTATAGCCCTTCTAACCGAAAATCCGGGATGTATTGTTCCTTTGCCGCACTGCGTTCCTGTACAAATCCGTCCAATCCAAGATCAAACAGATATGCCTCTAGTTTATCCAATTCCCGTTGGGTAATGCGGCGATTTAGTTCCGAAAAGTGAGTTTCGTCTACTTGTCCCATCGGCAGATATTGCGCTAACAAACTAACTAAAATTTGTGTACCGAACTGCTCTGCCAAAAATTCCAGCACTGCCATTGCATTCTTCGTTCGCCCCGGTAAAATTAAATGGCGCACTACCACACCCTTTTGTAACATTCCGTTTTCATCCATTAGAATTTCACCCTGTTGCCGCACCATTTCTTTTAATGCCGCCTGTGCCGTTTCCACATAATGTGGTGCATGAGAATACTTCTGTGCCAAATCATTTTGGCTGTATTTCAAATCCGGCAAATAAATATCCACCAAGCCTTCTAATATTCGCAACGTTTCCACAGACTCATATCCCCCGCAATTATAAACCACCGGAACAGGAAGTTTTCGATATAGCAATGCTTCTCGAATTGCCGGAGCAAAATGAGTTGGATTCACCAGGTTGATATTGTGCGCACCCTGTTCAACCAAGCGGAAAAAAATATCCGACAATTCCTCCGGTGTTACAATCTTCCCTTGAAATGCTCCATTGGAAATTTCTGCATTTTGACAAAAAACACACCGTAAGGCACAACCGGTAAAAAACACAGTACCGGAACCATTTTTTCCGCTAATGCAAGGCTCTTCCCAAAAATGAAGGGCGGCCCTTGCCAAGGAGGGATATACCCCCATTTGACAAAAGCCGCTGCCTGTGGAAAGGGTTCGAACCGCACTGCAATTCCTCGGACAAATTGTGCAAGATTCTATTCTTTCCATTTTGGTCACCTCGGTTCCTTGATGGACAGCATCGCTGCCAGTCCGCCCCGTTTTGCACCCATCACACGATGAGAAAACAGTAAATCACTATGGCAACGAGTGCAAACGCCACCCACATGGATGTTTTCCTCCGGCACTCCGGCTGCCATGAGAATTCGTCGATTCAACTCCCACAAATTCAGCTGATAGCGACCGTTTGGCTTGGGAGTCAACACCGCCGTAAGCGGAACATAGGACAATTTTTCTACCGCTTGAACCACTGGATCATCTACTTCATAGCAACACTGCCCAATAGACGGTCCTATTGCAACGATCAAATCTTCGGGTTCAGAATCGAATTGTGTTTTCATAGCCTGCACCATATGGCGTCCCATTTCCAACACAGTTCCTCGCCAACCGGCGTGAGCCAGTCCAATGGCTTTCTTTACCGGATCTACAAAATATAAGGGAGTACAGTCTGCGTAGTAGGTGACTAATACAATCCCCGGTTCGTTGGTAAGCAAGCCGTCTACACTTCGCAAATCTCGTTCTTTCCAGATACCGATTCCTGTATTCTGTGAGGTTACACGACGAATCACCGTATGATGATCCTGTGCAGAAGCCACCAGTTTTTCAAATGAAACACCAATTGCATTGCAGAAGCGATGATAGTTTTCCAACACAGTTTCTTCGGGATCTCCACGATGAAACCCAAGATTCATCGTAGAAAACTCGCCCGTGCTGACGCCTCCTTTTTTGGTAGAAAACGCATTTGTTACAAAATCCAAGTCATCATAGCAGGGAAATGTTAAATACGAAACGCCATCTTTTTCTCGCAAGCGCATATTGCCGAGCGGTTGAAATTCCATCTTAATAGCTCCTTCTGCGCTGAATCCAGTAGCCCACAAAAATTGCAAGGAAACAAGCTACCAATCCACCCAATACGATGTATGTAGCAATTTGCGGCACCAATATAAAGTGTCGTACAAACAGAAAAATCAAAAAACCGGATACGCACAGCAAACCTGCATTTGGTAAAATCATTCGATCGGTAAGATCGTGGCGCAATGCTGTTACATTAAAGCGAAGTGCCAAAAGAAACATAGCGCCGCTCACCAAACAAAGCGTAATAGATGCGGTATCGCCCAGTGTTTGCGGAGTTGGAACACATGCAACTACAATCAGCATGATACAAGCTGCAAGGCTGATTCCCAGTGTGGCAAATGACAAAATTTTACTACCCATAAAGAGTTCCTCCTATTTGGTTATTGTCTCCTCCGGTTGTTTTGGAGTGACATAAACCGTTTGATATTGCACATAAATCACCATGCCCGGCTTTGCGCCGTTTGGTTTGCTGACATGGCGAACCTGTGTATAATCCACCGGCACTTGCGATGATTCTCGGCACCGGCTGTAATAAGCAGCAATTTGCGCTGCCTCTAAAATTGCAGTTTCTGTAATTTCTCGATGATTGGAAACAATCACCGTGTGAGAACCCGGATGGTTCTTCACATGGAGCCACAAGTCATTGTTGTTCGCTCGTTTCATGGTAAGATAATCATTTTGGCGATTGTTTCGTCCTACCAAAATTTGGAATCCGTCGCTAGACTGAAATTCCATCGGCGATCCGGCAGGTGCTACTTTTCCTTTTTGGTTTTTCTTTTGCTTTTGTTGGCGAATATAGCCTTGCTCCAACAGCTCTTGACGGATCTCCGACAACTCCTGCTCCGTTGTGGTTCTGGATAAAGCTTCCTGAACAGAATCTACATATTGCAATTCCTGTTCCGCCATAGAAATTTGCTCCTGTAACTTCTCTTCTGCCGTTTTTGCTTTTCGGTATTCTTTATAATACTTTTGCGCATTTTGCGACGGTGTTCGCAGCGGGTCCAATTTCACCGTTACCATCGGTTGCTCCGGTTCATAGAAATTACACAGCGTTGCGACCGTATCTCCTTTTTTCAGTTGGTACAGATTTGCACTGATTAAATCGCCGCAAATTTTCAAATGCTCTCGCTCGGTACATTGCTGCAATTCTCCCCGTTGGAGATTGATTTTCCGACTCAGCCGTTCCGCAGCGGTGGATAAGATTCGATGAAGCCCTTGGGTTTTGACCTTCATGCGCTCCATGTGATCTCGTTCCCGATAAAAGCTGTCTAATGCTTCAGAAAATGTTTCCGGAGTTTCCAATCGTGCCAAAGAGCCATATTGTGAGATTTCCAAAAAAGAAAAGTCCATCGGTTTTCCGGTATCATGATTGACCGCTACACAAGGATGTCCACTGCAGGCAATCACAGTTTGTGATAAGCAAGTCAGTTCTTTCAAAAGCTGTTGCCGCTGTGTCGGCTGCAACTGTGCAACCGTTGTGCCGGCTGCACCGATTCTGTTTTCCAGTTCTCGGCAAACAATCGGCGACACGCCTTGCAGGGTGTCTAGAAGCTGATTGGAAACCTCTCGCTGCTTTACACTCTGTTCCATCACAGACAAAATTCGCTCCGGAGATTCTGTCAGCAAAGACAGCTTGTTCTGCGGCGGCGGAGAACGATATGGCAATCCCGGCAATACTAACCGTTCGGAACTCATCTCTTCATCCACACGCTTCAGCGCATCAATGATAACCCCATTCCCATCCAAAAACATCACGTTGCTGTATCGCCCCATGATTTCTGAAACTAAGGTCAAGCGAACCAAATCGCCCAGTTCGTTATATGCATCAAAATCAAAGAACAAAACACGCTCCAATTCTGCTTGCCGTACATCCACCAGTTTTGCGCTGGTCAACCGTTTTCGCAAAAGCATACACAGCATGGGCGGCTGCTTGGGATTTTCAATTTGTTCCGTGGTAAACTGCACACGTGCACTGTTTGCCCGTGCAGACAGCAGCAGCTTATAGGTATCGTAGCGTGTTCGCAATGACAGCACCAATTCTTCTCGGTTTGGCTGATAAATTTTATCCACTTTTGCATTTAATGCAGTTTCTAAAATCTCCTTCCGCAGATGATGAAGAAAACTACCGTCCAGTGCCACAGCCATCCCTCCTTTTTCCCATTTGGTTTTTCCTTATAAATAACAGGCTGGCTCCGTTGCCTTCGACAAAACAAAGGCAACTTCCGGAAACCGCTGCTGTAATTTTTGGCGCAATGGCTCCATTGCCATATTTTCTGTATTAAAATGACCGGCATCTACCATCGTAATTCCGGCATCCCTTGCTGCCAACAGTTCATGGTGCTTGCTTTCGCCCGTTACAAAACCATCTGCTCCGGCTGCAATCGCAGCAAAAACGGAAGAAGAACCGGCGCCGCAGCTTGCGGCTACTTTGCGAACCAAACGAGACCCTTCGGTAAATTTCACACCGCCGCAATGCAATACTTCCTTTACATAAGCTGCAAACTCCTTTGAAGCATATCCCTGCTCCAAATCACCAATAAGGGACGCAGGCAAGCCTGTTTTCTCATCAAAGGTTAACGGCTGTACCGCTGTTAAGCCCAACGCTTTTGCAAGACAGACGTTAACGCCCTCCGCTGCCAAATCATAGTTGGTATGAGCACTAATTACGGCGATACCTTCCCTTGCCAAACGATAGGGCAAGCTGTCGGAGAATAATTTTCGGAGTGGTTGGAAAATAACCGGATGATGGCTGATAATTACCTCCGCTCCCATAGACACTGCTTCTTCCAACACAAACGGAGTTACATCTAATGCAACCAACCCCTTTGTTACCGACGCGTCGCCATCGCCCACCAAAAGTCCCACATTATCAAAAGACATGGCTGTTTGAAACGGCGCCCATTCATTGATGGCATCATAAAGATTCTTTACCGTTGTCATGAGATCTTCTCC
>CAKSOB010000036.1 GCA_934476545.1 uncultured Eubacteriales bacterium | reverse complement strand
CGCTTACAATAAATAAAAGAACCCTCCGAGCATTGCAACTGCAATCCCGGAGGGTTCTTTTATGCGCCGATAATTTGACTTTCGTAAATGCCTTCTTCAATGGAGCCGTCCTTGTACTGCGCCTGTTCCATTGAAGTCCACCGCAATGGCAAAGTTCGTCCGGATGAACTTCCTGTATCAGATACATCTTCTGCCGCCGGCATTGCGGCGTAGGTACACTCATTCGGTTCTTCATCTAGCTGAACTTCAAATGGCAGCCCGTGATACCGCAATGCTTGGCGATAAAAAATCCCTGTGGCAGTACTTAATTTAATCCTAACGACTTAAACAAAGCTGCTGTCTGCTCTTTTTTGGTTATAGGGGTAAGGTAACGGTTATTTGGAAGGTGGTATTGTTTGGGGCGGTGGCTTGAATTTTTCCGTTGTGTGCGGCGATGATGGCTTTTGCCACGGAAAGCCCAATGCCGTGACCGCCGGTTTCGAAGTTGCGGGAAGTATCTGTGCGGTAGAAACGGTCGAAGATATGGGACAGATCCTCGGACTGAATCGGTGTGGCAGTTGTATTGGAAAGCGTCAGTCGGGCGGTTCGGTTCTGTTTTTCTAATGTAAAAAGAATCGTTCCGCCGGATGGCGTGTACTTTAAGGCATTGTCCATCAAAATAGAAAGCAGTTGACGGATTGCTTTTTGGTTTCCGGTAACGGATACCATAGGTGCAATTTGATACTGAAGGGTTTGTCCGTTTTGGGTTGCCGGTTTTTGGAAAGACTGAAGCAGTTCCTCTGCCACTTCGGATAAAGGGAACGGAATCTTTTGCAGTGTTTGTTCCGATTCTTCCATTCGAGCCAACAGAACCAAATCGTCGGTTAAATCCCGCAGTCGTGTTACTTGCTGCTCAATATCTTGCAGGCTTTCGTTCTCCCCGAACTCCATTTCCATTAAATCCGTATTGGCTTGAATAATGGTTAGTGGTGTCTTGATTTCGTGACCGGCATCGGTGATAAATCGTTTTTGTTTTTCGTAGCTTTCTGCGATGGGTCGAATGATTTTTCCGGCAAAAAAGAGAATGACAAAGAAAACAACCACCACACCGGCACAGGACATTATCAGACCGGAATAGAAAAAGGTGAAGAAGCTGTCCAGTTTTCTGCCGCAATCTAAAAAGATGATACGGATATTTCCGGTATCGTCCTCACAGCGGATAAAGCGGAATTGATCCACAAAGCCCTTTGTTTTTCCGGAGGTTTCTACCGTTTTGGCAAAGGGAATGGCAGAGGAGGACGTAACAGATGCGATTTTATCGGTATCGGAAAAGAGAACCTCGCCTTCCTTGTTCAGCACCACTGAAAAGTATCGGGATTCATAAGGCAGTTCCGGAGAAGAAGCATGGGGCATGGGACCGGAATCCGTTCCCGTTTCCGGCGCTTTTTTTTGATCCGGGAAATGCCCTTTATTTTGAGAAAGAATTGAGAGGGTGTTGTCTGCCTCCTGCACCAAGGCGTTGTAACTGATGAGATTCATGCCGGCTACAATTAGCGCAAGCAGCACAACGAGGGCGGACATAGACAAAGCGATCAGTCGAATTTTTAATTTCCGAATCATAACTCCTCCAAAGAATAACCGGCATTGCGGTGTGCTTTGATGCAAACCGTTGCTTGCAGTGCGGTTAGTTTTTTGCGCAGATAGGAAATATATGCCCACACCACGTTAATTTCCACGTCACTGTCAAAGCCCCATATTTTTTCTAAGAACCGTTCTGTTGGGAGAATGTGTCGGGGGTTAGACAAGAACAGTTCCATCATTTGAAATTCCTTATTTGCCAACCGAAAGCTGCCGGAAGGAGAGGAAAGCTCAAAGGTAGAGCGATCTAATGTAATATTTCCAAAGGACAAGCGGTTTTCTACTTCGCCTTGTGTTCGGGTAATGGCGCGGAGGGCAGCCAACAATTCCTTGGCATCAAAGGGCTTGGTGAGGTAATAATTGGCGCCGCTGTCTAAGCCGAGTACCTTGTCATCTATTTCCGATTTGGCAGTGAGCAGCAACACCGGAATTTGGTTTCCTTTTGCACGAAGTTCTTTCAAGACGGAAATGCCATCTCGCTTTGGCATCATGATGTCCAAGACAGCAACATCGTAGTTGCCTGCCTCCAAATAGGACAGTGCCTCTTCTCCGTCGTAAACCGCATCGGCAGAGTGGTGCTGCTTTTCAAAAATCTTTACAATGGCACGAGCCAGTGGCTTTTCGTCTTCCGCTAATAAAATACGCATCCCAATCCTTCCTTTCTATATTGGTATTGTATCACAGGATTTTACAGAATTCCAAGAGGGGAGATGCAAAAGAAATTCCTTTTCTATTAAAATAATACGAATCCATCCTTAAATGCAGTTAAAAAGGAAACAGAAATAATTGAAAAAGAGTTCAAATTTTTTAGTTCATTTAAGTTTCGCTTGGTATCATCTTGTTGAAAGGAGCGAACAAGCGATGGCATATCAAACTGTGTTTCAGCGGTATGAGCTGAAATATCTCATGACAAAAGAGCAGAAAGCGGCAGCGCTGCAAGAGATGGAGGCGCATCTTACGCCGGACCCTTACGGACGCACAACGATTCGTAATTTGTATTACGATACACCGGATTATCGGATGATTCGACAATCCATTGACCGTCCTGTTTATAAAGAAAAGCTGCGGGTACGCAGCTATGAACAAACGGAACCGGACAGCACCGTGTTTGTAGAATTAAAGAAAAAGTATAAATCCGTGGTGTATAAGCGGAGGTTGTCGTTGTCCTATCAACAAGCCTTATCTTGGATTGACGGCACGGCACCGCTTTTGGAGAAAAGCCAAATTTCCAAAGAGATTGACTACTGCCTTGGCTTTTACAAAACCCTTCGTCCGGCAGTGTTCTTATCTTATGACAGAGAACCGTTTTACAGCAAGGAGCAGCCGGACTTTCGTGTTACCTTTGACGACAACATTTTATGTCGGCTCACGGATCTTTCCTTATCCTCTCCGGTGTATGGCACACCATTGATTGGGGAGGATCAAGTGTTGATGGAACTGAAATGTGCCGGCGGGATTCCCCTGTGGATGGTATCCTTTTTGACAAGAGAGCGGATTTATAAAACGTCCTTTTCTAAGTACGGTACTGCTTATCAAACCATGATTTTTCCAAAATTACAGCAGAAAAAGGAGGCGAGTTTCTATGTTAGAAACGTTATTTAAAGGATTGTTCGATTCGGGAACCACCGCAGCCATTGATGTGTGGCAATTCCTGCTTTGTTTAGGTGTAGCGTTGGCATTGGGCGTAGTGATGGCAGGCTCTTACTGCTTCCGTTCCCGCTACACGAAAAGTTTTGTAGTGACACTGGCACTGCTGCCGGCGGTGGTGTGTATCGTCATTATGTTGGTGAACGGCAATGTGGGAACCGGTGTAGCGGTTGCAGGCGCTTTTAGTTTGGTTCGGTTCCGTTCGGTTCCCGGTTCGGCAAAAGAAATTTGTATTTTATTCCTTGCTATGGGAACCGGTTTGATCACCGGTATGGGATACTTGGCATATGCCGTATTGTTTACCGTGATTTTGTGCGGAATGTTCTTGTTATACAATCACTTGGATTTCGGGACGAAAAAACATCGCCGGATAGATCGCATCTTGACTGTGACAATTCCGGAAGATTTAGATTACAGCCATGTATTTGAAGATGTATTCCGTCGTTACACCACCTCCAGTGAGTTGGTTCGTGTAAAGACGCACAACATGGGCAGTATGTTCCGCTTGACCTATCATATTACCCTGCGGGACAGCGCAAAGGAAAAAGAGATGATTGACCAAATTCGTTGCAGAAACGGCAACTTGGAAATTGCGGTTTCCAATCAAGAGTTGGCAACAGAACTTTAAGGAGGAACGAAAATGAAACACATTGGCGTGCTTGTTTGTATGGCGGCATTACTTTTGAGCGTATTGAGTGGTTGCAGTAATACTACCGAAACTGAGAGCGGTAGCGAGAATAGCGTGACATCCTCCGCTTCGGATACAACAACTTCTAATTCCGAAATGTTTACTAATCGAGATTATCAAACCGATTATGAGGAGAGTGAAAGCGTATCTATTCAATTAAATGGAACCTCGGCATCCTGTGATTCCGACAGTGTTATCGTTTCCGGCAGCACCGTAACCATTACAGAGGAGGGCACCTACCTTCTTTCCGGTGAACTGGAGGATGGTAGCATCGTTATCAATGCACCGGATTCTGCCAAAGTGCATTTGGTGCTGAACGGGGTGCAAATCAACAGTGAAACCTCTGCGGCACTGTATGTTCTCACCGGAGATAAAGTATTTATTACACTGTCAGAAAATACAGAGAATACCTTATCCAACGGCGGTACCTTTACAGCGATTGATGATAATAATATTGACGGAGCCGTGTTCTCTAAGCAGGATCTAACCTTTAATGGTTCCGGCAGCTTGACGGTTGCTTCTCCCTGCGGACACGGTATCGTTTGCAAGGATGACTTGGTATTCACCGGCGGAACTTATACCATCCGTGCTGCAAACCATGGATTGGATGCCAACGACAGCGTGAGAATTGACAACGCTACTTTGAATATCACAGCAGGAAAAGACGGCATTCATGCAGAAAATAACGACGATGCAGAGCTTGGCTTCTTCTATATGGAAAGCGGCGCTTTAAAAATTGAAGCAGAGGGAGACGGCGTTAGCGCAGCAGGCTATCTGCAAATGGAAGACGGCGCCGTAGATATTACAGCAGGTGGCGGCAGTGAAAACGGAGAGAAGAAATCTTCTGATACTTACGGACAGTTTATGGGAACACCACCGAGTGGAACGCCTCCAACCGGTGGACAGAATCCAAATGAAGGAGAGCCGACCGCAGTCCCAACCGAACAGCAAACTGATAGCAAAGCTACGGAAGTGAGTTCTGCTAAGGAAAATGATAGCACTAAGAAAACAGATAGTGAAACAGATAGCAGTGATAGTGACACAACCGATGACAGCAGTACTAGTATGAAGGGATTGAAGTCCGACGGAGCAATCTTGCTGAATGGCGGAACCGTTACTGTAAATTCGGCGGATGATTCTATTCATTCCAACGACTCCATTACCATCAATGGCGGTACCTATACTTTTGCCACAGGCGATGACGATATCCACGGGGATAACGCATTGACGGTCAACAGCGGTACCATTACCATTACGGAAAGCTACGAAGGTTTGGAAGCAACAAACTTGACCATCAACGGCGGTACGATTGATTTGACTGCTTCGGATGACGGTTTGAACGCAGCAGGCGGCACAGACGAAAGCGGTGTAACCGGCGGAAGAGATGGACAATTTGAAGGCGGGAAAGGCGGTATGTCCACTTCTACCGGCAGCATGACCATTACCGGCGGTGAAATTAAAATCAACGCTTCCGGCGACGGCATCGACTCTAACGGAACCCTATCGATTACCGGCGGTTCTATTCAAATTACCGGTGCCAATGTAGGTGACACCTCCATTCTGGACTTTGATACGGAAGGCACCATCAGCGGCGGTACCTTTATCGGTACCGCCAGCCAAACCATGGCGCAGAACTTCAGTTCTTCTTCCACACAAGGTGTGATTATGGTAAGCACAGGAAGTCAGGAGAAAGGCACTGTTGTAACGCTTACCGATTCCGACGGAAATAAAGTAGTATCCTTTGAAGCAGAAGGGGATTATTCCTGCGTCATCTTGAGTACAGCGAAAATTAAGGACGGCAAAACCTACACGCTGACTGCCGGAACCTATGAAACCACCATTACCATGGACGGAACGATTTACGGTTCCGGTACCCAAATAGCAGGCGGCGGAGGAAATCCGGGCGGAAAACGATAAATATTGTGTAACAAAAAAGCTCCCACAGCAGAGTTGCTGTGGGAGCCTTTTTTATTGTTTTTTGACAATGGTTCAAGAAATCGTCAAAAACACAAAAGGAGTTTAGAAGAACTTTTGTTATGTAGAAAAAGTGTGAATTTTAATAGAAAAAGTCTTTTGAAAAGAAGATTAGTTCTCTTTCAGTTTTGCAATCAGCTCGCCGGAAACGACTTGCTGACCGTCCTTTACATAGATCTTGTCAATGATGCCGTCTGTGATGGCGATGACGTTGGTTTCCATCTTCATAGCTTCAATAACGGCTACGGTATCGCCTGCCTTTACAGCGTCGCCTTCCTGTGCAACAACCTTCAGGATGTTACCCGGAATGTTTGCGCCGATTTCCAAGTCATTGTCTTCATCAGCCATGATCTTGGACTGGCTCAGTGCCTTTGTATTAGCGGACTTATCCTTGATTTCCACTGCGTGAGTTGCACCGTTTACCTTAAAGACAACCTCACGGTTACCGTTTTCGTCTACGGCCTTGATCTCCAGCAGTTTTACAATCAGAACCTTACCGTCTGCAATCTGAATCTCGCAGGTTTCGCCCTCTTCAATACCGTGGAAGAATACGTCACTGCCCATGTAGCGCAGGCTGCCTTCCTTCTTCTGGGTGGTGAGGTAATCTTCAAATACCTTAGGATACAGCGCATAGCTCAACAGATCCTGCTCGGTTGCCTGCAACTGGAACTTCTCTTCCAAATGCTTTTTGATGGCGTCGAAGTCTTCCGGTGGCAGCAGCTCGCCCGGACGGCAAGTGATTGGCTGCTTGTCTTTCAGAACCAGCTTTTGCAGCTTCTCCGGGAATCCGCCCTCCGGCTGACCCATCATACCCTCGAAGTAGGAAACGATGGAATCCGGGAAGTCCATGGATTCTGCCTTGGTGTAAATGTTTTCCGGTGTCAAGCCGTTCTGTACCATGAAGATTGCCATATCACCAACTGCCTTGGAGGATGGTGTTACCTTCACGATGTCACCCAGCATGGTGTTGACGGTCTTGTACATTTCCTTTACATCTTGGAAGCGGTGACCCAGACCAAAGCTTTGTACCTGAGAACGCAGGTTGGAATACTGGCCGCCAGGCATCTCATATTTGTAAATCTCGGCAGTACCGCTCTTCAGCTCGGACTCAAACTGGCTGTAAACAGGACGAACCGCATCCCAATAAGTGGAGATGGTTTGCAGACCGTCTACAGGCAGACCGGTTTCTCGCTCGGTACCTTCCATTGCAGCAACAATGGAGTTCAATGCCGGCTGGCTGGTCAAGCCTGCCATGCTGTTGAATGCAGCGTCCACAATATCCGCACCTGCCATTGCAGCCATCATGATGGTTGCGCCGCCGTTGCCGGAGGTATCGTGGGTGTGGAGGTGAATCGGCAGACCGACTTCTTGCTTCAAGGTGGAAATCAGCTTGTGTGCTGCCATTGGCTTGAGCAAGCCGGACATATCCTTAATGGCAAGAATATTTGCACCGCGCTTCTCCAGTTCCTTTGCCATGTTGACATAGTAGGAGAGGGTGTACTTATCCCGATTTTCATCCAGAATATCGCCGGTGTAGCACATTGCAGCTTCCACAACCTTGTTCTGGTTTCTGGCTTCGTCAATAGCAATTTCCATGCCCGGAATCCAGTTCAGGGAGTCGAAGATTCGGAATACATCAATACCGGACTTTGCGGATTCTGCAATGAAGCGGCGAATCACGTTATCCGGATAGTTTTTGTAGCCAACGCCGTTTGCGCCACGAACCAACATTTGGAACAGCACGTTCGGAATCTTTTCTCTCAGGGTGGCCAGACGCTCCCATGGATTTTCATTGAGGAAACGATAAGCAACGTCGAAGGTTGCGCCGCCCCACATTTCCAGAGAGAACAGCTTGTTGCCGTAAGCTGCAACTGCAGGCGCGATTTTTTCCATATCCAAGGTACGCACTCTGGTTGCCATCAAGGACTGCTGTGCGTCACGCATAGTGGTATCAGTAAGCAGCAGCGCCTTTTGGTCGAGAATCCACTTGGACAAGCCTTCCGGACCCTTGGTATCCAAAATCTGCTTGGTACCGTCTTGGATTGGCGGCAGGTTTTTCGGAACAATCGGAACGTCAAACAGCGGCTTTGGACCCTTCCGCTCGTTAACGGACTTGTTGCCCAAGAAGCGCAGAATTTGCTGCTCGCTGTCTGCAACTACCTTAATGTTCATCAGCTCCGGATGGTCGTTGATGAAGCCGGTATCGCAAATGCCCTTGCGGAAAGAGTCGTGGTTCAGCACGTTCATAACGTATGGAACGTTTGTCTTAACACCCTTGATGCGCAGCTCGTCCAAAGCACGAATTGCCTTGTTGATGGTATCATCAAAGGTTCTGCCATAAGCAGAGATTTTTACCAGCAGGCTGTCATAGTATGGTGTGATAACGGAACCGGTAAAGCCGTTACCGCCATCCAGCCGAATACCAAATCCGGAACCGGTCATGTAGTCGGTGATGGTACCGGTGTCCGGTGCAAAGTGGTTGCTTGGATCTTCGGTGGTGATACGACATTGAATTGCATAGCCACGAGGCTTGATGTCTGCCTGACTCTTGATGTTGATTTCATCGGAATCCAAGCGATAGCCTTCTGCGACCAGAATTTGAGCTTGTACCAAGTCGATGCCGGTAACCACCTCTGTGATGGTGTGCTCTACCTGAATTCTTGGGTTCATCTCGATGAAGTAGTGGTTTCCGCTGCTGTCCAGAAGGAACTCAACTGTACCGGCGTTGCGGTAGTTTACTGCCTGTGCAATCTTCAGCGCATCGTTGCAGATTGCCTGACGCTTTTCCTCTGTCAAGCAGAGTGCGGGGGTAAACTCGATTACCTTTTGGTGACGGCGTTGAATGGAGCAATCTCTTTCGTTCAGATGCACCAAGTTGCCGTATTTATCGCCTAAAACCTGAACTTCGATGTGTTTTGGATGATCCAGATATTTCTCAATGAATACATCTTCAATACCGAAAGCTTTTCTGGCTTCACTCTGCGCTTGGTTGAATTCCGGAATCAAATCCTTTTCTTCCCAAACAATACGCATACCACGACCGCCGCCGCCGGCAGCAGCCTTTAAGATAACAGGATAACCGCAGAAGCGAGCAAATTTCAATGCATCCTCTTCACTCTTAATGGCTTCGTCTACGCCGGGAATGGTAGGAACACCAACTTCATGCGCAACGATCTTGGACTTAATTTTGTCGCCCAAACGATCCATCATGATGTGGTCAGGACCGATAAACTCGATGCCGGCTTCCTCACACTGCTTGGCAAATTCTGTGTTCTCTGCCAAGAAGCCATAACCCGGGTGAATGGCATCCACACCCTTTGCCTTTGCCAGATCAATGATCTCTGCAATGCTAAGGTATGCTTCAACAGGAGATTTTCCTGCTCCAATTAGGTAAGATTCATCAGCCTTGGTGCGGAACAAGGAGTTTTTATCTTCTTCCGAATAGATTGCAACAGAGCGAATTCCCAGCTCTTTGCAGGCACGGAAGATTCGGATTGCAATTTCGCCACGGTTCGCAACTAAGATGCGCTTGAATTTCTTCATGAAAACCGTCTCCTTTTGTCAGTAAAATGATAGAAATAATTTTAGCTTGAAAAAACCACGCAATTACCGCTTTTTTGGTGGATTTTCCTAGTCGTAGTTAAAATTATAACAAGGGAAATTCTTATCGTCAACTCGGCAAATTGACAAAAAATTAACGCATTGTGTTGTGCAACTTTTTATAAGCCTCGGACAGGGAAGGTGCATTGTCTTAAAAAATGATATTTTTATCGAAATATGAATGGGTCGGATTTGCCCCTTGCAAGAAAGACGGGAATATGGTAGGATAGAAAGCAGAAAAATCATGGGAGGGCGAATTATGTCAGGCCATTCAAAGTGGAATAATATTAAACGGAAAAAAGAAAAAACAGACGGCGCCAAAGCAAAGGTGTTCACCAAAATCGGCAGAGAGTTGGCAGTTGCGGTAAAGCAGGGCGGCGGTCCGGATCCTGCGTCTAACTCTACCTTGAAAGCATTGATTGCAAAGGCAAAGGCAGCCAATATGCCAAACGACAACATCGAGCGCTGCATTAAAAAGGCAGCCGGTGAGGGTGAGGGCGACAACTACGAAAGCATCGTTTACGAAGGCTACGGTCCTTGCGGTATTGCTGTTATCGTAGAGGCGCTGACCGACAACCGCAACCGTACTGCCGGTGATGTACGTCACTACTTTGATAAGTTTGGCGGTAATCTGGGTACAACCGGCTGCGTATCCTTCATGTTCCAAGAGAAGGGCGTACTGGTTGTGGAAAAAGAAGATTTAGACGAGGATAAGGTAATGGAGGACAGCTTGGAAGCAGGCGCATCCGATTTCCAAGCAGATGAAGATGTCTTTGAAATTTACACAGAGCCGTCCGACTTCAACGGCGTACTGGAAGATCTCACTGCAAAGGGTTACGAGTTTGTTTCCGCTGAGGTAGAAATGGTGCCAGATACTTACACCGAAATTACCGACGAAGAAGCAATCGTAAAAATGCAGAAGCTTCTGGACGCATTGGAAGACAATGACGACGTTCAGAACGTTTGGCATAACTGGGAGAACGCAGACGCGTAAGGGAAAAGCGCATAGATATGCTGTTTCTTAGGATGTCAAAGTTGGATTTGAAGGAAAAATCGGTTCAACGATGCTATCCGGTCTCCTTTCAGAAACTGAATTATGAACATACAAGACTATCTTTTTGCAGAAATTGTGAGAGGATGGTCTTTTATACTTTTTATGACTGTTTAGAGGAATTTCAACTGGATTGTACCTTACGAAAGTTAAGTATACGTACGGTGAAAGGTTATTACAATAACACGCATCTGTTTTTAACTTTTTTGGAGATGAAATGTGATATTCGGAATACAGTACAGAAAAGTGAATACTTGAACTTGTCCCAATATGGCTTCCGGAGAAGCTGTATCGGGATTTTTGTTGTGTTTAACAGGTTCTAAAAAATAAAAGCACCAAAGCATCGCATTGTAAAGCGATAGCTTTGGTGGTGCTTAAGCTATGAAAGCGGCAGAGTTTAAGGAAGAAAGTATTTTGAAACATCCTCCTCCGCTTTTGATTGTGTAATCATGTAGCAGGGCATAGAAGGGATTTGAAAATCCAGCAGTTGAATGGCGCATAGAGAACCGTCATCTAAATAGGACTGCACCAAACTGCGGGGTAAAAAAGCATAGTAGGGCTGTTCTAACAGATAAGGGATGATTTTTTCCATAACACTGATAGTGAATTGAAACACATGATTGGTTGGAAAAATAGAATAAATCCAGTCAAATCCAACCTTTGATGCAAATTTGGAATAAATAATCGGCAGCTTGATCAATTGGTCGTTGTGGATTCCGTTGCCGTAGGTATCGTTGGAGGGGGCAGTGAGCAGAAGAATTTCGTCTTCTCGAAAAACGGTGCAGTTGTAGTTGGCATCATTTACAGGCAAGTAGGAAAAGGCAACATCTAATGATTTGTTATGGAGTCCCTGCACCAAATTGCGGGAATGTGCCAGGGTTACATTCACTTGAATATCTTTGTGTTTTTTGATGATATCAGCAATATACGGCTGTAGATGGCAACAGTAGATACAGTTGACGCTGCCGATATTCAGCCGGCTGGTGTAGGTATCAATAGAATTGATTTCATCCAGAAGTTTGTTTTCCATTTCAATAAATTGATAAGCATAAGAAAGAAGGTGTTCTCCGGCGTGAGTAAGAGAAACCGTTTTGTTGGTGCGCACCAAAAGCTGCTGGCCGATTTCATGCTCCAGTTCTTTGATTCGATTAGTAACGGTGGATTGTACTACGATTAAATGTTGTGCTGCTTTGGTAAAGTTTTTCAGCTCTGCCACCGCAATAAAGGTTTTGAGTGCTTCTATATTCATTATTAAACTCCATGCTGTATAATGCGATTTTTAAATGGTTTTCTTTCGGAAATAAAATTAAAAAACAGGTTATTAAATAAATTTTCTCAATAAGATCTCAAAATTTTAAAATTCTTGGAGAAGATTCATTTTCTGCATGACGATATCAAAAAAAGTGCATTGTACATTACAATTATTCTGTGTTACCATCAATATCGGACAGGGAAATACAGCGGCGAAAACAGATTGAAAATCATACAGATAAATTTATTGTAGTATGTCTGGAAAGGATGTGTCAATGTGTTATTGCTCAAATATTCTCAATAAACAATAGGTGTAATTTTATCACTAGAAAAAGAAGGGAGTTTTAGATCGGTGGATAAAACACGGTTTATTATAAAGCGGCTACTGCAGATTATCCCGATGCTTTTAATCGTTACCGTCTTCGCATTTATTCTCAGCAATCTTTCCAGCGGCGATGTTGCCGAGATTGCCATTCGCAAGGAGGGTGGAATCGTAACAGAGCAAACCGTGGCAGCGATGCGAGAGGAATTGGGATTAAACAAGCCGATTCCCATGCAGTATCTTGATTGGTTGGGAAGAGCGATTCGATTTGATTTTGGAACATCCTTTATCAGCAAAAAGCCGGTTATAGAAGAAGTTTTGTCACGCTTTCCCAATACGCTGTATTTGGCATTGATTGCAACAGCAATGGCC
>CAKSOB010000035.1 GCA_934476545.1 uncultured Eubacteriales bacterium | reverse complement strand
ATGTCATACATTCTTGGGAAGTAATCGGAAGCATAGTAGAACCGATCACCCCAGTCAAATCCCAGCCAGTGGATATCTTCCTGAATAGCATCTACATACTCCACATCCTCTTTGGTCGGGTTGGTATCGTCCATTCTAAGGTTGCACAAGCCGTTGTACTTTTCTGCGGTAGCAAAGTCAATGCAAACTGCCTTAGCGTGACCGATGTGCAGATAGCCGTTTGGCTCCGGCGGAAACCGAGTATGCACTGTTCTGCCCTCATACTGTCCGCCGGGCGCAATATCTTCATCTATAAAATCATGGATAAAGTTAGACCAAACCTCTTCGCAGGCGGTCTCTGTTACCTTCTTTTCATCACTCATAATTTCTCAATACTCTCTTTCGCTTTCGTTATGCGGTCAATTTTTCCAGACCGAGACGCAGACGGCGCAATGCTTCTTCCTTGCCCAACAGAACAAGAATTTCAATAGCACCACCCGGGGTTACCTTTTGTCCTGCCGCAGCAATTCGTACCGGCCACAGCAGCGTACCGTTCTTTACTTCCATAGAAGCTGCCAAGTTGATCAAGGTATCATGAACGGTTTCCACAGTCCATGCGTCGCACTGCTCCAGTGCGGTAATAGCAGACTCCAACATGGTAACGGAGTTCTCCAAGTTGGTCTTGCTCTTCTTGTTTACAAACAGCTCTGTTTCGTACTCCGGCAATGTTTTAAAGAATGTAATCTGTTCCGGAATCTCCGTCAGCTTTGTGACACGAGGCTGCAAAATACCGGTCAAAACGCTCCAATCAGTATCTTCAAAGGCTTGCTTATAATATGGCATTGCCAATTCTGTAAACTGCTCCGGTGTCATGGCACGGAGATATTCTCCGTTAAACCAAGTCAGCTTATCGTAGTCAAATACAGACGGAGATTTGCTGATGCCATCAATGGAGAAGTTCTCGCACAGCTCTTCCAGTGTGAAGATTTCTCGGTTATCCTTTGGACACCAACCCAACAAAGCAATATAGTTGGTGATGACCTCCGGCAAATAGCCTTCCTGTACCAAATCATCAAAGCCGGTTGCGCCGTGGCGCTTAGACAGCTTAGACACGTTTCCCTCTGCATCCTTACCCATAATCAGAGGCAGGTGAACATAGGTCGGTACTTCCCATCCAAATGCTTCGTACAACAGATTGTACTTTGGTGTGGAGGTCAAATACTCACAGCCACGAACCACATGGGTAATGTGCATCAGGTGATCGTCGATAACGTTGGCAAAGTTGTAGGTTGGATAGCCGTCGGACTTCAACAAAATCTGGTCTTCCAGTTCGCTGTTCTCGATGGTGATTTCTCCGTATACCGCATCCACAAAGGTTGTGGAGCCTTCAATCGGCATCTTTTGGCGGATAACATAGGGTACGCCTGCATCCAACAGCTTTTGGACTTCCTCCTCCGGAAGATTGCGGCAATGACGGTCATAACCGCCAAACTCGCCGGACTCTTGATGAAGGGATTCCAGTCGCTCCTTATCGCAGAAGCAGTAGTATGCCTTGCCTTCTTTTACAAGCTGCTCGGCAAAGGGACGATAAGTGTCTTTCCGTTCGCTCTGCACATAGGGTCCATACTCGCCGCCGATATCGGGACCTTCATCATGGCGCAGTCCCACCTTTTTCAAGGTATTGTAGATCACATCCACAGCACCCTCTACCAAGCGCTCCCGGTCGGTATCTTCGATACGCAGCACAAAGGTGCCTCCCTGTGACTTAGCAATCAAATACTCATACAATGCGGTGCGCAAATTTCCTACGTGCATAAAGCCGGTAGGACTGGGCGCAAATCTTGTTCGTACTGTTGTTCCCATATTGATACTCCCTTATCCTTCAATCATTTTCAATTCCGCTGTTTAATCGCTTTTACTGTCCTTCGGAGCTGTTGCTGTTCTGTCCGTTGAGATACTGCACATATTCCTCCAAGCAAAGGTTCAGCTCGTGCATTTTTTTGGCATGGGTACGACCCACATACCGAAGCCGCCAAGGCTGGAACTTCACGCCGGTAATGTCCTCTTTGTCTTCCGGATACCGGATGATAAAGCCGTACTTGTAGCTGTTTTCCTTCAGCCAAGTGTACTCACTGCTCTCACCGAAGGCATCGTCAACTGTGTTTACGCCGATAGAAAGACCGGTCATATATTCGCTGGAACCGCCCTTTTGTGTGGTTTGATCCGCTTCTTTCTTGGCTTCTTCCTTGGTCATGTTTTCTTCTTCCATCAGCGTTTTCACACGACTGTTATACAGCTTTGTCTGATCCTTTTCACTGCGGTAAGAATAAGTAATCCAGTAGTAGTGTTCTTTCTTTTCGCCGGCAGAATACAGGGCTTCCCAATCATCCACCATACTCTTGTCCACCTTTGCGTCAAAGGCATTGGTGAGATTCGTTTTGAAGGAATCCGGCAGCTTGATGGTATTATTCACAACCGCCAACAAACGATCCTCCGATTGCACAAACGCCTCTGTCTTTCCGGAAAGCTGAATGTCTGATGTTGCAGAAGATGTTTCTGCAGAAGACGATTCTCCGCTGGACATGGTGATGGAACCGGTACTAGATGGATCGGCAGATACAACGGAGGAAGTGGTCGGCTTTTCTTCCTGCTTTGATGATGCCGGTTTATTTACCAGCGCCATGGTAACCAATCCGGCAGCGGCAATAATGCCCAACGCCGAGATTACGCAAACAGTGAAAACCACATTGCGCTGATTCCGTTTTTTTCGATTATGATTCGGGTATTGTTCGTTTTGCATTGTTCGGAATCTCCTCTCCTCTTGGAGCTAAACAACCGTTTTATAGAACTGTTATTTTTAGCTATTCTAATACAGTCTAATAGTATCATACTTGCTATGCAAATTCCAAAGTAAATTCTGTAACTATTATTACTAAATTTTCATAATTTGAACAAAAAACGTCAGTCTGCCTGACTGACGCTTCTACCCTGCTTTAAATCAATAAAAAGCTGACGACGGTTCTCGAAAAAAGCGTTGCGGAATGGATTGCTTTTCCTTTGCCAGTATACCATAAACGCACCGTCTTTGTCTACCCAAAAACCGTGGTTTCCCGCAGATGTTCCCCCGTTTAACTAAAAATCCGAACCCTTTCCCCAGGAAGGTTCAATCCTTGGAGCCGTGAGAAAATAATCGGTCATGTTCTCGATCAATCTCATAGAACGACCGAACAAAGCACCGATAAAATCCCCTGCTGTCCTTTGTGATATAGGGCTGTGCAATGGTATCATCTGCTTCAATTTCTTGGAACGGATAAGCGCCATTGACCTTCCAACTCTCTAAAAAGCCAATGGAAATGGCATTGGCAGGACAATAGAACGAACACCGCATACACATATCACAATGGTGATGAAACCGAATCTTCCCGTGTTCTTCATAGATGTTATGGTTAGGGCAATCTCGAATACATTTTCCGCAATGAGTACATTTTTCTTCTTTCACACGATAGAGAAAGGAATTGATATCCCCGCCGATTTTTTGAATGGATACAAAAAACGATGCCAAGTTATAAATGGGATTGCTTTGAATCCGCACGATCCGACCGTGCATTAGATTGTGCATCATAATATCCAACAATTTTTGATTTTGCTGTAAAATCTGGCGCACAAACGGACGCTCATAAGGAAAATGAATATTGTAGGGCATTACATAGTGATATTCTCCCACAAATCTTGCGCCCTTCCGCTTCATTTGATGAAGAAGCAGCCGACTGGAGGCGTTGTTCATTGCCATGGTTTCGCCGCTGTTTTTATAGATGAAGTACCGCTGCATTTTGGAAATCCTTAGCTGCTTCACATAACGGTCAAAAGGACGAGGCGTATTGAAGCCGTAAATCGGATAAGAAAATCCAATCAGCGCATATCCATCGGTGCAAACCGGAGGTGTGTCCACCGTAATCTCTACTGCATCCACATCCCATCCAAGAGAGCAAAACCGTTCTTTTACTTGATGGGTCAAATATCTGGTGTTGTAGGTTCCCGTATAATAAATCAACAAAACTCGCATAACAACGCCTCCTTTCTGTTTTTATTATAGCAGGGAATTCTCTGAGTCACAAGAAATAACCCTTTTCTTGAAAAGTTTTATTTTTAATTTTCCCGGATGCTTGCTATAATAATAAATTTTCATTTTTCTGTAAAATATCCATATCTATATTAAAAGATGCCATGCGAGAAGTAAATTCCCACATGACATCTTTCCATGTTTTTCTATTACATTACTATTTTTCAGTCACTTTCATGGTAACTGTTTGGTTTCGTCGTTCTTTCGTGCAACGGTGGCAGTGCCTGCCTTTTTGCCTTTGATCTTGCCGGTTTTATCCACCGTGGAAACCGGATCATTCTTTTGTTTGGAAGGAATATTTAGTTTCGTTTTAACAGTAGGTTATGGAGCTAGTGTCCCTCTCCAAAGACGCTACCCTGTAAGAATGCTGTGGATTGATCCGTTCCTCCTAACAAACGATTCGCTGAATACAACTGTACCGTTGGCTGCATTTCTGCAATAATTTTATTGGAATATTTTCACTCTCTCAAATCGGTTGAAACAGCTTCTATACTTTGGGCAAAAAGAAAAAAGTCGATTTCCTGTCCATCGCAGATTTGAAAAATCGACTTTTATTTTACAAGGCGGTCGTACCGAACCTCGCCATGCAAAATAGTTATTCACTCTAATTTTGTTCGTTCTTTATCAGAAAAAATAACCGAACAAGCCGGTTACCTGAAATTAACACCCTTTATCGAACTTTTCACAAGAGAGCCTGTTGGGGAACCCGATTGCAGTCAGGTCAGAACGGTTACCCCATTTCGTTCTGACTTCAGTATAAGCGGTTTCTTCCTCCCAAGCAACCTTTTATTGAGCGACTTTTCTCAATAACCCTTAGTAAGAAACTTTGGTCAATAAATACGACTTTTCTATTGTTTTTGTTCGAAAAAACAGAAGCATTCTCATAATCTCTGTTTCTTTCGCTTTATTCTCCTACAAAGGAAACTTCCACATCGCTTCTGTCCTTTGCAAATTGCCTTTGATAAGATCGAGCATACACACCATTTTGCGCCAAAAGCTCTGCGTGGCTGCCTTGTTCCAGAATCTTTCCATGCGCAATCACATAGATACAGTCGGCGTTTTGAATCGTAGACAGCCGGTGGGCAATAACAATGGTCGTTCTGTTTTTCGACAGCTTGTCCAACGCCTCTTGAATTCGATGCTCATTTTCATTATCCAATGCAGAGGTTGCTTCATCCAAAATCAAAATCCTAGGATTTTTTAAGAACACTCTCGCAATGGAGATTCGTTGCTTTTGTCCTCCGGAAAAACGAACCCCGCGCTCTCCCACTTGCGTGTCATATCCATTTGGCAGCTCCATAATAAACTCATGAATATTCGCACTCTTAGCAGCTTCCACGATTTCCTCAAAAGAAGCGTCCAGCCTGCCGTAAGCGATATTCTCGCGAATGGTTCCGGAAAACAGATAGACATCCTGCTGAACGATGCCGATCGCATTATGTAAGGACTGTTGCGTTACATCTCGAATATCTGTCTCATCAATCGTAATTTTCCCGCCGGACACATCATAAAACCGCGGCAGCAGGGAACAAATCGTTGTTTTTCCGCTGCCGGAAGGGCCTACCAAAGCAACGGTCTTTCCCGCAGGAATTTTCATGCTGAAATTCTTCAATACCGGCTCTTGGTCTGTGTAGGAAAAGGCTACATTATCATAAATGATCTCTCCCTTTTCCAAGGAAAGATCTACAGCGTTCGGTGCATCCTTAATTTCCGAATCGGTTTCAATAATCTCCAGGTAACGAGAAAATGCAGCGATCCCCTTTTGAAATAACTCCATAAAGTTAATAAGAATATTGACCGGATTGATGAACACATTGATATACAGCGCATACAATGCCAAATCCGTAACCGTAATCTGTCCGATGGCGATAAATATACCGCCTAATCCAATAACCGCCACAAACAGCATTCCCTGCAAAAAAGAGTTTCCTGATTGAAATTTCCCCAATATACGAAAAGAACGCTTTTTGGATTCTAAAAAGGCTTCGTTGCTCTTGTGGAATTTCTCTCGTTCCAAGGCTTCATTCGCAAAGGCCTTCACCACGCGAATCCCTGCCAAGGTATCCAACAGCTGCATATTAACCTGACTGATTTTCTCTCGATTTTCCTTAAAAATTCGTTTCATGCCATAATTTAAAAACAGGCTGAACAGAGCCATGATTATAACCAATGCAAATAATACCATCGTCAATGGAACGTTGATGGTGAGCAAAATAATCAGTGCTCCTATAATTTTGCAAACCGAAAGCAGTACATTTTCCGGTCCATGATGAGCGACCTCCGATATTTCAAATAAGTCTGAAATTACACGAGCCATTAAGTCTCCGGAATTGTGTTTGTCATAATAAGAGAAGGACAGCGACTGCATTTTATCAAACAACTTACTTCGCATATCTCCTTCTATTTTAGCTCCTACAATATGACCCCAAGTGCAAATAAAATATTCACACACCAATCTTAACAGATACATGGCAAGCATTCCCAGCGTTACCCATCCCACCGCAAAGAGAATCCGCTCTGCCGATTGGTCGGTGAATACATATTTTGTTAAAAGATTGAGAATTTGCGGAAAGGCAACATCCACCAAGGATACAACGGCTGCGCAGAGTAAGTCCAAAAAGAACAATCCTTTATAGGGCTTGTAATAGGGGATAAATTTCCGAATGGTTTCCAAAAAAGCTCTCCTCCCTGAAACACACGAAAGACCTGTGGAGAAATTCCCCACAGATCTCTCATATTCTAATTGACGTTATCTATTTTAACACGGCTTTTCTGCCACCAGTAAAAACATCGGCGTAGAACGATACCGTACTTTCCGACCGATATCCCACACAAGGTCGGTAATATCCGCATCGCAAAAAATTTTTTTAACACCGATTTTCAAAAAAGTGTCAAAGTCCCAATTGGGTCGGTAATGCTTGCACATCGGTACATTTCTGCGATATGCCTCTGCTTCCGGAGAGAGTGTATCCGGCTGCTTATGAAAAATCTCTGCAAACCGCTTCTGGTCCTCCTGATACTGCCGCATCAATTCCGGAACATGATAGCGAAGATTCCAGTTGGCATCAAAAATCAAGATTTTTCCGCCGGGGCGCAGCACCCGAAGCCATTCCCGATAAGATTGCTCCGCATCAATCAGCGTCCATGTAACATTTCGGCTAATAACACAATCAAAGTGATTATCCGGAAAAGGAAGAGCGTGACTGTCAGCCAGCAACAAGGTGGGATTGACCTGCTCTGCCTCTGCATTTCTTTTTGCTTCCAACAGCATATCCTCTACACAGTCAATCCCGGTAACATGGTGTCCCGCCTTTGTCAAAATAATCGGGAAAAATCCGGGACCCGTTCCGATATCCAAAAAGTCCAAATGCTCCTTGGAGGGCGCATATTGTAAAATTAAGTTTGTCCAAGCCGTTCGTTTTTCGGTATCCAAATCCTCTCTCACACTTTGGCTGTAAGCAGAAGACTCCTCCGACCAATTTTGCTCGATTGCTTGCTGTAAATTCATACACATTCCTCCAAAAGTTATTTCACATCCAGTGTTGTCCAGTTAATGGGGGCATAGTTGTTTACGCCAACCTCAAAATTGGATACCTTGTCGCTAACTGCAAAGGTGGTGGTTGGATAATACAGCGGAACCAATAAAGCCTCGTCATTGATTTGCTTAAACACCTTATCGTATGCCGCTTGCCGGTCTGTTTCGTTATTGGATACCATCGCCTCGTTAATGTTTTTCAGCAACCCTTCATCATACCAAACTCTTGCATGACCGTTTGCCACAGAAAGCTGAGAGAACATAATCTTCATATCTCCATGGGGAACCCAAGAATCGGAAGATGTTCTCTGCATGATCATATCATAATCCAATGTGGTCATCTGACACTCCGTATAGGCGTTGGTATCCAGTGTTTGTAGTTCTACCTTTATTCCGATATTCAGCAATTGAGACTGCACATACTCCGCCATAGTTTTCCACTCCGGAAATTCGTCTGTTGTCAGCACCAACCGAATATTCAGCGGCTTTCCGTCTTTTTCTACGATGCCATCACCGTTTGTATCCTGATAACCTGCTGATTCCATCAAAGATTTCGCTTTTTCCAAATCATATGTATACCCAGGACTATTTTCTTCTGTTACATAAGGGGTGATCTCTGCATTATAAAGTCCTTTTGCACCTTGCCCTACGCCATAGAGCAAATCTTTAACCATACTGTCTTTATCAATCGCATAGTTTACGGCTTGCCGCACCCGAACATCCTGAAAGGCTTCGTTATCTTGGCTAAAGTTGAGATAGTACGCACACATGGTATCCATCTCCATAATTTTGTATCCTTTGGACTTCAATTCCTGCAAGCCCTCTGTGCTGATTTTGCCCAACAAATCGCCGCCGATAACATCTACCTCTCCGCTCTCTAATGCCATAACTCTTGCCTGACCGTCGGTGATCACTTTAAAGCGAATCCGATCCAACTGCGGCTTTTCGCCCCAATAATTTTCGTTGGGAACCAGCGTAAATTCCTCATCTTTCGTGTAACTTTCCAGCTTCCATTGGCCGGTACCAATCGGAGAGGTGAATTTTCCCATCACTTTATTTTCATTATCTTCTTGAATAGAGGATGGGCTGAGGAACCGTACCGGTCGAGGATAGGTCAGCTCTGTGAGAATGGGGTAAGCGCCCTCTTTAAATTTCACTTCAACGGTATATTCGTCAAGAGCCTGATAGCTGTCCACCGCATAACTTGTTAAGGAAGCATGGCGATCGTTATTAACCCAACGAGCCAGGTTAAAGCAAACCGCCTCTGCATTAAACGGTGTGCCGTCTGTAAATGTAACCCCCTCCCTTAAATGGAAGGTATAGGTTTTGTTATCTTTGGAAATATCCCAACTGGTTGCCAACATTGGAATAATACCATCCACACCGCCGTCCTCGGCAAAACCTTCATATAGCATTTTATAAATAACATGAGGGCCATTATAGGTTGCTGCATCTAATTCATCCATGTCACCGTCACGATAGATTGCAATGGTAATTTCCTTTTCTCCTACAGATGCCTGCTGATTCTGATCGGAAGATGCCGTTGATGTGTTCGCATCTGAAGAATCACTACCACAACCTACTAATGTTCCGGCTACCGTAGTGAATGCCATTGCTCCTGCAATAAGAGAAATAATTTTTGATTTTTTCATAAGAAGTTCCTCCTAAATTGACTGAATTTCATTTATGTAGTGGCAAGCAGCGCAATGCCCCATGCCGTCTAACGCTTTTAATGGTGGACGTTCTGTTTTGCACCGCTCCCTCGCATAAAGGCAGCGATTTTGAAATGGACAGCCTTGTGTGACAGACTGACCAAGCTCTTCATCCTTAAACAAGATCTTCCCTCTTGTTCTATTTCTAGGATCGGTTCCGAGAGCGGCTGCCAACAATGCTTTGGTATAGGGGTGACGAATGGTTTCCTTTCGAAGATCCGACAGGATTTCCATGATTTGCCCCATATACATCACCGCTACCCGATCGCAAATCTGCCGAACTGCAGAAAGATCGTGCGAGATAAACAAATAAGTCAAGCCTTGTTCTTCCTTCATTTGATAAAGCAATCTTAAAATTTTATTTCGAACCGCATAGTCCAGCGCAGAAACCGCCTCGTCACAAACAACAAACTCCGGTCGGACAATCAATGCTCTGGCTATATTGACTCTCTGTCGCTGACCGCCGGACAGCTCGCAGCCGTATCGTGATAAATAGCCCTTTCCAAGCCCCACTTGTTCCAGCATTTCTCTCACCAGAAGCTCCTTGTCTCTGCGAGAGCCTTTGCTGTAATTATTCAACGGCTCCATTACAATTTGCTCTACCGTAAAGTATGGGTTAAAGGAATCTGTGCTGTTTTGGAACACCATTTGCAGATTTTTCCGAATTTTACGCATTTGTTTGAACTTGTATCCGGCAATATTTATTCCGTGGTAGAACACATCTCCGGAAGTTGCGGCTTCTAAATTCAGCAGCGTCTTTCCAAAGGTGCTTTTTCCGCAACCAGACTCTCCTACCAGCCCCAACACCTCCCCCTTTTGAATCGACAAAGAGATGTCATCCACCGGATACACCGGCTGTCTTTCCCAAGGGGTGTAGGTCTTTTTAAGCGAGACTGTTTCCAACAGCACTTCCAATCCGCTCTCCTCCCTCCTTTACTGCACGGAGCAGTGTTTTTGTATAAGCATGTACGGGATGGTCAAAAATTCGGAACACATCTCCGGACTCCACGATTTTTCCTTCATGCATTACATAAACATAATCTGCCATTTGCGCCACCACGCCAAGGTCATGGGTAATCAACATAATCGCCATTCCCCTGTCTCGCAAGGTTTTCAACTCCTCCAACACCACTGCTTGGATGGTCAAGTCCAACGCCGTGGTAGGCTCATCGGCAATCAACACATCGGGATTAGCAACCATGGACATGGCAATCATCACTCGTTGACACATCCCGCCCGACAGCTCAAAAGGATATTGATTCAAAATCTGATCCGCATTTTTTAAATTCACCCTCCGTAACGCCTCTCGACATTCCTCCAACGCCGCTTTTTTGGGAATCTTTCGGTGTAAGCGAATCGCTTCCATCATTTGATTCTTTACCTTTATCACGGGATTTAAGGCACTCATGGGCTCTTGAAAAATCAGAGAAATCTCCTTGCCGTACACCTTCTTCTGCTGATATTTCGTCAACTTTAAAATATCCCGACCATTGAGAATCACTTCTCCGCCAATGGTTTTTCCGGGTGGGTCAATCAGGTTGAAAATTGCACGAGAAGCCACGGATTTTCCGCTGCCACTCTGTCCTACAAGGGCAGTAACCTTTCCTCGGTACACATTAAAGCTAATATCATCCACCGCTTTCACTGTGGTTTTCTTGTCCACATAAAAGTAGGTTTTCAAATGCTGTACCGAAAGCACCACCTTCTCTTTGGGCGCATTTTGTTCCCTATTCATTCGCCATCCCCCAATCGCCTTGCCTTTTTTCCGGTTCCCGGCATCAATGCTTCATTCAGTCCCTCTCCAAACAGATTCAAACTAAATACCGACAACATAATCGCCAGCCCCGGCCAAACCATCATCATCGGCGCAGTAGAGATAAACTCTCGGCTATCACTAAGCATCACGCCCCAGTCTGCTGCCGGCGGCTGTGTTCCCAAGCCGATAAAAGAAAATCCTGCAATGTGCATGATGATCATTCCCACTCGTAAAGTGGCATACACCACAATGGGCGAAAGCGAATTGAGTAAAATATGCTGCACCATGATTTTTGTTTTGGAGGAACCGGAAGCAACGGCAGCCATTACAAAATCCTTTTCCTTCACCTTTAAAACCACGCCCCGAATGATTCTGGAAAAGGGTGCCCACCAAAGGCAAACCAACACAACCATAATATTTAACAGGCTGGCTCCAAAAATGCTGACCACTGCCAGTGCAAGCAAGCTGGAAGGAAAGGTGCAAACAATATCTGCCGCCCGCATGATTAAGTTATCGATCCAGCCGCCTTTGTATCCTGCCAACAGACCTAGCGGCACACCCACCGCCAAAATGCCGCCCAATACGGCCAGCGCATTGACCAGTGTGGTCTGCGTTCCGTAAATCAAGCGAGAGAGGATACATCGCCCCAACTGGTCGGTTCCTAAAGGGTATGCCCAACTGGAACCCTGAAGCCGAATGGATGTATTTACCTCTATGGGATTGTGCGGTGCCAGCAAGGGGGCGGCAAATCCCACAATCAGAAACAGGATAACAATACAGAACCCAATCATCGCCAGCTTGTCCTTCCACAATCGCTTAAAGGCATTCTTAAAAAATCCGTTGCCTTCTATTTTTTTTAAGGTCTTTTCGGCCACAACCATCTGCGGGTTCTCCCTCCTTCCAGTTTGATTTTCGGGTCAATATACGCATACAGCACATCTACAATCAGATTTACAAGAATGTAGGATAACGCCACTGCAATAAGATAACATTGAATAACAGGAAAGTCCTTTGCCTTTACACTTTCTATGGCATATTTTCCGATGCCGTTCCAAGAAAAAATCATTTCTACCGCATATGCTCCGGAAAGCATACTGCCAAAGTTGGTTGCTACCAAGGTCACACAGGGCAGCACGGCATTTTTCAGTCCGTGCTTTACCATTGCCCCCCATTGCCCTAGTCCTTTGGCACGAGCAGCCTTTATGTAATGGGACTGCATGACCTCAATCAAGTTCGACCGCAGCATTCGCGTATAAATCGCCGCATAGCTGATGCTTAGCGTAAATGCCGGCAGAAAAATATTCCCTATGCTGCTTCCGGCAATGACCGGTACGATTCCCATAGATACACCGAAGGCATACAACAGCATGAGTCCCATCCAGAAATCTGGCAGGGTTGCCGCTCCCGTTGTTAAAACACGCAAGCCATGGTCCAAAACACTGCCCTTCCATTTTGCCGATAGCATGGCAATGGGAATCGC
>CAKSOB010000034.1 GCA_934476545.1 uncultured Eubacteriales bacterium | reverse complement strand
GCAAGAAAAACTCTGCGCATTCTACCGTACTTCCCAAGTGGTTTATCGCTTACATAGCTCAACCGAATATCAGGGATGAGATAATCACCACAACGGGTATAAGTCAAATTCTGTGTCATAGCAACTCCTCCAATCATTTTTTCTTTCACTTTCATTGTAATGGATGCTCCCCTAAAAGTGAAGTTTGTAGACTGGTCGTTTCAAGCGCAGCATATATCTTCTGATAAACCTTTCGTGACGGTCTGCGATTGCCTTCTTCGATTTTATAGTAGTAGCTTGGTACAATCCCTATCCGTTCTGCAAAAGCCTTCTGTGACAGCCCCAGAGCCGTTCTAACGCTCTTTAGCGCTTCGGTATAGGGTACAGAAAGGAAATGGGAGAAATCATCATAGAGTAAGGACGCTTCGATTTCCAAAACATCTGCCAGCTTAATAGCTACATCATAAGGAATAGGATGTTTTCCATTTTCATACATCACAACAGTTGATGGTACAATATCCAGCTTTTCCGCCAACTGTCTTGTTGTCATCTGTTTTCGCTGACGGTAGTACTTGAGATTGTCGCTCGGTAAGTTGGTCTTTGGCTTTTCTTCAAAAGGTATCGTTAAATGGAGTAACAGCTTGCCTTGATGAAATTCACACAACGATGTGTGATTGAAAATACCATTGCAAATACGATATGGTATTGGCAACGATAGGTTGAGTGTTCTAAATGTTTAATTTCGTTTTTCATTTAAAAAGCCTCCTGTTATTTTGTAATGCGATCGCCAAATCTCACTTACATTATATCAGGTGGCTTTTTATTTCTATAAGTTTTTTATTTACCACCGGTAGAACCGGTGGTTTTCTCTTGCTAAAGCGACCAATAAAAAATACTCCGTTGTATCACAATCGGAGTACAAGTATGGTGGAGATGAGGAGAATCGAACTCCTGTCCGAAAACCGCTTACCAAGGCTTTCTACGAGTGTAGCCGCTGTTTTAAAATTTCCTCTGTAATCCGCCCAAAAGCGGCAGGCTGACTACATTGGTATCCTTTGAATCATGACTGCGGTAAAGGAGTCACGCAGTTCACGTGCACCGCTAATCGACGCCCTTATCCAAGCCGCGGTACTCTCGGTAAGGACGAGAGCCTAAGTTAGGCTGCTAAAGCGACTTTTTGATTCTTGTCGTTTAATTTTAAGGTGTGGAGTTTATAGCGGTTCCACGCCGCTACTCGCTTACCAAGGCTTACGATCCCCGTCGAAACCATTGCATCCCCATAAGCAGCATTCCGTTTCCGGAATGCCCGTTTGTTAGATGCGATTCTTTTCTTTGATCGCCCGCTGCATATCTCGCTTGGCTGCTTTTTCTGCCATATCGGCTCGCTTATCATACAGCTTTTTGCCCTTACAAACGCCAAGCTGTACCTTTACAATCGAGCCTTTGAAATAAAGTGACAACGGGATAAGAGAGTACCCGTCTTGCTTTACATAGCCCAAGAGCCGCATAATTTCTCGTTTATGCATCAACAAGCGACGCACCCGCATGGGGTCACGATTGAAAATATTACCCTGCTCGTAAGGACTGATATGCACGCCGTTAAGGAATAACTCTCCCTCTACAATGGAACACCAAGAATCTTTTAGATTCACTCTGCCCTGCCGCAAGGATTTTACTTCGGTGCCGCAAAGCTCGATGCCGGCTTCCATGCTTTCCTCCACAAAGTAGTCGTGGAAGGCTTTTTTGTTTTGTGCAATTGTTTTCATTGTTGTTTTCCCTGCCAAAACGATTCCCCTTTCCAAAACAACTTTATGGGTCTACTGCTTTATCATACCATATCTAACTTGAAAAAATAATCGAAATTACATTTCGCTTCTGCCTTCAATGGCGCGACTCAGGGTAACTTCATCGGCATATTCCAAATCGCCTCCTACCGGAATACCGTATGCCAACCGTGTTACCTTAATGCCCAAGGGCTTCAAGAGCCGAGAAAGATACATTGCGGTTGCCTCTCCCTCTACGGTGGGATTCGTTGCCATGATCACTTCCTGAACGGTGCCGTCCTGCACTCTTGCCAACAACTCTTTGATGCAAAGCTGCTCCGGACCGATTCCGCTCAGAGGCGAAATTGCGCCGTGCAATACATGGTATGTAGCTTTAAATTCGTGGGTACGCTCAAAAGCAAAAACATCTCGAGGATCCTCTACCACACAGATGACTGAACGATCTCGTGCTTCATTGCGACAAATGGGACACAACTCTCCATCTGTCAAATTACAACACACTTTGCAGTAGTGGATTTTTTCGTGTGCCGATACAATAGAATCGGCAAATTCCTTTGCTTTTTCTTTCGGAAGATTCAGCACAAAATAGGCTAACCGTTGTGCTGTTTTACTGCCGATTCCGGGAAGCTGTTCAAATTGCTCAACCAGCTTGTCCAGTGGTGGAACGTGATATCCTGCCACTGATTAAAATACGCCCGGCATATGCAGACCGCCGGACAGTGCATCCATGGTTTCTGCTTTCTCGTTTGCTGCTGCACGGAGAGCCTCGTTAGTTGCTGCAATTACCAGATCGGACAGCATCTCGATGTCTTCCGGATCTACAACCTCAGGCTTAATGTCGATGGACTTTACTTCCATTGCACCGGTTACAACAACGGTTACGGCGTTACCGCCAACTGTTGCAGTGTACTCTTTTTGCTCCAGCTCTTTGCTGGCTGCATCCATCTTCTCCTGCATTTCCTGTGCTTGTCTTGCCAACTGCTGCAAATTTGGGCCGCCACCGAAACCTTGTGGTAATCTTGCTTTCATAATATAATTCCTCCAAATTTAAGTATTTTTTATTACATTAATTCCCGCTTGGGCTGCTTGCCGTGCAAGGACTTCCAAGGGGTCGTCTTGTTCTTCTTTTGTTTGAGATGGCTTGTAGGGGCCTAGCTTATATTCCTTCCCTGTGACCTGTCGGATGGTATCTCGCATTTTTTTGCGATTTTCCTCTTTCCGAAGCAGTTCAAATGCCATGTCATTGCCGGCTTTAATCAACAAATAACTACCGTTCACATACGCCTCCGAATTGGAGAAGGATGCTGCCACGGAACGAGAAGATTCCCGCAACAGCTGCAAAACCTCTACCCAATCGTGGAACGGTACGGCATCATCGCAAAGCTGACTGATGGATACCGCCTTTTTAGGCTGTGGTTGCGGAACCGGTTCCTGTATCTGCGGCTCAGGTTCCACAGGTGCGGAGCGCGCCTCCACAGGCGGTGTCATCGGCTCTTCGGAACAAATTTCCGGTTGTTGTTTGGAAACAGATTCCAACGAAGAAATCGGCTCTGCGACTTCTGCCGGTTCCTGTAGAACAACGGTTTTGATGGGTTCGCCAGATAAGAGGCGGCGTTCCAGTGCATCGATCCGTCGAAGCAGCGCTTCGGTTGAAGTGTCCAGCTTTGGTGTGCAAAGCTTTACCATTGCCATTTCCAACTCGATTCGCTGATTTACCCCTCGACTCATGCGCTCCATCGCAGCTTGCAGCGTATCCATCCCATGAATCAAAGTGGATAACGGAATGGGCAGCGCTTGCTGCTTCAGTTCTGCAAACTCCGACTGAGATACCATTAAAATTCGGTCGGCAGACTGAGAGGTTTTAATCATCATCAAACTGCGGAAATGATCGCACAATTCTTCGCACAGCCGCATCATGTCCTTAGAGCCGCTGTGAAGCGCATCAATTAACGATAAGGCATCTTCTGCATTTTGCGAAGTAATAGCGTTGGTAAAGCGATACAAATGCTCTCGTCCTGCAATACCAACTGTTTGCTGCACCACTTCCACCGTAACGGTTGAATTGATACCGATGCACTGATCTAACAAAGACAGAGCATCTCGCAGCGCGCCATCGGCAAGTCGGGCAATCAGCAATCCGGCTTCTTCCTCCAGTGTGGCACCCTCTTGCTCCGCAATGTAGCGAAGTCGATTGGAAATATCCGCAGGCGGAATCCGTCGAAAATCAAACCGTTGGCAACGGGATAAAATCGTTGCCGGCAGCTTATGCACCTCTGTGGTTGCCAAAATAAAAATGACATGCGCAGGCGGTTCTTCCAACGTTTTTAACAATGCGTTGAAGGCACCTTGCGACAGCATATGCACCTCATCAATGATGTAGACACGATACTTGGCACAGGCGGGCGTGAAGTTGGCTTCTTCCCGCAAGGCACGGATGTTGTCCACACCGTTGTTGCTGGCAGCATCAATCTCTACAATGTCCAATAAAGAGCCTTCATTGGCTTGCTTGCAGATGTCGCAAGCACCACAGGGATCCCCGTTAACAGGGGCTAAACAGTTTACTGCCTTTGCCAAAATTTTAGCGCAGGTTGTTTTCCCTGTCCCACGGGAGCCGGTAAATAAATACGCATGAGCGATACGACCGGCAGAGAGTTCGTTTTGCAACGTTTGCGTCACCTGCGGCTGCCCCACCACATCAGCAAAAACAGTGGGACGCCACTTACGGTATAGCACCTGATACAAACGAACACCTCCTTTTATTGACAGAAAGAAAAAAGCAAAGCAGACCATTTTCATGGTAACCATGCATTGGGATATGCGAACGAACAGACGACCTGCATCGCACAGAGCAACTCCGTTTAATGCTGCTCGGTTCCCCGCCTGACATGGTTCCCGGCGCTCTGTCGCGCAGGGCCCGCTCGCCCGCATATCCTAATGCATGCATCTCTGCCTTGCTTTATTTTCCCCAGCTAACTTCCTAAGTATATCGCATCCGGAAAGAAAATACAACCCCTAAATGCAAATTTCTTTTATAATTTTTCAAAAAATGTTGTAAACTCCCCCGGATTCTTTTTCCTTATAATATAGGCGTTGTCTTTTTATAGAAAGAAAAGGAAAAATATGCAAAAAGACGGTTTCGAAACCGCCTTTTTCAATAAACATCAGATGATAATTTCGCCCTCTGCAACAAATGGCAGTGCAGCAGCATTTGCTTCGTCTGTATCAATGTGAACAGCATCGCTGTAAGAAGCACTGACACGAGCCACTACATCACCGAAAATCAGCGCACGGTCGTTGTAGTCCATCTTCAAGGAAACAATCTGCTTGTCCTTGATGCCCCACTTCTCGGCAGTTTCCGGAGTCAGGTGCGCGTGGCGCTTTGCAACAATCACACCGGAGTCCAGCTGCAATTCGCCGGCAGGACCAACTAATGTACAACCCGGAGTGCCATCCAGAACACCGGACTCTCGAATCGGCGCGTCAATCCCCAATTTCCGAGCATCGGAACGAGATACTTCTACCTGTGTCTGCGGACGGAACGGACCCAAAATGGAAACGCCCTTCATCTCCCCCTTTGGCCCGATAACGGTAACACGCTCCTCAGCGGCAAATTGTCCCGGCTGAGATAATTCTTTTTTCATTGTCAAAGATTTTCCCTCACCGAATAATTGAAAAAAATCGGCTTCTGAGATGTGAATATGACGTGCTGAAGTTTCAACTACAATTTTCATGACGGAATCCCTCTTTTTTGTTATGAATATACAATTAACATTGTACTCTATTTTGCAAAAAAAAGCAACTGTTTCTGAAAATTATTCCCCACTGTTTCCAAAAAATTTACAATGTGGTATACTAATAGCAATGATCGGAAAGGATGAGGAAGATGTATCAAGATTGGGAATCCCTGGAGCAAGCGTGTTTGTCTTGCAGAAAATGCGGCTTGTGCGAAACCAGAACCAACGTGGTGGTTGGTGTGGGCAATCCAAATGCAAAAGTGCTGTTTATCGGAGAAGGCCCGGGACAAAACGAGGACTTACAAGGCGAACCCTTTGTAGGGCGAGGCGGTCAACTGCTGGATAAAATGTTAGAGGCGGTAGATTTGAGCCGGAAAAAAAACATTTATATTGCCAACATTGTGAAATGTCGTCCACCGCAAAATAGAGATCCCCTACCGGAGGAGCAGGAAGCCTGTTTGAACTGGTTGCGAAATCAAGTAGCTTTGATGAAACCAAAAATTATTGTTTGCTTAGGTCGCATTGCCGCTATGAAAATCATGAATCCCCAAATTAAAATTACAAAAGAACACGGTATCTTTATGGAAAAGAACGGTATTCTGATGATGGCAACCCTTCACCCTGCCGCACTGCTGCGAAACCCCAATAACAAGCCGGCAGCCTTTGAAGATTTTCTGTCTTTGCGAGAAAAAATTGACGAGCTACAATTAGATATTACCAAGGAATATTAGGTGCTTTTATGAATTGGAGAAAAAAGATAGCCCTTGCCGCTCTTTGTGCGGTTGTTTCCCTACCCTTTGCCATGACCGGCTGCAACACTGCCGACAGCCCCGATTATGCCACAACCCTGTATGAAAATCGGGTGGAGAAAATTGGAAACGCCCCAAAGGATGGCGCTTTGTTGGAGTTACTGAAAGTAAATGAACTGGGCGACTACACATTTGAATTGCAAACGGACAGCGCCCCCTACGGCTTGACGGTACATTTTGCAGCGAAACCGGATGATGAAGCCCAACTGAATCAAGCCATGAAGCGTAACGCCTGCTTACTGTTCGCTCTGATTGACGATTTAGGCGATGTCCGTTGGACGTACCCTATGGGTGGCAAAACTGTATCGAACGCATATTCCTTTGCGCAGGCAACTGCTCGATTGGGAGAACCTATCAGCGAATTCGGCACCTCCGCCAAGAAGGTATCTTCTCTGTTATCTCGGTTGGAAGAGCCCACCTCCGACAACTCGGATGACACTGCCACACTGTATGAAGGTACAGTGGATCTGAAAGAAACTGCTTAATTGTGAACAGCTACCAGCCGGGAGCTGTTTTCTTATATTAAAGAAAAGGCTTCCGTCCAAAAAAGGATGAAAGCCTTAAAAATTATGCAATTTAGGGGTTTCGTTGCAAACCAATTGGGGCACTATCCGATATATTATCGGAGAACACAAACTTATTCATCAAACAGGGATAGAAGGTATCCGTAGCCCTCGGCTTCCATCTTCGCATAAGGCACAAAGCGGAGGGATGCGCTGTTTATGCAGTAGCGCACGCCGTTAGGCGATTCCGAATCGCCGGTAAATACATGACCGAGGTGGGAATCTCCCGTGCGGCTGCGCACCTCTGTGCGGCGCATACCATAGCTGTTGTCCTCTATTTCCACCACGGCGGGCGCTTCTATGGGCTTTGCAAAGGCGGGCCAACCGCAGGAGCTTTTGAATTTATCTGCGGAGGAAAAGAGCGGCTCACCGGTTACAACATCCACATAAATGCCTTTTTCAAACTTATCCCAGAACTCGCCTGTAAAGGCGTGTTCCGTGCCACTTTCCTGTGTAATACGGTACTGCTCCTCCGTCAGCTTGTCACGAATTGACTCCGCAGCGGGCTTTTTATAATCACCCGGGTCTATGCGGAGCTTTGAGAACAGCTCCATCTCCTCTTTCGGAATATGGCAGTAGCCGCCCGGATTCTTATCCAGATAATCCTGATGATACTCCTCAGCGAGAAAATAGTTTTTCAGCGGACCTGTTTCAACAAAGAACTTTTCGCTGCGCCCACGCTCAATTTCTGCGATGCGCTCCACCGTCTTTTTGGCTTTGTCGTTGGTGTAGTAAATGCCTGTCTGATATTGGCTTCCAACGTCGTTACCCTGCCGATTTTCCACCGTAGGGTCAATTACATAAAAATACGCCAAAAGCAGTGCATCAAGGCTCACCTGTTGGGGGTCATACTCCACCCGCACGGTTTCTCGAAATCCGGTACCGCCCTTGATGACGGTCTGATAGTTGGCATCTGCCTCACCGGTACCGTTGGCATAGCCGCTCTGTGCGTCGATGACGCCGGGAATGGACTGCATCAGCTTTTCCATTCCCCAAAAACAGCCGCCTGCCAGATAGATGACATTTTCCGTTGTATCCATATACACACGCTCCTCACCGGACATATCAGAGGACTGTTCGGTCAATTTCGTTTCCTGTGCTTCTTTTTTCTGCCCGGCCGTGCAGCCGCTCAACAACAGTCCCGCAGCTAAAAGAAGCGGTAATACGCTCCGATACATGGTGTACTCCTCCTTTCTGCTTACGAGAAAAGTCGGATTACTCTGCGCTTTCGGTGGTGTGGCACTTCTCGCCGCTTGGCCGCAGGACAAGCCCCAGAAGCAGCCCGAAAGCGCCGCCCAAGCCGGAAGTAGACCACGGATTGGATGTAATGGCGCAGGCTCCTGTGGCACAGCCCACATAGCGATAGTACAGCCAGCCTCCGACCATACCGAACAAGGTCAATATGACGGGAATCAGAATGCCTGACAGCTTACATATTTTTTTCTTCATGGGAGCCTCCTTTTCAAAATTCTGCCGTTCGCCTTAGCCTTTATCAGCTGCGATGGTCTTGTCGATGAGCGCTTTCAGTGTTTCCATTTGAGATTTTCCGGTGATGGCGCCTACAATGGGATCGCCGACGATGTTGCCGTTGCGGTCAACTACATAGGTAGTGGGATAAGCATACACATTTTCAACAAACTTCCCTGCCTCGCCACCGGAGCCAAAATACACATTTTTATAGGTTGCACCCTTCTTCATCAGCACATCCTTGGCATCGGCAATGGCCTTTTCATCGCCGTCCAACGTAAAGGAGTTGACGCCAATGAGGGAACCGCCCTTCTTTTCAAGCTCCTTATTCAAAGCGTCCAGCTCTCCAAGCTCTTCTACGCAAGGGTTACAGGTTGTGAACCAGAAGTTCACTACGGTAACGGCATTGCCGGAGAACAGCTTGTCACTTTTCACCTCGTTTCCGTCCAAATCCTTGCCCTCAAAGGAAGGGAACTTTTGCATATTGTTGTTATCGGGAGCCTTGCTCATATTGCCATCCTCAGGCTTGCTCATGTTGTTGTCGTCTGCCGGCATACTCATATCGCCGTCTATCGATTTCTGAGCCACCTCAGGATATTTTTTCTCCAGCATGGTCAGCTTTTCTTCAATGTCACGAACCTTCTCTCCTTCGCTTTGCAGAAGCTTTAGCTCATCTGCCGTAAACTGATCTTTGATGGAGTCGATGGTCTGAAGGAGGAAGTCGCCGTAGTTTTTGAAATCCTCCTGCATGGTCATGCCCTTATCTGCCGCCAAAAAGACCTTTTCCCAAAGCTTGGTATTTTTCGACAGGATTTCCTTCTCCTGTGCCATCAGCTCTTTGTGCATGGCCAACGCTTCCTCGGCGTTCTTCGGTTCGCCGGTCATAGAAGCGGTGCCGTTGCTCATATTGCTCGTTGTGCTTTTGCTGCCTGACTTATCCGTCTTGTCCTCGCTGCCCTTTTCTCCGCAGGCTGCCAAAGACAGTGCCAGCATAGAGGCCATCAGCACCACCAGTAATCGTTTTGTAAACTTTGTTTTTTTCATAACTTATTTTCATCCTTTCCATTTCTATCATCTTTGTTGTATGTACAGCCGCCCATACATATACCGTCTTTCTTACAGCTGCTGTCCACACCGCACATACATCTGCCTTTCGCCGTCCTATCAAACTGCATTCTTTCCCCGTCTTTATCTATCTTTCCGGTAGACAAGCAGACAGAGGAGGCGCAACCGATACCGACATCAATCGCTTCTTTCTGCTCATGCTGATTCCTCCTTCTTATTTTTTCCGTTGTTTTCTGCGGAATTTCCACCGCAACGACAGTATCTTTTTCGACGTTATCTTTTTCAACAATCTTATCTTTCCCGCTTCCCATCCCGTATCGGAAGCGTACAGCATTGGTTGGGCAGGCACGAATACACATCCCGCATCGGATGCACTCCGTATGGTTGGGTGTTTTTGTTACATCCACATCCATCTTACAAGCTTTGGCGCATTTCCCGCAGGAAACGCACTTATTCTTGTCCACCTTCATTTGAAACAGAGACACCTTGTTCAGCAATGCGTAGAACGCACCCAGCGGACACAACCATTTGCAAAACGGGCGATAGAACATCACGCTCAGTACCATTAGTGCAATCAGAATGCTGAGCTTCCATGTGAAGAGCGCGCCCAGCGCCGACCGAATGCCGGAATTTACAAAGGACAGTGGGATTGCCCCCTCTAGCACGCCCTGTGGGCAGAGGTACTTGCAGAAAAACGGGTCGCCCATTCCCACATCGTTTACCAAAAGCAGTGGGAGAAGAAATACCATAACCAACAGTACGGCATATTTCAGATATCTCAGAGGCTTCAGCCTTTTTGTGGAAAACTTTTTAAAGGGGATTTTGTGCAGCAATTCCTGAAACCAGCCAAAAGGGCACAAAAATCCACAAATAAAGCGTCCCAGCAAAACACCAAGCAAAATGAGAAATCCTGTGATATAATAGGAGAAGCCGAATTTTGATGAGCCCACCACCGCCTGAAAGGCTCCGATGGGACAAGCGCCGGATGCCCCCGGACAGGAGTAGCAGTTCAATCCCGGCACACAAACGGCTTTTCCTGCTCCCTGGTAAAGCCCGCCCTTAAGGAAATTTGGCAGGTGCAGGTTCGTCAATAAAGCAGCCCCCGCCTGAAACCATCCCCGAAAGCGGGATAGAAACTGTGAGACACCCGAAAATTTCTTAGCCAATCCCTACACACTCCAAACATAATTTTATCGCTTTGCTCAAAACCGTCACCGCCTCTCCGCGCCAAATACCAAAACATAGCATGGCAACTCCGGCAACCAAAAACACAACCTGCGCCACTGCCTTTTTCCCATGGCCGAAGTTCATCGCCCTTTTCAAGTTCATCACCCTTTCCGTTTTTCTGCATTCATCATAGCACAAGGGGGGTAAAATTCCTGTTAAGAACAAAATTTAACGCAAACTTTATCCATTTTTACTATAATCAAAATTAAAAAATAAAATAAGGAGGGCTTATATGCACCTTTTAGTAATTGAAGACGAACGCGCCCTGTGCGAAACGATTGTTCGCAGCCTGCGGCGCTTGGCCTATAGTGTGGATTACTGCTACGACGGAGAAAAAGCGTTGGAGCTGTTGGGGGTAGAGAAATACGATCTGGTTCTTCTGGATTTAAACCTGCCGGGCAAGGACGGTATGGAGGTACTGCGCACGATGCGGCAGACTGACCGAGAAACGCGGGTATTGATCCTCTCCGCCCGTGGCGAGGTGGAGGACAAGGTGGAGGGGCTAGATGCCGGCGCCAATGACTATCTGTCAAAGCCCTTTCATTTGGCAGAGCTGGAGGCGCGCATCCGCAGCCTGACCCTACGGCAGTTCACGCAGCAGGATGTGGTGCTGACTTGCGGAGATCTTTCCTTTGATACACGGGCACGGTCTGCTTCCGTCAACGGGCAGGCGATAACGCTGACCCGTAAGGAAACGGGAATTTTGGAATATCTAATGGTGCATCAGGGAAGGCCGGTAAGTCAGGAGGAGCTGATGGACCATGTCTGGGACAACAGCGTGGATAATTTCAGCAACTCCATTCGTGTTCACATCTCTGCTCTGCGCAAGAAGCTCCGCGCTGCGCTGGGCTACGACCCCATCCGCAACCGTATTGGCGAGGGATATATGATAGGAGGCGAGGAAGCATGAAGCGCCTTTCTTTGCAGTGGCGCATCACGCTGATGACCGTTCTGCTCATCGGTGTCACCTGCATTGCCATGAATCTGCTGATCTGCTCCTCCGGTGTCCACTATATGGATTCCATCGGAGAATCCATTCAGGGCTATACCATCAGCGGCGAGCCCGCCTTCTTTGACCCAGAAACAGCGGGGATTGGGCAGGAGGTCACTATCATGGTTAACGGTGCGCAGGAGGAATTCTGCATGACCAACTGGTACATCACGGCTGTAGTAACGGTATTGAGCGGTGTCCTTGCCTACTTTGTCAGCGGACGCGCCCTGAAGCCCCTGCGCAGCTTTGCCTCGCAGGTGGAAAAGGTGCAGCTAAACAATCTGGCGGATATGCGAATCGATGAAAATGTTCTTCCTGAGTTCCGGAAGCTTAGCCACTCCTTCAACCAGATGCTGGAGCGGTTGAACAATGCCTTTGCCGCCCAGCGGCAGTTCACCGGTAACGCCGCCCACGAGCTGCGCACGCCGCTGGCACTGATGCAGGCACAGTTGGAGCTGTTTTCCGCAGAGCATCCCGACGTGTTGCCGGAAACAGCGAAGTTTCTCGCCCTTTTGCGAGAGCAGACGGAGCGGCTGACCCAGATGACCAAGACGTTGTTGGAAATGAGCAATCTGCAGCAGGTGGCGCGGAACGAGCAACTCCAGCTCGCTCCCATGATCGAGGAGATCTTCACGGATCTTGCGCCGTTGGCGGAGAAGAACGGCATCACACTGGATCGGGAGGGTGACGGCATCCTGACCGGCAGCGACGCGCTGATCTACCGTCTACTCTTTAACCTGACGGAAAACGCCGTCAAGTACAATCGTTCGGGCGGCTCGGTGCGGGTCTGCGTTACACAGGAGCCGAAAAAGCTCCTGATTCGTGTTTCCGACACCGGATGCGGCATCCCGAAGGCGTATCAACGCAGCATCTTCCATCCCTTCTTCCGGGTAGATAAGTCCCGCAGCCGGGAGTATGGCGGTGCGGGACTGGGACTTTCTCTGGTGTGGGAGATTGCCAATCTCCACGGCGGCTCTGTCTGGGTGGAGGAAAGCTCGAACAAGGGTACCACCATCACGGTAGAGATACCGGCACAACAATCACCGAATCCCTAAAGCCCTTTTAGCGGCACTCGCCCGGGTTCTGTTACCTATGCCGTGAACGCAATCAAATGCACGGAGCCGGAGGAGCTTGATTGCGATGAACGGATCACAAAACGGACAAAGTTTCTGGAAAAGGACTCCAGAAAAAGCGAGCATACCGAGTGAATAATCCCATCAAAGCCTAATTCTTGAGGAAAGAAGAAAAATGTCAGTAACAAAAGACGGCGATACTGGTCGCTGGATGTCTCAGATTCGGGTAACGGACCGGACGAGCAAGACCATTCACAAGAAGAAACAGAGCTTCGCTACCAAAAGGGAAGCTCTTCAATAGGAGTGTGACTTCATCAGCCAATCCACAGGCAGCCTCAGTATGACCTTCGGCGACTTCATCGCTTTGTAGCCTCAAGCCCTCTACCGTCGCCAGCAATGCAATGGTGGAGGCGTTCAAAGACAGGCTGAAGAACGATTAAATT
>CAKSOB010000033.1 GCA_934476545.1 uncultured Eubacteriales bacterium | reverse complement strand
GTTCTCATCATGCTGTTGATGTATGTGAAAAGCGTGGGCAAGGTCAGCACCCAATACATAGACGCTGTTGCCAAGGGATGGGCGGAAGACGAAATCTTCACCCACGATTTGGCGGAAAAGAAGCTCCATCAGCTGACGGAAGTGGGCAAGGCTTGGCGACAACTGGAAACGGTCTTGGGCATCGACCACCGCTCGCCCAGCAGCCGAGAGGAGCAATACACGCAGCGCTGGCTGTTCGACTGGAAATTTTCCCTCGACATGGTGCGGGAGGCTTACGAACGCTGCGTCAACGCTACGGGACGAATGCAGCTTGGATATATCAATAAAATTTTGGAGCGGTGGCAGAAGAATCACATCTCCACCATTCAGCAAGCAAAGGCAGAACAGGAAGAGCGGCAGAAGAAGCGCAGCTCCGATGCACAAGACCGCACCTATGATCTTGATGCCTTTGACAATATGGACTTTACCACCGAGGTACGGTAAGCAATAAAGGAGGGTTCCTATGGGTTACAGCAAAGAAATTTATCACAGTGCGTTAGAGCAGCTGAACCAACGGCGCATGGAAAATGAATTGGAAACAGAGGAGCGCAAGGCGGCGTTTTTTGCCACCTGCCCCAGAGCCCAGGAGATTGAGCATCAGCTTTCTAACACTGCCATTGCCGCCGCTAAAGCTGTTCTGAAAAAGGGCGGCAATGCCGCAGCGGAATTGCAAAAGCTGCGAGAATCCAACCAAGCGCTGCAACAGGAATTAGACGACCTGTTGACAGCACAAGGATTGCCTTTGGATTATTTGCAGCCAAAGTACACCTGCGAAAAATGCCACGATGAAGGATACCAAGACGGCATTCTCTGCGACTGCTTAAAAACACTGATGCGCAACGAAGCATGCCGCCGCTTGAACGATACCACCCCGCTCTCCCTCTCCACCTTTGACACCTTTGATTTGCACTACTACCCGGACAAGGTAGAGGAAGGCTCTAACTTTTCTCCTCGTGCCCACATGGAAAAGGTTTATAACTTCTGCAAACACTATGCGGAGTCTTTCTCCCACAGCTCTCCCAGTTTGCTGTTCTTCGGCGGCACCGGACTGAGCAAGACCCACCTTTCCTTAGCCATTGCCAACGTGGTGCTGCAAAAGGGTTACGGCGTGGTGTATGACTCCGTGCATAATTTGATGACGACCTTGGAGCGGGAACGGTTTGGTCGGGACATCACTGCCGACACCGAACAGGTGCTTGCTACCTGTGACCTGTTGATTTTGGATGACTTGGGAACGGAGTTCCGCACCCAATTTGTGACGGCTACTATTTACAATCTCATCAACACCCGCATTATGGCGAACCGCCCTACCATCATCAGCACCAACCTGACCACCGAGGAAATGGAACAATACTACACCCGCCGGTTCGTTTCCCGTGTGAACAGCAGTTATACCCGTCTGCCCTTCTACGGGAGAGATATCCGGCAAATCAAGGCGGCACAGCGCCATCGGGCAAAAAACAAAGAATAATTCCACAAAAAAAGCCCCCTCCAATGAGGTGACCCCAAAAAGTTGGACCTAAAATCTAACAATTGGGCAATCGGTTCAAACCTCTGTTGCCCTGCGGTCATTTTATTATGTATAGGTGCGAAATTTCGGTGCGTGATAGGACTGCATAAATTGTTCCAGCTCCTGAAAATCCGTGGTAAATAACAAGTCGGATACGCCATCCTCACCAAAGAAGTGTTCTTCTGTCATTTTTTGATACATGGCACACAGCGGCTCGTAGTAACCGTCAAGGTTCCACAACACACACGGATAAGGATTTTGACCGATTCGTGACCAAGAAATCACCTCGGTAATTTCTTCCAGTGTTCCGGGACCACCGGGCAAGGCAATGAATACCTCTCCCAAAGATGCCATTTTCTTTTTTCTTTGGGACATATCCTGCACAAAAAAAAGCTCTGTTAAATTTTGGTGGGGCTGCTCGTGCTCCAGCAAAAATTCCGGAATTATGCCGATCGCTTTTCCGCCGGCAGAAAGAACCGTGTCTGCCAAAACACCCATCAAGCCGGTATTGCTGCCACCATAAACCAAGGTATGTCCGTTTTCTACAATCCAATGTCCCATTGCTTCGGCAGCCTGACGATAGCGTTCTCCTTTTCCGAAATTTGCGCCGCAATAAACTGCTACATTCATCTCTAAAATGCTCCTTCTCCTCTTTTCTTACTAGTGTATCACAAATTTCGAAAAATTACATCTGGGATAGAATACAAGAACACGCCTTATTTTTTTGCAATATATTTCCAAAAGAGAACCATCCCTTTATTTTGCTCCTTGGTCAAAACAAAAGGATGGCTCTCTTTTTGGGGTTTTATTATTTTTATTGATTCAGCGAGGAACCACAGCAATAGGGGGATTTGCTGTGATAGGGGAATCTTTCCTCTGCGTTTGGTCGGATTCCTTTCACTGATCTTAGTATACCTTGTTTTTATTTCCAATATTCAAACAAATCAAAAAGAAATTATTTTCTCTTCGTAAAGAATTTATGAATGGAGCTTATTCCCTAAAAAAAGCAAAAAAAGACGGCAGCCAACTCGCTGCCGTTTCAATGGGGTTTGCTATGATAGCTTTAGGGTGGCAGATGGGGTAAACTGCCATGTGTTGGAACCTTTGCCCCTGCCCGAGCCTTGTGTTCCTTTCACTGTCATTAGTATAGCAAATCTTGCTTGACACTTTGCTAACAAACTATGGTTAATTTGTAAACAAATTGTAACTGCTGTTGATTTCACGCAAAACCACAAAAACGACAGGGATTCCTGTCGTTTTTTCGTCATTTAAGCATCGCTATCCATTAAAGATTCGCAATCCACCAATTCTCCGTTTTGACGAACCTCTAAATGCAGGTGCGGTTCATCGGCAGATTCTGCCGGCAATGTGCCAACGGTCCCGATGACTTGTCCGCTCTCTACGGTTTCTCCTTGTTACACCGCTACCGGTCGGGAAAGCCCGCAATAGGACCACTCTGTTTCCTCAGATTCAATCACTACAACGGTTCCCATCAAGGTATCATCTCGAATTGCCGTAACCGTTCCTCCGGCTGCAGCTTGCACCTCCTCTGCTTCCTCGGCAAAAAAGTCTGTGCCATCGTGAGTTCTCCAATCCTGTAAGGTTTCCGAATAAATCAGCTCTGTGCCGCTAAAGGACAAGGCAATGCCATTTTCTAAGGGAATCTGAACCGTTTGCGGCTCGGTGGCAGTTTCGGTTACAGCAGACTCCTCTGTGGAAGCAGCGCCGCTCTCTTCTGCTTCTTTCACGCCGCTGAGCGTTTCATTTGCCGGTTCCGTTCCCTTTGTCCCCGATAAATTCGAGGAGTTGCGTAACGTAGATGAAATGCTGCTGAATGTGACCCACGACGCTGCCGCAACAGCCACCAAACAAATTGCCAATACCAAGTAAACACTGCGAACGGTCCAATTTCTCTTTTTATGTGCGTTGTTTTGCTCTTTCATGCCTATACACCTCCGCTGTTATCCTGCGCCATTTTCGGAAGGTTTATACAGCAAAGTTTCTTTTTTCCAATAAAAACCGCCAGTAAGCCGGTGGTTTTCGCAACCCCTAGCCTAGCCCGCCACCTCAAAGGTGGTATTGAAAACCTGACATCGCATTATTGTTACTGGAAGCTGCCTACCGGTGGCTTTTTTCTTTTATGCAAAAGGACCGTTATCTTTCGAGATAACGGTCCTTGACTTTTTCTATTCCATTTTGCGTTTTGTTTCATTTCATTTCACGCAATTCTTTCAGGCAGGTAGCACAAATATTTTTCCCTTTAAAAGAAGCAACACTTTCACAGCTATTACAGAACATACAGGAGGGAGCATACTTTTTTAGAATGATACAATCGCTATCAACAAAAATTTCAAAGGGATCATCGGTCTTAATGTTCATAGCAGTCCGCAAGTCACTTGGTAGCAAAATACGCCCCAGACGATCCATACGCTTTACGACTCCAATTGGTTTCATATTCTATTTCCTCCTATTTCAATGGTAAAAATATTATACCTTTTTTTACCAATTTTGTCAAGGACGCTTATAATATTTCTAACCATGGAATTTTGTGGGATTCATAATTTGAAAAAATTGGCATACAGATTAGCAGAAAGGTGGGAGACGTATGATGAATCGCATTTGGGCATTCTTAATTATAATCAGTTTTGTTTGTGCAGTGGCAACCGGACGGATGGAAGCCCTATCTCAAGGCATTTTAGAGGGAACGGGCAGTGCTGTGAATTTAGTAATTTCTACAATGGGGATGATGTGTTTATGGACCGGGTTCATGAAAATTGCGAAAAAAAGTGGGCTGACAACGTGTTTGGCACGGCTGTTTTCTCCTGTGCTAAAAAGATTATTTCCGGACTATGCACCCGATAGTCCGGCGATGGGTGCCATTACCATGAATGTAACTGCCAACCTTTTGGGGTTAGGAAACGCAGCTACTCCATTTGGGCTAAAAGCCATGCAGGAGATGCAAAAAGCCCGCCCGGATGCCGGTTCGGTAATTGCCAATAAAAGTATGGTCTTATTTGTCGTTTTAAATACGGCAAGCATACAATTAATCCCCACATTTTTAGGCACAATCCGAATGCAGTACGGCTCCCGATCTCCCTTTGGAATTTTACCTGGAATTTGGATCACATCCTTGTGTGGCGTTGTGGTAGGAGTGAGCCTGGTGATGGCGCTGTACCGGAAAAAGACAAGGAAGCACACTCGATGAGCGGGGGATTAACTACGTTCACATCTTACATTATTCCCTCAGTTATCATTCTGATTTTATTGTTTGGAATTGTAAGAAAAGTCCCAGTATTTGATACATTTTTAGAGGGAGCAAAAGAAGGATTGCATTCCTCTGTTTCCATCTTGCCTTCCTTAGTAGGACTGCTCATGGCAGTTACCATGCTGAAGGCTTCCGGAATTTTAGATTTGTTTACCCAGTGGATTGCGCCGGCGGCTTCTTTTTTAGGATTTCCCCCGGAGGTTCTGCCCCTTGCCTTATTGCGCCCGATTTCCGGCAGCGGTTCTACGGCACTCCTAACGCAAATTTTTGACGAGTACGGACCGGATAGTCTAATCGGGTGGACAGCGTCAGTCATGGCAGGCTCTACGGAAACCACCTTTTATGCCATTGCGGTTTATTACGGCTCCGTTGGAATCAAAAAGCTGCGCTGTACCATTCCGGCGGCATTGCTTGCGGATCTTACTTGTTGTGTGGTTGCAGTGTTGACGACACATTTTTTTCTCGGAACATCCGGGTAATAAAAAAACCTGTGGATTACGCCACAGGTTTTTGTGTTTAAGGATTTTGGGTAGAATTTGCTGTTTCCACAGGATCTCCGCCGGAGTTGCCCTGCGCATTGCAAATATGTACATCCAGTTGGCTGAACGGAACACGGATTCCTTGGTCACGGAAGGCGTTACTGATTGCCTCATTTACGTCCCAAAAAACATACCAGTAATTTTCCGGTGTGGACCATGCACGGAGAGAGCAAGCAATCCCATCGGCAGCTTGACCGATAATAACGAACATAGGAGTGGGTTCGTCTAAAACCATTTCATTTTGTTTGACCAAATCCAACAACAAGCTGCGAATATAGCTAAGATCAGAACCGTATTGCAGGTTAAAGTCAAACTGCACACGACGTACGCCCAAAGAGGTGTAGTTTGTTACCGTTCCGGCAGTCAGGGTAGAGTTCGGTATGACTACCTCCTGACTCTCCAGCGTTTTCAGTGTGGTAAACATAATTTCCACTTTCTGAACGGTGCCTTCCACATTGTTAATGGCAATGTAGTGACCGACGCTGAAGGGTTTTGTAATAATAATGGTAATGCCGCTGGCAATGTTGGCGATCACGTCTTTCAAGCCAAGACCGACACCAAGACCGGCAGCACCGAGCGCCGCAAAGATAGTAGCAAATTGTACGCCAAACGGATAAAGCGCCAAAATAATTACAATCAGTCGCAGCAGGTATTTTGTGACCGAAGTGACGAATGTAATCGCACTTTTTTCGATGCCTGCTTTTTTCATGGTGTGCTTCATTAGCTTGATGATCAGTGTAACAAGCCACCAACCGCCGACCAAGATGACAGCTGCAATTAAAAAGCTGGGCCAGTTGACAGAAAACCATTTCCAAATGGAATCCCAAAAGGAAACAACGTTTTCTACAGTGTTTTCCACCACTTCTTCTGCAGAGGAAACTACCGGTTCTGAAGTCACCGCTTCGGTTGCTTCAGAAGCAGTCGCTGCGGCTAGAAATGTACGCAACATTTGCAATCCCTCCTATTATGTTTGTAAATTAAGCATAGCACACTTTTATGCTAAAAGATAGTATTTTTTGTGTTTTCTCAGCAAATTACGAAACTGTAACCATAGATTAAAGAACATTTACCGCATTTTAAAAGGAAAATTGATATAATAAAACTAAGAGCGTGAATAATATTATTTAAAATAGGGGGTGTATGCATGGCAACAGAGAAGTTACATGTTTATACAGTCTGTTTTCCCGCATATGACAGTACCACACAGCTACACGGCTGCCTATATAATATTCGCCGCAATTTTTTTGAGAACGGCGTGTCAGAAAAAAAGGTGATTACAGACTACATCGGGGATGTCTGTACCAAATACAGCTACTACATATCCCAATGGGGAATGGGATGGAAAAAAACGGTAGACGGTCATCTTCTGGAGTATTCCGTATCGGAGCCGGAAGGCTGTTCCATTCTGTTCCAAGACAGTGAATTTCATCACTATGAAAAAATTGTCTACGACAGCAATTTAGAATGGGTCAGAACCTATTATTACGATAAGTATGATGATGCCCAAATTCCGGCGCATTCCGTTGAGATGATCGACGAGCGTGGCATTCTGCTGCTGCGCAGCTACGACAAGGACGGCAATGCAAAATCCAGCTTAAAGCTGTATCCCGGATATTCGGAAGTCAACTCAGAAATTAACGACCTGTTGGACAAACAGTCCGGCAAGCCCATCATTTACGCAACAACAAGCCGAGGCGAGGTTTGCTTCTGTACCGCAGAACAAGCCAAACTTCGGGAGGATGCCATGGAAACCATCGAACCGGCGGTTTCCTCATTGGATTTGGAGGATGTTATGGTGTCAACATTTGATTGGGACGAGCGTGGCGCACAATTATTTGCAGAATGTGTCTTATTGCTGAGAGGTGCCGATGCAGAGGCAAAACCGGAGGAAGTTGCAGAAATCTTAAAAGAAGTAGAAATGGAAGAGAGCCGCAGTGTCGATGTAGGGGAAGAATACCGTCGCACTGTGGAAGAAACCGAAGCATGGATTCGTCAGCTTTCCGAAGCAACGCAACCGGAAGAAATCGGTACACCATCCACAATGGAATCCGACGGAGATTTGTTCTCTTATTCCAGCGAAGAAATTCGGGCGCAGGATGATGATTTAGCAGAGATTATGGCAATGATTCAAAACTTGGAAGAAAAGAACAAAGCTATGATTCAGCCAAAACCTGTGAAGTTGCCGGAATCCGAAGGCAAAAGTTTGTACGAGGAATTGGAATCTCTCCGTCATTCCGGACAAAAATTACCATCCAAGTATACCGTGGCAGGAAAGAAAATCAATTCCAAGATGGTACACGCTACCGAAGTGTTCGACCCGAAAACGGGCACCCGAGCAGTGTAGGAGGATGGCATCTTGCAATGGGTGAAACAGCATGATGTCGGATTCGGCGAATGCGTTGTCATCGGCGGCAAGTATCGAGAAATTTTAATGGTAGACTGCGGTACGATTCGTCCCCGGTTGGCAGATGGAACCCTGTTCCGAGAATATGTGGAACAGATTCAAGACCAATACGGCAGCGCAGAGGAACGCAGTTTTCTTCTTTCTCATTTTCATAAGGATCACTATTGCGGGTTGCCTCTGTTGCTGCGAGGGGATCCGCAATATTTTGACCGAATTTACATTCCTTGCTGTCCGGTGGATCATCGTGGTGTTCCGTTGCTGACGGAATTGTCCATTTGGATTGAATCGTTTGTGACGGGTGCCGGAAGTGAAACCGTAAAGATGAACGGTGCCAACCTCCGTTTTTTTCGGGAAATTTGCAACCTTGCCACCACCGAGGTGATTTACACCTTGGGAGCAGGAGATATCTTGGAATTTGATAAAGAGGATTACACCATCCTATGGCCGCCGGAAAAGAATTATCCCTTTTCGCTTACGCTGCGGAAATTGATTGCATCCTGCAATGCAATTTTGCGGGAAAGCTATGACTCCTGTGCCGAAAGCTTTTTAATTTTGAAACGGCAGCTTTGTGAAAGCTACGTTCGCTGCATGAAAAGTTTTTCACCGGAAACCGATGCAGATCAATCGGAACGGCAGAAATGCGTAGAGGATTTGTTTGATTTGATGCAGGAATTGAATCGGTTGCTTCCCTATCTCCACACCATGCGTGTGGCAAATCGAGTTTCTGCACTGCTGCATGATCGGGCAACGATAATGGCAGTCAGCCATGAAATCAACGGTTCCAGTTTGGTGCTTTCTTCAGAGAAGGTTTTGTTTACAGGTGATGCAACTCCGGAAACCATGAATCGCATTGCACCAAATCTACAAGAAGAGTATATGCTGGTAAAAGCACCCCATCATGGAACAGAATCCTGTTGGTGGGAAGGCTTTTCCGAAATGGGAATTCGTCACTTGCTCATCAGTAACGGCGTTGGCTGTGGCGGAAAAATTGCTTCGCAGTATGCGGCGTTAAATGTACTGCATCATTGTACCGGCGCAGATCATTGCCAACATATTGATGCCGGAAATTCTTGCTGCAATGCGTCACTGTATTGTCCGGAGTGTTCTCCCTGTCGAGCAAATCCAACCCAATGCCGCCGTCCGGGATGCTCTGTTTATTTGGATGGGAGAACCTATTCCCATCCTTGCCGCTGTACAGAAAAATTCGGGTGATAAGAGAACCCCGACTGATGGAACAGAAAGGCGGAAGCGAATGCGAAACCGAAACCAGTTGCTGTTGCGGCTATTCTTAGTCGTTGGTACAATTTTATTTTTACTGTTTATTTTTGGGAACTCCCTGCAAGACGGTGCTGCTTCCGGTTCTCGCAGCGCCAAGGCAGTGGAATGGATTCAGTCCTGTTTTGATTTACTGCGGATTCCCATTCTTGTTTCGGAATTGGTGATCCGAAAGTTGGCGCATTTCTCGGAATATTTTGCATTGGGACTGCTGCTAGGCATGACGATTCGAGCGATAACTTCTAACTGGTGGGCGAGAATTTTTACACCGCTGTTTTTTGGACTGCTGATTCCCGTACTGGACGAGAGCCTTCAGTTATTGATTCCCCAACGAAGCGGAGAAGTGCGAGATGTTCTGATTGATTTCAGTGGTGTTTTATTAGGGCTTCTCATTATCACACCGCTACTGTGGTTGCTTCTTGACCGAAAGAAATCACAGGGAAACGGAAAGCATTTTCAATAAGACAGGATACCAAGGACTTGGCAGCCTTGGTATTTTTATTTTTAGTCACTTTAGCGTTAGAAAAACCACCGGATCTACCGGTGACACTCATCTTGATTATAAAACCGTAGAAACCCAAATTTTAAAATATACAGCCATTAATAAAAACCACCAGTAAACTGGTGGTTTTTATTTGTTACAGATCCATTTGAATCATGCGATACATTGCTTCTAAGCAAATTTCGGCATGGCGGAAAAACAATTCTTTATCCATATGTTCCCCACTCTCATGCAGTCTGCGGTTGGGCTCCCCCGGAAACAGCGGCCCAAAGGCAACACAATGTCCGGGAATGCACCGGGCATAGGAACCGCCGCCGGTTGCATACAGGGTAGCCTTCTCTCCTGTCACCGACTCATATGCCTCAGACAAAACCGTAACCAATGGAGATTCCGCTTCAGCATACAGCGGTGCCAAATTTTCCATTGTTTGATAGCACACGCCGTGTTCTTTTGCCTGCTGACAGATTGTTTCTATGATCGCCTCTCCCGATGCAGTAACCGGATAGCGGATATCTATCGTTGCTTTGGCAGCGCCTTTTTCTATGGAAAGAACACCTACGTTCAACGTAACCGAACCGGAATACGCATCCGATTGTGCAATGGATAAAGAAGTTCCATCGGTTTCCATTTTGATATACGCAGCCAAAAACGATGGCAATTTTCCAAGTTGTTCCGGTACAAATACACGAGAGAGAAGCATCAGCAGCACCATGATTGCATTGTGTCCGTCTTCCGGTTTGCTGCCATGGGCTGCTCTTCCGTTTACGGCAACAGTCGCTCTGCCAAGCTGCGCATCATATGTCAAGGTGTAATCCTCACCGGAGGATTCTGCTGCCTGCTGCAAGCGTTCGCACTGTTCCTGCGTACAATCTACAACTGCCTGTGCTGTGTCCGGAACCGCATTGGCAACGGAACCGCCTGTGAACGAATGAATCACACCGAAGTCTTGTTCTGTTTCCAATGTAAAGTGGAGAATGCCTTTCTCTCGGTTGCAGATGCCATATTCTCCATCCGGTGTAAAGGAAAGGGACGGCAACGGTTCTTCCGCAAAATAATGCTCCAAATCGCACATTCCCACTTCTTCGCCTGCACCGAAAATACAGCGAATGGAACGATTGCCCAAAACACCGTGGTCTTTCAGCGCCTTCAAACAGAAGAGCGAAATCACCGCCGAGCCCTTATCGTCCAATACGCCACGACCATACAATAAGCCATCTTTTTCGGTTAAGGTAAAGGGGTCGGTTTCCCAACCGCTCCCCACCGGAACCACATCCACATGGCTAAGAACGGCGGCATAGTCACCTTCTCCGCAATCGTAGGAAACGTGTCCTGCATAATTTCCTACATTCTTCACAGAAAAGCCCAGCTCGGCACCCTTGGACAAAATAGATTCCAATGCCCGTGCAGATTCCTCTCCAAACGGTTTGCCCGGCAAAGGCTGATCCGGATGAGAAACCGACGGAATGGCAATCAATTCTGCCAAGTAGTCTAAAATTTCTGTTTCATATTCTCTAATTGTCTGCCCGAAGTTCAACTGTGTTCTCTCCTTTATACCCATTCGGATTCTTTGTTTGCCAGTTCCAAGAATCGGCACACATTTCGTCCAGTGTTTTTTCCGCACGCCAATGCAAATCTCGCCATGCTTTGTCCGGATTTGCATAACAAGTTGCCACATCCCCTGCCCGACGTTCTACAATTTCATAAGGCAAGGTTCGACCGACTGCTTTCTCATAGGCATGAAGCACATCCAATACCGAGTAGCCGGTACCGGTTCCCAAGTTATAGATTTCCAGTCCGCCGGGCTTTTGGAATAATTGCAGCGCCGCCACATGACCCGCCGCCAAATCCACCACATGGATGTAATCCCGCACACCGGTTCCGTCATGGGTTGGATAATCATTTCCGAACACCCGCAGTTTTTCCAAACGACCGATTGCCACCTGAGAAATATAGGGCATTAAGTTGTTGGGGATTCCGTTGGGGTCCTCCCCCATCAGTCCGCTTTCGTGTGCGCCGACCGGATTGAAATACCGTAAAAGAATCGGATGGAAGGTTGGATCGGAAGCCGCAATATCCATCAAAATTCGCTCTTGCATCATTTTAGAGGTTCCGTATGGATTGGTTGTGATGCCCAGGGGTTGATCCTCTGTAATCGGAACAACCTCCGGATCTCCGTAAACCGTAGCGGAAGAACTGAAAATAATATTGTGTACCTGAAATTCTTTCATTACTTCCAACAGGGTCAACGTGGTATCTAAGTTATTGCGATAGTACCGCAGCGGTTGCTCTACCGATTCTCCTACCGCTTTATAGCCTGCAAAATGAATCACAGCATCAAAAGGTGTTTCTGCAAAGATTCGGCGCAGCGCTTCCTTGTTTCGGACATCTTCTTTATAAAATTGAATCGGTTGTCCTGCCAATGTTTCCATCCGCTTTAATACCAGTGGATGGCTGTTGCTAAAATCATCTACAACCACAATATTATGTCCTGCTTGCAATAACTGCACACAGGTATGACTTCCAATATATCCGGCACCGCCGGTAACCAGAATTTGCATTCCGATCCTTCCTTTCCTTGCTCTGTTCTGCTTCTAGTATAGCACACTTTCTTCTGCGGCGCATGAACGAATGAAAAATTTTATCCGATTTTTAAAAATTCCTTTTTTCGTATAAAGAAAAAGAATCCTCCCACACTACTTTATAAAGCGTTGGGGAGGTAATTTTGTGCGACAAGTATGTTTCTTTTGTGTTGGAGGAATTCTTTATCCCATCATCGAACTGCTATGGCGAGGACGAACTCATTGTTCCATGGCGGTGGCAGGCGGTGTTTCTCTCTGTTGCATTGACCGAATCAGCCGAAAAAAACGCTCTCTTTTTCTGCAAGGGATTCTTTGCAGCGCCCTCATTACAGCGGTGGAATTTTTATTTGGCATGGCTGTCAATCGCATTGGCCATCGAAAGGTTTGGGACTACTCTCATTTACCCGGCAACCTGTTCGGGCAAATTTGCCTTCCTTTTTCCATTGCATGGTTTTTCCTTTCAATTCCTGCCATTGGATTGTGCCGCCTTTGTAAAAAAAGAACATAAAAAAACAACTGCCGTCGAAAAAACAACAGTTGTTTTAAATTTAATTTACAGTGAATCCTATTTCGGTAATCGGCAACTTATTCTTCTCTGGAAGCAACCGGCTCTACCTCCGGAAGATCGGTTGGCAATGTGAAATCGTTTACATCATCGCCGGAGGCATTCACTACAAAATCCACCTCTGCTTTTGTAACCGTTACACTGCTTGCTTCGCTGGATTCAGACAGAGAAGCCTCGATTGCGCTCTTCAAATCACAAGTAAAACGAACCAATTCCATCTTGTCGGTATTCACATAGAATTTTACCGGAATGGTTTCGTCTGTTTTTGCTTCTGCATCCGCAATGGTATCACCCAGCAAAGAAGCGATCTCCTTCAGAGAGATTTCACCCTCCAGAACAGTTGCTTCTACGTTGTTTACGGTTTCTTTGGCATCTGCTACTTTCAGGTTCAGTGCTTTTTCCAATACTTCCTCGGATTTAATTGCACTGGAACCACCGTCACTTGTTGTTTGTGCAGTCCAGTCCCCATCGTTAATTCGAGAGTAAACAATATACTGATCCTTATCTGCAACAGTATAGCTTTCCATCTTGGAAAGCTCCTGACCTGCCATGTAAACAACAGTGGAAGTCTTTGCTTTCTCTTTACCGATTTGGACCATGTCCATGATGGTCTTGGTTTCCAAGCTCTGTCCATCCTGCTCAAAGCCCATATTGACCGTAGCAGTCATATCGGTATTGGTAAGTTCTTTTAAGTTCTTCAAAATGGAAGCTGCATCGGTCAAGTCCACATCAGAGCTTGCCTGAGAATCCACAACGCTAACTACGGCGCTTTTTGTATCCTGACCGTCATCAGAACCACAACCTACCATTGTAGCGGATAAGCTGCCGGCAATCACCAGAGCAGCAAAGAGAGATACGATTTTTCTTTTTTTCATAATAATAGACCCCTTTCCAAAATAAATCTATTTCCTTTCCCCAATTTTAGTTTTGATTTCCACTTGGGTTCTTTTTATTATAGCATACCCGTCCTAATTTTGCATCAAAAATATTTTTATTTTACGGTCACCTTCATGGTGAGGGTTTTGGTTTCGCCGTTCTTTAGCGTAACGGTGGCGGTGATGGTTGCTGTCCCTGCCTTTTTGCCCTTGATCTTGCCGGTTTCATTCACCGTGGCAATGCG